>JAUNBX010000080.1 GCA_030526875.1 Clostridium perfringens | reverse complement strand
AGCACTCGGCTGTTAACCGATAGGTTGGAGGTTCGAGCCCTCTCGGAGGAGCCATTTTTATTAAGAATGTTATCAAAGTAGATTATGTCTATTTTGATAACATTCTTTTTTTGTTCTTTATAATACTTACCCCCAAAAATTATATTTATTAACTAATATTTAAATTAAACTATGAATATATTTCTAATATATGGATATTTAATCTTAGCTTATATTCATAATTTATCTTAAAAAGATATGAAAGGTGGGGAGCACTAAGAAAATGTTTTCACATTTTCTGAATGCGGATATTATGAGGGAATATAATATTAATGATTTAAGAAATATTGGACTTATCGGACATAGTGGAGTCGGAAAAACTTCGTTAGCAGAAGCATTGTTATATTGTTCTAAACGTATAGACCGATTAGGTAAGGTAGAAGATGGGAGTACAAATAGTGATTATGATTTAGAAGAAAAAAAGCGAAAAATATCAATTAATACATCAATATTACAGATGCAGTTGTCTAATTGCAAGATAAATTTATTAGACACACCAGGATATTTTGATTTTATAGGTGAAGCAATAAAGGGTGTTACTGGTTCTGATATAGCGTTAATTGTAGTTTGTGGTGTAACAGGTGTGCAAGTTGGAACAGAGAAATCATGGAAATATTGTAATGCTAAAAATATCCCAAGGGCCTTTTTCATAAATAAATTAGATAGAGAGAATTCAAACTATAATAAAGTTTTAAAACAATTAAAGGATATCTTTGGAAACAAAGTAGTTCCGATAAATTATCCCCTAGGAAAAGAGGATAATTTTAATGGTGTAGTAGATGTATTAATTAATAAAAATGATTTAAATAATGTAAGTGCAGAGATTTTAGAGGAAATAGGTAAATATAAAGAAGAAATTATGGAACTAGTGGCTGAAAATGATGAAGATTTATTAAATAAATATTTAGAAAATGGAATATTATCAGATGAAGAAATTTATTTGGGATTAATAAATGGAATAGTTTCTGGTGATGTAGTTCCAGTAATGTGTGGAAGTTCTACTAAATGCTTAGGAATAGAGTCCTTAATATATAATATAAATAAAGTATTCCCATCTCCTAACTTAATACAAAATGATTTTAGAAGAGATAATTCATTGGATAATAATTATGAAGAACCTTTCTCAGCATTTGTATTTAAAACAATAGTTGATCCCTTTATGGGGAAATTATCAATATTTAAAGTCATTACTGGAGAAATAACCAATTCTACAGATGTATTAAATACATCTAATGGGAAGATTGAGAGGATAAATAATCTATATTATATAAATGGCAAGAATCAAATATCTACATGTAAAATTAGAAAGGGTGATATTGGAGCTATATCTAAGTTGCAAAATATATCAACAGGAGATACTATTTGTGACGTTAATGCTAATATTTTATATAATAATATAAAATTTCCAGATCCAGTTCTCAGTATGGCTGTAATACCTAAAACAAAAGGAGATGAGGATAAAATTTCTTCGGGATTGTCAAAACTTTTAGAAGAAGATAATACCTTTAAAATAGTTAGGGATACAGAAAATGCAGAAATTTTAATATCAGGAATGGGAGAAATGCATTTAGAAGTTCTAGGAAATAGATTAAAATCAAAATTTGGAACTGATGTAATATTAAGATTACCTAAAGTTCCATATAGAGAGACTATAAAAGGGGTTATTGACATACAGGGAAAGCATAAGAAACAATCTGGTGGTCATGGACAATATGGTGATGTAAAAATAAAATTTGAGCCGAGATTAGATGGAGAAGATGAATTAGAATTTGTAGACGCTGTTGTTGGTGGCTCAGTTCCAAGAAATTTTATACCAGCTGTAGAAAAGGGATTAAGGGAATGTATAAAACATGGTGTATTGGCTGGATATCCTGTAATTGGTCTTAAAGCTACATTATATGATGGTTCTTATCATCCTGTTGATTCATCAGAAATGGCTTTTAAAATGGCTGCTTCAATAGCATATAAGAAAGGCTTAGAACAGGCTAAACCTATACTTTTAGAGCCTATAATGGATGTAAATATCACTGTTCCAGATGAATATATGGGAGATGTTATAGGTGATATAAATAAGAAAAGAGGTAAAGTATTAGGAATTGATTCTAAAGACGGGGCACAATTAATAATGGCAGAAATTCCGTTAGTTGAATCTTTTAGATATGCAACTGATTTAAGGTCCATAACTCAAGCTAAAGGAACTTTTACTACACATTTTAAAAGATATGATGAGGTACCCAATAGTGAAATAAATAAAATAATAGAAAAAAATGACTTAACTGATTAATGTAAAAAATATATAGTAGAGATATATAAATTATATGGAAGAAAACAAATATTATGTTATAATATTGAATAAAAATATTATAAATTTCTTATTTTTATATATCTTTATTATATAAAAATTTTGATGCATTTATTTTATATGATATTTTATATTTATGAATAAAATACCTGAAAAAGTTAAATAATACTATTAAATTATTTAAACAGGTGATGTTATGTGTAATTATAAAATGGATATAAAAGGTGAAATAACACCATTGTGCTATGAAAATATATGCAATTATATGGAGATTATAGGATATAAGGACTCATTTTCTATATCAATTGATAAAGTAAATAATGAGAATATAAGTATAATATATACTATATTAAGCGATAATAAGTTTAATATACATAATGAAGGATACAATGGTAAAGGAATTTATGATATAAATGCATATAAAATTTAATAAGATAATGTAAACGTAAAATAATTATGGTATAATATATTAATATACATAATATAATTTTATTTATTGTTGGGGAGGACTAAAAGTGAAAAATTACGTAATTGGAATAGACTTAGGAGGAACAAAAATAAGTTCCGCATTATCAGATTTAGAAGGAAATATAGTAGCTAAATATACAGTACCAACAGATGCCTTTGAAGGTGAAGCACCTGTATTAGGTAGAATAATAAGTGCAGTTGAGGCTGTTATAGTTGATGGAAAAATAACTATAGATGAAGTTAAAGCAATCGGAATCGGTTCTCCAGGACCTCTAGATGCTAAGGAAGGTATAATAATAACAACACCAAATCTTCCATTTAAAAACTTTAATTTAGTAAGACCTTTAAAAGAAAGATTTAAAGTTCCAGTTTATTTAGATAATGATGCAAATGTTGCAACAATAGGAGAATTTATGTTTGGTGCAGGAAAAGGTACTGAAAATATGATATTCTTCACTGTAAGCACTGGTGTTGGTGGAGGAGCTATCTTAAATGGTAAAATCTATAGAGGTAGTACATCAAATGCATTAGAAATAGGACATTCAACAGTTGCTTCAGAAACAGGAATGAGATGTAACTGTGGTAATGTAGGATGCTTAGAAGCTGTTTCATCAGGTACTGCTATAGCAAGAAGAGCTAGGGAAGCCGTATCAACTAATGTTGAAACATCATTAAAAAAATATAAAACTGTAACTTCTTATGAAGTTTTTGTAGAATCTGCTGCTGGAGATAAAGTAGCTACTGAGATAAGAGATGTGGCTTTAAATTACTTAGGAATAGGTGTTGCAAATGCTATAGCAACGTTTGATCCCGATATGGTTGTTATAGGCGGTGGAGTATCAAAGGCAGGTCAAGTTGTATTTGATAAGGTACAAGAAGTTGTAAATGAAAGATGCTTTAAGTCAATGGCTGAACACTGTAAAATAGTTGAAGCTGGATTAGGAACAGATGCTGGAGTTGTTGGCGCTGTTGCATTAGCATTATTAGAAAGTAAATAATTAAGTCTTAACATATAAAGAGTTAGCAATTGCTAACTCTTTTTTTATATTAATTTTATAAATGTTTAAAATAGAGATATAATAAGATATATTATGAATTTAGGAGGCTATTATGGAAAAGAATTTAGAAGAAGTAGTTGGTGAAATATTAGTCAATAAAGGATTAACTATAGGAACTGCAGAATCTTGTACAGGTGGATTACTAGCAGGAACTCTTATAAACTATAGTGGGATTTCTTCTGTTTTTATGGAGGGTGTTGTAACTTACTCTAATGAAGCTAAAATGAGAAGAATAGGTGTAAAAAAAGAAACTTTAGATAGGTTTGGCGCTGTAAGTGAGGAAACAGCTAAAGAAATGGCTATTGGTATATGTAAAACAGCTGATACTAATATAGGAATATCAACAACTGGAATAGCAGGACCAGGTGGCGGTACTAAGGAAAAACCGGTAGGTCTTGTATATATGGGATTATGTATAGATGGAAATGTTTTTTGTAGAAAATTTAAATTTAGTGGAGATAGGCAAGGTGTTAGGTTAGAGGCTGTAAAAGGTGCTTTAGAATTTTTATTAGAGTATATAAATAAATTGAACTCAATTGAGGGAAATATATAAGATATAATCAATTTACTTAGAGTTAAAAATAAGAAACAATGTTGATTTTGAAAAGAATCATAGAATATAAATTTTTGATTATAATATAAATTTTAAGGGAAGGTAGCTGTTTCGTAAACAGCTACCTGTATAAATAAAATGGGGGAGAGGCTATTATAAGATTGAAGCTTATTGCCTCATTAATAATTATTACCAAGATAGGAGAATGTTATACATAATTAAAATAAAAATTTAATTAATAAATTGGTTTTGTTAATAATTTGTGATATTATAATCATTGATATTTTTGAAATATATTATAACCTAAAAGGCGGTGTTAGCATGCAAGTTAGAGCAACAGTTTTAAAAAATTTATTAGGTATATGTGTTTTAGCTATAATAGTATACTTTGGTGGAATATTATTTTTATTAAAATAGAATAAGAAAGATTTTAAAAGGAGTAAAATATGAGTATATTAACTGTTAAGAATATGAGTCATGGCTTTGGAGATAGAGCTATATTTGAGGATGTTTCTTTTAGATTGTTAAAAGGTGAACATGTAGGCCTTATAGGGGCTAATGGTGAGGGAAAATCTACCTTTATGAACATAATAACAGGAAAGTTAATGCCTGATGAGGGTAAGATAGAATGGAGCAATAGAGTTAGAGTTGGATATATGGACCAGCATACTCAACTTGAAAAGGGTAAATCTATAAAGGATGTATTAAGAGAAGCATTTAAGTATCTATTTGATATGGAAACAGAAATGAATCAACTATATGAAAATATGGGGAATATGAATGAAGAGGAAATGAATAAAGCATTAGAGAGAACAGCTAATATACAAGATGCCTTAGATAATAGCGGATTTTATATAATTGATGTGAAAATAGAAGAGGTTGCAGCAGGTCTTGGACTTAAGGATGTAGGGCTTGATAAAGATGTTTCAGATTTAAGTGGTGGGCAAAGAACAAAGGTATTGTTAGCAAAACTTCTTTTAGAAGCCCCAGATATTTTACTTCTTGATGAGCCTACTAACTATTTAGATGAGGAACACATAGCTTGGTTAAAATCATATCTTCAAAGTTATGAAAATGCTTTTATACTTATATCTCATGATATTCCTTTCTTAAATAGTGTTGTTAATGTTATATATCACGTTGAAAATAGATTATTAACAAGATACACAGGGGACTATGAAAACTTCATGAGAATCTATGAAGCTAATAAAAAACAATTAGAAGCAGCTTATGAAAGACAACAACAAGAGATTGCAAAGCTTGAGGATTTTGTTGCAAGAAACAAGGCAAGAGTTGCTACAACAGGCATGGCAAGGTCAAGACAAAAGAAATTAGATAAAATGGACAGAATAGAACTTGCTGCAGAAAAACCAAAACCAGAGTTTAATTTTAAACAAGGAAGAACTTCAGGAAAGCTTATATTTGAAACTAGAGATTTAGTTATCGGATATGATGAACCTTTAAGTAAACCACTAAATTTACTTATGGAAAGAGGGCAAAAGGTAGCTTTAGTTGGAGCAAATGGACTTGGAAAATCAACTCTTTTAAAGAGCTTACTTGGAATAATAAAACCATTAAGTGGAGAAGTTGAAACAGGTGAGTATCAACAATTAGGATATTTTGAACAGGAAATAAAAGAAGCAAACTATAATAGTGTTATAGATGAGATTTGGGGAGAGTTCCCTGGATATAATCAATACGAAGTAAGAAGTGCTTTAGCTAAATGTGGTTTAACAAATAAACACATAGAAAGTACAGTTTGTGTGCTAAGTGGTGGAGAGCAAGCAAAGGTTAGATTATGTAAACTTATAAACAAAGAAACTAATATATTAATCCTAGACGAACCTACAAATCATTTAGATATAGAGGCTAAAGAAGAATTAAAAAGAGCATTAAAAGCATATAAAGGAAGTATTCTTTTAGTGTGCCATGAACCTGAGTTTTATAAAGATGTAGTAACAGATGTGTGGAACTGCGAAAATTGGACAACAAAAATAATATAATAAATATATTGTAAAATAA
>JAUNBX010000026.1:17933-36997 GCA_030526875.1 Clostridium perfringens | reverse complement strand
GACCAAATTAACTCAAAGTTAATACTTAGTGTAATTTTGAAAGAATATATCTTTCAAAATCTAGTGATAATGCTCTTTAAGGTAACACCCGTTTCCATTCCGAACACGAAGGTTAAGCTTTTAGAGGCTGATGGTACTGCATGGGAGACTATGTGGGAGAGTAAGTGGTTGCCAGGTTAAATGTTCCTCTGTAGCTCAATGGTGGAGCACTCGGCTGTTAACCGATAGGTTGGAGGTTCGAGCCCTCTCGGAGGAGCCATCTGGTAATAATGCGTTTAAGGGTAACACCCGTTTCCATTCCGAACACGAAGGTTAAGCCTTTTACGGTCGATGGTACTGCATGGGAGACTGTGTGGGAGAGTAGATGGTTGCCAGGTTAATAAAAGCTTAAAGAAACCTTTAAGCTTTTATATTTAAAATATGTTGACAAATAACATATGAAATTATATAATAAAATGGTATGATGATGAATCATATAAGGCTCGATAGCTCAGTCGGTAGAGCAGAGGACTGAAAATCCTCGTGTCACTGGTTCGATTCCAGTTCGAGCCACCATGGCGCTATAGCCAAGTGGTAAGGCAGAGGTCTGCAAAACCTTTATCCCCAGTTCAAATCTGGGTGGCGCCTCCAAAGTAAAATCTCAGCAAAAGCTGAGATTTTTTTGTTATATAAATATAGGATTAAATTATTTAAAGATATTAGCAATATAAATGATATTTTTTGTGAAATCTAAAGTAATCGTAGAACCTATTGGTAATGAAATATTAGGATAATCATGACCAATTGGAAAACCTGCAACAATAGGTTTGTTTAATGGAATGAGTATTTCTTTTATTAAAGTTAATATATCATCATTATAAGGTGTAAAATATCCTAAAATAAATCCACTACATTTATGTAGTTTTCCACATACGAGCAACTGAGTGAGCATTCTATCTATTTTATAAATTGGTTCATTTACATCTTCTAAAATAAGAATCTTGTCAGTCGTATCTATATCATAAGGTGTACCTATTGCACTACAAATCATTGAAAGATTTCCACCGCAAAGGGAAGCACTAATATTTTTTTTGTTAAAAACTTTTATAGAGTTAAATTGATTTAAGTCTATATTATTATTAGCAGTTAATAAACTTAAAAAGTATTCTTTAGTGAGCTTATCTTTAAAATTAGAGTTTGCCATAGGTGTATGAAATGTTGGACTGTTTGAAACTTTATTTATATAGTTTAGAAGTAGAGTTATATCACTAAAGCCACAAAAAATTTTAGAATTATTTTTTACTATATTCCAATCTACGTATCTCATCATTCTTATAGATCCATATCCCCCTCTGTAGCAAAGAATAGCTTTTATTGAAGGATTTTTATACATTTCCATAAAGTCATTAGCTCTTTCTTTATCTGTTCCAGCTAAATACTTATTTATTTTTCTTAAATTAGAACTTTCTTTAATCTTAAAGCCTAAATCTTTTATTTGCTTTAAATTATAATCTGTAAGATTATTTTTTTCACAACCAGCAGGACTAATAATTCCAATAGTATCTCCAATATATAACTTTTTTAATATAAAGAACACTCCCTTAACTAATTATTATTAAATATAGCTATTGATTTTAAACTATAGCTAAGTATTTTATGTATTCTTAAGTCAATATTTATTAGATAAGTTTTAAGAAAAAATTAATTTCAATAAAATTTTATAAATTTTATTGAAATATATATATATCATTCTATATTTAATTTAACCTTTTTATTACTAAAATTAAAGCATATCCTTCCTATATAGAAGTAATGCCACTAAGAAACATAATGCAAAGGAGATGCCCATTACTATAATGAATGCATTAGGGCTATCTGCAAATGGAAGTTTAGATATATTCATACCATATATTCCTGAGACTACTGTAAATATAGACATTAAAATTGTTACAGATGCCATTACTTTCATAACTATATTTAAATTATTAGATATTACTGATGCAAAAAAGTCCATTGTACTTGCAAGAATATTACCATAAATTTCAGTCATCTCTATAGCTTGTTTATTTTCAATTATTACATCTTCTAAAATATCTTTATCATCTTCATATCTTTGAACTAATTCTAATTTAAGCATTTTTTCTAATGTTATTTCGTTAGATTTTAAGGAAGTAGAAAAATATACTAAAGATTTTTCTAAAGAATGAAGTTGAATAAGTTCTCTATTTTTCATAGATTTATGAAGTCTTTTTTCAATCATTAAACTTTTTTTATCTATTTGTCGTAAGTAAAGAAGATAATAGGTAGATATTCTATTTAATATCTGTAGTGTAAATCTAGATTTTTTAAATGTATAAAAGGATTTAATTTTATTTGTTGTAAAATCAGTTAGTATTTTGCTATTTTTTAGGCAAACAGTGACTAATACTTTATTAGTGTGGATTATAGATAGTGGATAAGTATCATAAGTTAGGGAATTATCCTCCATTTCAGTAAATGGTATATCTACAATAATTAAGAGATTATCATCTTCTATATCTATACGAGAAGTTTCCTCATCATCTAATGATGCACGTAAAAATTGTAATGGTATAGATGTTTTTTTAGATATCAAAATTAACTCTTCTTGAGAAGGTGCAACTATATTAATCCAACAGCCATTCTCTATAGTGTCAATATTTTTTAATTCTTTATCGTTATAGGATTTATATATTTGAATCAAAATTTCACCTCCAACGTAATTATTATACTATTTAAATATTTATAGGTAAACATAGTATATAGAGTAAAAGGATAAAATTAAAAATCAGAATTGAAATTAAGTTAATTAATCAATTCTGATTCTTAATTAATATATATTAAATATTTTTTGTGGATTCATAAAGGTTACATTTTGCTTCATTTAATAGTGAATCACTTTCTATCAAATCTAAGGCAGTTGATATTAATGCACAAGAAGCTTTAAAGCCTTGTTCAAATGCAAAATCAGATAATGTCTCACAGGCAAATTCTTTAGTACCATAATATATCAAACCACTTTCAACTATATTTATATATGAGTGTATACAAGGTATCTCATGGCTTATATCACCAATGCTTAATCCCCACTCTATATCTAGAGGTGGGCAAATATCAATTATACCATTCTCCTTTAAATTATTTACAAAGAGCCTGTTTAATGTTTCATTTGATATTAGTTCTTTATTTGGAGGTTCATATAGGGAACAGGTATTCTGAAGCCCCATAAGTTTACTAACATAGTGAGTTAATTCTTTTAGGCGTTCTTCAGCAAATCTAGCCATATCCATATCTTTAGCACGTATATAAAATTTAGCCTCAGCCTCTTCAGGAACTAATAGAGGGTTTTTACCTCCTTCTGATAGTATAAAGTTTATTGATATATCTGGATTTAAGGCTTTAAGCAGAGCATTTAATATATTAAAAGTTAATATTATTCCATCTAGTGATGTATAGGTTTTGGAATTTAAAAAGCTTAATCCATCCCCACCTCTAAATTTAACTCTTAAAGGAATTGTTGCTTTAGAGAGTCCACTTTCTGCAGTAACTAAATCAGGCTGCACCATTAAAACAGCATCTATATTATCAAGGATACCAAGTTTAGCAAAGGTTGACTTACAACCGCCTAGAAGTTCTCCAGGGCAACCAATAATAGTTATAGTTCCATCAATATCTTCTATAATACTACCAAGACCTATAGCAGAAGCTATACTTATGGTTGTTAAAAGGTTATTTCCTGTGATGTGGCCTTGATCCTTTAAAGCATCATAATCGCATAAAAAGCATATATTAGGATATCCTAATCCCTTAGTTGCTATAAAAGCAGTTTCAATATCGCAAATATTCTTAGTAACATTAAAACCTCTATTATTTAAGAAGTCACAGATATATTTACAGGACTTAAATTCTTTATAACTTTCTTCAGGATTATCATATAAGAATTTGCACAAATTAAATAAATTTTCTTTTTCAGTAGACAAATATGATAAGATCTCCTGTTTCATGGGAATACCTCCTAAATTATTTTACAGTAATTAGTTTTAGCAATAATAAAAAAAATATTTATTCTTTTGAATAAAATTTAAAGTAAAGGATAAAATTTTAGATAAAATAAAATTTAATTAATGTTTATTATTAAGAGTTAAATTAGTTTATTTAAAATATTATAAAAATCAAAAGTAGTAAATTTAGGAGTGATTGATAAAATGAATAATGAAATATGTATTATATGTGGAAAGCCAGGCTATGGTATAATGATAAGAGGCAAGCTCATTTGTAAGAGTTGTGAAAATAAAGTAATAGAATGTGATTTGAATAGTGAGTTTTATGAATTTTATAAGAATAGATTAAAAGAGGAAATATACAAGAAAAAATCTGTTTAATTAACAAATAGGGGGAGTTTATATGAATAATGTTCCACTAATAGATGGAGTGAAAGATTATTTAGAAAAGGAACTTGTCCCATTTTCTATGCCAGGACATAAAATGGGGAGAGCTTTTAATAATGAATTAAAGAGAATATTTATAGAAGGGGATTTAACAGAAGTTGAAGGGTTAGATAATCTTCATAATCCAGAGGGAATAATAAAAGATGCACAAGATAAATTATCAAAGTTATATAACAGCGAAAAAAGCTATTTTTTAGTTAATGGAAGTACTTGTGGTAATTTAATAATGATATTTTCAGCTCTTAATGAAGGGGATAAGGTTTTAATAGAAAGAAATTGCCATAGAAGTATAATGAATGGTATTATTCTAAGAAAGTTAAAGCCAATATTTATAAAGAATAAATATCACAATAGTTTAAAGGCACCTATAGGAATAGATTTAAATCATTTAGATGAAATTTTAAGTGAGGAAAAAAATATTAAAGCTATAGTATTAACTTATCCTAATTATTATGGAATAGGTCTTGGAATTCAAAACATAATAAAGATCTGTAAGGAAAAAGATATAGCGGTATTAATAGATTCAGCACATGGTGCACACTACGGATTCAATAAAAAACTACCTAAAAGCCCACAGGAGTTAGGTGCTGATATGGTTGTTATGAGTGCACATAAGACATTGCCAAGCTTGACTCAAACTTCATATCTTCATGTTAATAATTTAAAGTACTTATCTAAAGTAGAATTTTATAAAGGAATATTTATGAGTACTAGTCCATCTTATATGATGATGATGAGCTTAGATTATGCTAGAAATTTTTTGGAAAAAGAAGGGGAGAATGAGTATAATAACTTAATAAATGTTATAAATACCTTTAATGAAAAGGCTAGAGGTATAAGTTACTTAAATATAGTAGGTAAAATTTTTTTGTGTCATAATTGCAAAGAAAAAGAAAATGCAGTTTGTTCTAAATGTGATTTATCATATGATCCTAGCAGAATAATTTTGAATTTAAAAGAAGGATTTAATGGCAATAAGCTTTTAGATTATCTATTAAAAAATAAAGTTCAATGTGAAATGAGCGATAATAAGAATGTTGTTTTAATACCTTCTCCTTTTAATACTAAAAAGGATTTTGAAACTTTATACGAAGCATTACTTAAATGTGATGAGAATGAATTAATATTTAAAGAAAAAGATTTTTATAGTATAGATATTCCTAAGTGTAAGTTCACTCCATATGAAGTAATTGATAAGGAAGTAGAAGAATTAGATTTAGATAAAGCTGTTGGAAGGGTAATAGCTGAAAATATTATTCCCTATCCACCAGGAGTACCAATGCTAATTTCAGGTGAAGTAATAGAAAACAGACATATAGAGTATATAAAAAATTATATAAATGAAAAAATAACAGTTATAGGAATTAGCAATCATTATATAAAAGTGGTAAAATCAGATGACTAAATTTTAAGTGGAGTGATTACATGGGAAAGATTTTTTGTATAATGGGAAAAAGTAGTTCAGGAAAAGATACTGTTTTTAAGGAAATTACTAAAGATAATTATTTAAACCTGAAAAAAATAATAGGATATACAACTAGGCCTAAGAGAGTTGAGGAAAGTAATGGTGTAGAGTATAATTTTATAACTAAAGAAAAACTAAAGGATTTTATAGATAGTAGTAAAGTTATTGAACTTAGAAAATATGATACTATAAATGGTATATGGTATTATGGAACCATGGATGATGGGCAGATAGATTTGAAAAACAATAGTTATATTGTTATCTCTACTTTAGAATCTTACAATAGCTTTAAAAATTATTTTGGAAAAGAAAAAGTAATCCCTTTATATATAAATGTTGATGATGGGGTAAGGCTTGAGAGAGCGTTAAGAAGAGAAAAAGCTGAAAAAAATCCAAATTATAAAGAGCTTTGTAGAAGATTTATAGCAGATTCTGAAGATTTTAGCCTAGAAAATTTAAAATTAAGTGAGATAGAAAAATTTTATTTAAATAATGAACTCTTAGTATGTATTAAAGAAGTTAAAGAGGATATTGCAAAATACATAAAAGAATAGTTTAGTGCACTATAAAATATCAATGATAAATATTTATTGTTGATATTTTATTTTTTACCATAGTTAATACTAAGTTATTAATGCTATAATGATTATTATAATGAAGATTTAAAATGTTAAAGTAAGAGGATTTTTATATGAAAATTATAGGTCATAAAGAGGTTATAAATAGCTTTAAAAATGCTTTAAATAATAATAGTGTTTCTCATGCACACCTAATAATAGGTGAAGATGGAATAGGTAAAAGTTTAGTGGCTAAAGAGTTTGCTATGAGTATATTAGGTGTAGAGAAAGACAAAGATTATATAGATATAATAGAATATAGAACTGATAAAGAATCTTTTGGTATTGATTATGTAAGAAAAATAATAGATGAAGCTAATAAAAAGCCTTATGAATTTAATAAGAAAATAATAATAGTATATAATGGAGAAAAATTAACCACTCAAGCACAAAATGCTTTTTTAAAGACAATAGAGGAGCCTCCTAAAGGGGTCTTTATAATAATTACATCAAGTAGTAGTGAGGGTATATTAGACACTATAAAATCTAGGTGTCAAATTTATAAATTATGGCCATTGAATAAAGAAGAAATGCTTGAATTTTTAAGATGTTATTATAGGAATATTTCAGAGGAGAAAATTAATTCTTTATTATCTTTTAGTGAAGGAATTCCAGGAAGAATAGAAAGGTTAGTAAATGATGAATCTTTTAATACAATACGACAAGTTATTATAGAGTTATTAAAAGAAATATCTACTAATAGTTCAGAACTTATATTAAAGTATTCAGATACTTTTTCTAAATTTAGAGGCAAGGAAGATGAGATTTTATCAATCTTTACAACTTTTATAAGAGACATAATAATCTATAAGGAAATTAGCGACAATATATTAATATTAAATTCAGATAAAATAAAGGATATTGAAGAAATAGCCAATATTATTTCTTATAAAAAACTAGAAAAAATTATGAGTATTATAGATGAAACAAGAATGAGCCTAAAAAGTAATATAAATCTATGGGGTGCATTTAGTACCATGTTAATTAACATATTGGAGGAGTAAGTGATGGTAAAAGTAATAGGGGTAAGATTTAAGAAGGCAGGAAAAATATATTATTTTGGTCCTGATGAATATAAAATAAAAAAAGGTAATTTTGTTATAGTAGAAACAGCAAGAGGAATAGAATTTGGTGAATGTGTTATAGGAATAAAAGAAATTCCAGAAGAAAGCATAGTATCACCATTAAAATTAGTTTTAAGAATTGCAACTGAAGAGGATATAGCCAAACATAAAGAAAATAAAGGTAAAGAAGAAATAGCTTTTGATATATGTTTAAAGAAGATATCAGAACATAGACTTAACATGAAACTTATAGATGTAGAATATACTTTTGATAATAATAAAGTAATATTTTATTTCACAGCAGAAGGAAGAGTGGATTTTAGAGATTTAGTAAAGGATTTAGCAACTATATTTAAGACTAGAATAGAGCTTAGACAAATAGGAGTAAGAGATGAAGCAAAAATGTTAGGTGGTTTAGGACCATGTGGAAGACCACTTTGTTGCTCAACATTTTTGGGGGATTTTGCATCAGTATCAATAAAAATGGCAAAAGAACAAAATTTATCATTAAATCCTACAAAAATATCAGGAATATGCGGTAGGCTTATGTGTTGTTTAAACTATGAACAAAGCACTTATGAAGATATAAGAAAGAGGCTTCCTAAGGTAGGTTCTATTGTGGAAACTGAAAGAGGTAAAGGGGAAGTTATAGCTAATAATGTTTTAAAAGAAAAAGTATCAGTTAAGTTTAAAACTACTCAGAAGAATGAAGAGGCATTAGAAGAGTTTAAAATAGATGAGATAAAACTTATATCAGGTGGATATGAGGATGATATTGAAGATAATGATATAAAGCTAGAAATAGAGGATGAAGCAGATAAAAAGTTAGTAAAAGATTTATTCAAAGGTAATTAAGGAGGAGGTTTTGTGAAAGAATCCATAAATGTATATGGAATGAAGACTTGGGATGATGTAAATAAAATAAAAGAAGGTATAACTTTATTAGAGGGAATAATAGCATGTCAAATAGATAAAAAACAATCTATAGTAAGTGTAGTGTATGATGATAGAATTTTAACTTTAGATAAAATAAAAGTTCAGATAGAAGACATGGGATATTAAATAATATTCGATAATGGCTTTAAAAATTTCGACAAATACTTTAAAAGTCTATTAAAATATGTTAATATATAGCTTGTACAGAGTACTATTTTTAAGGAGGTGTTTTTAATGGCATATAAAATAGAAGATTCATGCGTAAGCTGTGGAGCATGCGCTGCTGAATGTCCAGTTGAAGCTATATCTCAAGGAGATACACTATACGTTATAGACGCTAACACTTGCATCGATTGCGGAACTTGCGCTAACGTTTGCCCAGTTGGAGCACCAGTTGCTGAATAATTTATAAAAGAAAAGCTATCTTTATAGATAGCTTTTTTCTTTTATAATAGTTTTATAGGTATATAGAGCTTTATTTTTATGTATATAATTATGGTTTAAATTTTTATTTAGTATCATCATTGGAATAAACATCAAGCAATATAATTTTAGATTTATTATTTAAATTATCTTTATTAACTGAAAGAATAGATACATTTTCAGTAGAATATTCATTCATTTCCATAAGAAATTTATCAACTCCTTTTAAAGGAATATTTAAATATTTAGTTTTATAATGCATAGGAACTATGTATTTTGGATTTATTTTTTTCACAACATTAACTGCAGATTTAACATCAAAAGTATAAACTTCACCTACAGGAACAAAAAGAATATCAACATTTCCTATTTCATCTATAGTCTTATCATCTAAGTCATGTCCTAAATCACCTAAATGACAAAGTGTTATATCATCAATGATATATTTAAATATTATGTTACTGCCTCTTTCAGAACCATTTGTTTTATCGTGGAATGATTTTATTCCAGTAATTTCGCAAAAATCAACAGTATGCTTTCCAGGTGTATTAATTATAGTAGGATTATTCTCAATAAATCCTGTAAAATTATGGTCAAAATGATCGTGGCTGATTGTTACTAAATCAACAGAACCTTTAAATGGTGTATACCCCATTCCTTCTCCAAATGGGTCAATTAAAAGTCTTTTTCCATTTGCTGTTTTTATTAAATATGAAGCTTGGCCGAACCAATAAATATTCATGATATATTCTCCTTCTAAATTGTAAATTTAATAAGATTATAACATAATTCAAAAAAATATATACAATATGAGTTGAAAATACTTTTTCTGGATATAATAACTAATAAAGTTAATGTGTTCATAGAGAGTATAGGAGGATTATAATGCTTTTTGATAAATTTACAGAAAGAGGTAAAAAGGTTGTAATAAGAGCTAAGGAAAGCTCTAAGGAACTTAAACATGGATATATTGGAACGGAACATATATTAATAGGGCTATTAAAAGAAGGTGGGCAAAGTAAAGAACTCTTAATAAAGTATGGAATAACTGAAAAAAAGGTGTTAGAACTTGTAAAGAGATATTTAGGTGTAGGTGATGTTGATTATAGTGAAGATGAAGTTCCTGTTACACCAAGGGTTAAAAAGATATTAGAAGAAGCATCTTATGAGGCTAAGTCCATGGGGCAAACTTATGCAGCTCCTGAGCATATACTTTTATCTATGTTAAAGGATGATGATAGTTTAGGATTTATAGTTATATCAAAATTGTTTAATGGTAACATAAAAACGTTAGTAGAAATGCTTTCTGATGATATTAGAAAAAACTATTATCAGCAAACTAATAATCAAGATAAAAGTGATAAAAAATATAGTAGGGATAAGAAAAATGATACTCCTTCCTTAGATATGTATAGTGTTGATTTAACATCTATGGCTGAAGATGAAAAATTAGACCCAGTTATCGGAAGAGATGAAGAGACTCAAAGACTTCTTGAAATACTATGTAGAAGAGTTAAAAATAATCCTTGTTTAATAGGAGAACCAGGTGTAGGAAAAACTGCAATTGTGGAAGGGTTAGCAAGAAAAATAGTTGAAGGAAAAGTTCCAGAAATACTTAGAGATAAAAAGATAGTATCTTTAGATTTAACATCTATGATTGCAGGTTCTAAGTATAGAGGTGAGTTTGAAGATAGACTAAAAAAGGTTATAAATGAGCTTAAGCAAGTTAAAAACATAATATTATTTATAGATGAAATTCATACAATAGTTGGAGCGGGTGGAGCAGAAGGTGCAATAGATGCATGTAATATATTAAAACCAGCTTTAGCAAGAGGTGAAATTCAGTGTGTAGGTGCAACTACCATAGATGAATATAGAAAACATATTGAAAAGGATACAGCATTAGAGAGAAGATTTCAACCTATAAAGGTTGGGGAGCCTTCTAAAGATGATGTTTTAAAAATATTAAAAGGAATAAAAGGAAAATACGAGATTCATCATAAAGTTGAAATAACAGATAAGGCATTAAAGGGAGCAATTGCATTATCAGATAGATATATAACAGATAGATTTATGCCAGATAAGGCTATTGATCTTATAGATGAGGCTTCAGCTAGGGTTAGAATAAATAGTTTCAATACCCCAGATTATATAAAAGATTTAGAAGATGAATTAGAAACTTTAATAGCTGATAAACAATGTGCTATAGATGTCCAAGATTTTGAAGTAGCAGCAAAGCTTAGAGATGAGGAAGCAAAATTAAAATCAGAGTTAGAATATGAAAGAAACTTATGGTTAGATGAAAATTCTATAAATATAGAAACTGTTGATTATGAAGACATAGTAAATGTTGTATCTAGATGGACTAAAATACCTTTAGCAAAATTAAACGAAACAGAAGCGGAAAGATTATTAGGATTAGAGGAAAAGCTGCAAAAGAGAGTTATTGGTCAAGAAGATGGAATAAAAGCTTTAGCAAGGGCAGTTAGAAGGGCGAGGGTTGGTCTAAAAAATCCTAAAAGACCCATAGGTTCTTTTATATTCTTAGGTCCTACTGGCGTAGGTAAAACGGAACTTTGTAAGGCGTTAGCCGATGTTATGTTTGGTGATGAAAATAATTTTATAAGAATTGATATGTCAGAGTATATGGAACAACACGGGGTTTCAAAGCTTATAGGTTCGCCACCAGGATACATTGGTTATGAAGATGGTGGTCAGCTAACCAAAAAAGTTAGAAGTAATCCATATTCAGTTATATTATTTGATGAAATAGAAAAAGCTAATCCAGATGTATTAAATATACTTCTTCAAATACTGGATGATGGTAGATTAACAGATGGAAAAGGGAAAACTGTAGACTTTAAAAATACAATAATAATAATGACATCAAACATTGGTGCTGAATGTTTAAAAAAGAAAAGCGCTTTAGGATTTTCTATATTAGATGAAAGTGAAGAAGAAAGATATGAAAAGATGAAATTTGCTATGATAGAGAAATTAAAAAAATCTTTTAGTGATGAATTTTTAAACAGAGTAGATGATATAATAGTGTTTCATCAATTAGAACAAATTCATTTATTGAAGATAGTAGACATAATGTTAAAAAACACTAAAGACGTATTAAAATCTAAGGATATGGACTTAGATTTTTCTGATGAAGTTAAGAAATTTTTGGTAGAAAAGGCTATTGATACAAACTATGGGGCTAGACCTTTAAGAAGAGCAATAACTAAAAATATTGAAGATAAGCTAAGTGAGGAAATTTTAAAAGGAAATGTTACTAAAGGAGTAACTTTAGAGGCGATACTTGAAAATAATGAAGTAGGCTTTGTTAAGAGATAGAAAATAAGGCGTTTTATAAAAGGATAAAAATAAAGATATAAAAATAAAGATTTTCATATTATTTTATGAAAATCTTTATTTCTATATGAAGGGTTATTTATTTAATGCTTTATCTATTAAGTCTTGTTTAAAACCGATTATTATTTCCCCGTTTATATCAAGTACAGGAACATGACCTTGCTTTGTTTTTTTGATCATTTCATCCCTTGCAATCATGTCAGATTGAACATTTAGTTCTTCAAAATCAATATTTAAAGATTTTAAATAATCTTTAGCCTTAGTACACCAAGGACATGTACTTGTAGTATAAACTTTAACCATTATAATATCACTCCTAATGTTTTATTATGTAATATTTGAATTATTACTATTACTAATCTTATCATTAATTAGTAAGTTTGTCATAGCATCATAATCATTAGATATGTTAAATGTGTTATCCTTATAATTTCTTAAAGGATTTGATTTTATTTCTTCAAATTTAGAATTATTATATAAAGTATCTTTAATGTTCAAGAACAACAACCCCTTATTAAGTTTTCTATGCTTTTATTATTGTTAAAATAAGTTATAAATATGCATAATGATATAAAGTATTAAAGATATATGATAAAATATGTGTGTATAACATATAAAAGGACTATAATGAAAATGTGTTGTACAGGAGGAAATTTCATGATAGATAAAAGCAGTGCAATTCCGGTATATTACCAATTAAAAGAAGAGATAAAAGAAAAAATATCCCAAGGTGTATGGACTGAGGGTGAATGTATAGATAGTGAAAGAGAGCTTTCAGAAAGTTATGGAGTTAGCAGAATGACTGTAAGGCAAGCTCTTGGGGAATTGGTTCAAGAAGGAATATTAATAAGAGAAAAAGGAAAGGGTACTTTTGTATGTGAGAAAAAAGTTAAACAACAAGATATGATGAGCTTTTCAGAAATTGTTAAAAATTCTGGAAAAGATTTAGAAACAATTATATTAGAGTTTAAAATAGTAAATAATGTAGATAGTTTAAAAGATGTTTTTAAGGAAGATAAATTATATAAAATTAATAGATTAAGAATAGTAGATAAAGAGGTAGTAGCTAATGAGATAGTTTATATACCTTTTGATTATATTAGTGATGTAAAAGAAGAGGAGCTTAAATATTCCCTTCATAAAATATTAGAACAAAAAGGATATTCAATAGAAAAAGCAGAATCTTCAATAGTGGCAGTTATTATGGATAAGGACTTAAAATGTTTATTTAATTTAAATGAAGAGGTCCCGCTATTAAAAAGTTATAGTACAGTTTATGATGTGAATAATAAGGTGTTATATGTTGAAGAGGCTATATATAGATCAGATAAATATATTTTAGAAGTTAATATATCGAGAAGAAATATTGTATTCTGTTAATTAGTTAAGATAAGTCTTTTGTAAATGCAAAGGGCTTTTTAATATGAAATATATTTACTATAAATATGTATAAATACTTAAAAGTATATGCTATTATTATCTTTATAGAAATTTTAAATAGTAATTTATTTTTAATGTTATTTAAATTAATATTATTTAAAATATACTTAATCTAAATAAGTTATTTTAAGGAGGCTAACATAAGTGGCTAAGCAAAAGAGTATATTTATATGTCAAAATTGTGGATATGAATCCCTTAAATGGCTTGGTAAATGCCCAGATTGTAATAATTGGAATACAATGGTGGAAGAAATAAAAGATAATAATTTGAAATTAATTAATAATATAGAAAAGAAGATTGATGCAGTTAAAAAGATAAGTGAAATAAAATCTGGAGAAAAAGAGAGATATGATACTAAAATAGTTGAACTTAATAGAGTTTTAGGTGGGGGTCTTGTTAAGGGTTCCTTAACTCTAATATCTGGTGATCCTGGTATTGGAAAATCAACTTTACTTTTGCAAACAGCTAACAATATATCAGAAAAATATGGAAAAGTATTATATGTATCGGGAGAAGAATCTGAAGAGCAGATAAAAATAAGAGGGGATAGGTTAGGGATAAAAGCAGAGGAGTTATATATAGTGTCTGAAACAAATCTAGATATTATTAACGCTTATATAGATAAAATTAAGCCTATATTTGTTATAATAGATTCTATACAAACAGTTTATAAAGATAGTGTTACATCTGCACCAGGAAGCGTATCTCAAGTAAAGGAATGCTCAAACTCTATAATGAGAATGGCTAAAGGAAATAATATACCACTTTTTATAGTAGCTCATGTGACCAAACAAGGAGATTTAGCAGGGCCTAGGGTTTTAGAACATATGGTAGATACTGTATTATCCTTTGAAGGGGAGCGAACTGAAGAGTTTAGAATATTAAGAACCATGAAAAATAGGTTTGGAACTACATCTGAAATTGGCGTATTTGAAATGAGAGAAGAAGGTCTTGTAGAAATATATGATCCTTCAAGAATGTTTTTAGAAGATACATCCTTTAATCAAGAAGGTTCTATAGTAATTGGTATTATAGAAGGAACAAGACCTATACTTGTAGAAATACAGGCATTAGCAACAGAGACAAAAGCTATAATGCCAAGAAGAACAGCAGTTGGAATAGATAATTCAAGATTAAGCTTAATTCTTGCAGTTTTAGAGAAAAAAATAAAAGTTCCTTTTTATAATACTGACATATATGTAAATGTAGTTGGTGGACTTGAAATAGATGGAACAACAGGAGATTTAGGAATTGCAATAGCATTATTATCATCTATTAAGGGAAAAGTATCTAAGATGGAGAGATTAATAGTTGTTGGAGAAGTTGGGTTAACGGGAGAAATTAGACCAGTTTCAAACTGCGATAGAATAATAAATGAAGCTGAAAAAATGGGATTTTTAAATGCTATAATACCTTACAGAAATTTAGAAAAAGTAAAAAATTCTAAATTAAATGTAATTGGAGTTAAAACTTTAAGAGAAACTATAAGTAAGATATTTTAATAGATAGGTGAGTGTATGAGAATAGAACAAGATAGTGAAATAAAAAAAGTACTAAAGATAATAAGCCCAGGAACAGCACTTAGGGAAGGCTTAGAAAATATTTTAAGGGCTAAGACAGGAGGTCTTATTGTTCTTGGAAATAATGAAAATGTATTAGATATTGTAGATGGAGGATTTAATATAAATTCAGATTATAGTCCTGCATTTATATATGAACTTGCAAAAATGGATGGAGCTATAATTGTAAGTTCTGATTTAAAGAGAATATTATACGCTAATACACAGTTAATGCCAAATCAATCAATAGCAACTTATGAAACAGGAACTAGGCATAGAACTGCCCAAAGGGTAGCAAAGCAAACAGGAAATATTGCAATTGCAATATCTCAAAGAAGAACTATGATAACAATATATAAAGGTGATATAAAGTACGTATTAAGGGATAGTAGCATAGTTTTAAGTAAGGCAAATCAAGCACTTCAAACTTTAGAAAAATATGTAGTGGTTCTAGATAGAGTTATAAATAATCTAAATATTTTAGAATTTCAAGATTTAGCAACTCTTTTTGATGTTACAACAGCTATTCAACGTACAGAAATGATTATGAGAATAGTTCAAGAAATAGATGGATATATAATAGAGCTTGGAAATGAAGGAAGACTTATATCAATGCAGTTAAATGAGCTTGTAAGAAATATAGAACAAGATGGATTACTTCTTATAAGGGATTATTGTAGTAAAGATTTAGAATTAGATGATATTTATAAAAAAATACAAGTGTTATCATCAGAAGATTTATTAGATTTAGAGCAAATAGCAAGGGAATTAGGATATGTTGGAAAACCATTAATTGACACATTAGTGTCACCAAAGGGTTATAGAATAGTGAATAAAGTACCGAGAATACCTTCAAGTGTAATTGAAAATTTAGTTAAACATTTTAATAAGTTAAAATATGTTTTAGAGGCTGGAACTGAAGAGTTAGATAAAGTGGAAGGAATAGGTGAGGCAAGAGCCAAGGCTATAAAAAATGGACTTAGAAGAATAAGAGAGCAAGTATCTTTAAATAAAAATTTATAAAAATAGTGCTTGATTTATCAAGCACTAAAGATAAGTTTATCTAAAAGTGAATTTGCCTAATGTATTCATTTTATCATACTCTTTTAGATAAATATCATAAAGGTTTAAGCCAAGGGCATTACAGAGAGAAGCTAGATAAAAAACATTATTTCCAAGTTCTCTTTCAATAACTTCCCTGCAATTTTCGCAAAGTTGTCCTTCTATACCATTAGTTATGGTATTTAAATTTTCCAAGTAGTTTTCATCATAGATTAAATCTTGTTTTTCAGCAGATATCTTTATACAGCCACAGTTTGTAACAGCTTTACAAACAGCCCTAGAAGCTCTAGCTTCAGATTCTTGATATTTGCTTAAAATATCTAAGATATTTCTATGTCTTAATAGAGAATCGTCTACGCTGTTTTGAAAATTATCAAAAATTATATCTCTCATAGTGTTCCACTCCTTAGTAAAAGAATTTCACCATATATTTATTATTAATTATAAGATTTTCTATAACAAAATGTCAATGAATTTCCAAAAATATGGTTAAATATCTGATAAATCTAACTTGAATATAATATTAAAACAAACTTAAAATTATTGATAGGGGGTGATGTTAAATAATAAATTGAATCATAAATATTGATTATGTTAAGAATTAAAATTATAGGAGGTGATGTTTTTGGTAAAAAAAATTTTTAGAGGAACATTTACAATTTTAGGTCTTATGGCAGGCTATATAATAGCAGAGTCTATAGTTAGAAATAAGTATATAGCAGAAAATATTTATTTTTCAAATATGATTATACAGGTATTATTTTTTATAATTATGACTTTAGGTGTTGGATTTATATTATTTGTGATTTCCCCAGTAATCTATAAACATATAAACAAATTTATAAGTTATATGGAAAATGGGATTAGTAAACTTTCTGCAAGTGAGGTAATATTTGGAGTTATAGGAGCAGCAGTTGGAATATTGGTAGCATCAGTATTTACTATACCACTAAATTATATATTCACTAATATTGCAAACAGTGTTTTAGGTTCAGTAGTGCTAATGGGTATTAATTTTATAGCTATGTTAGTTGGAATTGATTTAGCAGTAAAAAAGAAAGATGATATACTAGTATATTTAGAAAATTTTAAAAAGAATGCCCCTAAGGATAAGAAAACAAAGGTTAAGGTAGTTCCTAAAGTATTAGATACATCTGTAATAATAGATGGTAGAATATTTGATATATGTCAAACAGGATTTGTTGAAGGTCCATTAGTTATTCCAAGTTTTGTTTTGGATGAACTAAGGCACGTTTCAGATTGCTCTGATTCATTAAAAAGAATAAGAGGTAGACGTGGTCTTGATATATTAAATAAAATACAAAAAGAATTGCCTATAGAGGTGCAAATTTGGGAAGGTGACTTTCCAGAAATAAATGAAGTTGATAGTAAACTTTTGAAACTTACTCAAAAATTAGATGGAAAAGTTTTAACTAATGACTATAATTTAAATAAAGTAGCTGAAGTTCAAGGAGTTGTAGTTTTAAATATAAATGAACTTTCAAATGCAATTAAACCAGTTGTTCTTCCAGGAGAAGATATGCGTTTAACTATTGTAAAAGATGGTAAGGAATCTGGACAAGGAATAGCTTATTTAGATGATGGAACAATGATTGTAGTAGAAGGTGGAAGAAAACATATGGGAGAAGAGATAGATGTAACTGTAACATCAGTTCTTCAAACAGCAGCAGGAAGAATGATATTTGCTAAACAAAAGGGGTAATTTTGAAATATGAAAAAGACAGTAGCAATTATTTTAGCCGGCGGAAAAGGAAAAAGAATGGGTGCAAATGTTAGTAAACAATTTATAGAAATAAATGAAAAACCCATAATATATTATACAATTAAATCCTTTGAAGCCTGTAAAAGTATAGATGAAATAATATTAGTTTTACCTAAAGATGAGATTGATTATTTTAAAGAAAACATAATGAAGAAGTTTAATTTTAACATATCTAAGATAGTAGAAGGTGGGAAAGAGCGCCAAGACTCTGTTTACAATGCATTAAATAGTATACATCATTGTGATGTGGTTTTAATACATGATGGAGCACGCCCTTTTGTATCAGAAAAAATCATTAAAGATGGAATCATTAAAGCTAGAGAGTATGGTGCAGCAGCTCCAGGAGTTGTTCCAAAAGATACCATTAAAATTAAAGATAGTAGTGGATTTTCAGTGGAAACTTTAAATCGTAATGAACTAGTAGCTATTCAAACACCTCAGTGTTTTAATTTTAGCATGATAAAGAATTGTCATAAGGAATTAAGAAGGCAAAATAAAGTGGTTACTGATGATACTATGGTAGCAGAGATGTTTGGAAATAAAGTTTTTATCTATGATGGAGACTATAAGAATATAAAGGTAACAACTAAAGAGGACTTAATTCTTTGTAATGAGTTTCTAAATAGTTAGTCCTATAGATTAGTATTTTTTAGAATATTGACATAAATTTTTTATAAGGATATAATGAAAAAAGCAAAAATCTATATGAGACGTTGAAGAAGACCAGTAGAAACTATCCTTCAGAGAGAAAATCCTAGGCTGAAAGATTTTCAAAAAGTTTTGAACCTACTTCTGAGTTGTAATTTAAAAGCTTACCGGTTTAATACCGTTAAAATTATTAGAGTACAAATTTAGGTGGTACCGCGGACTTATTGCTCGCCCTAAAATATTTTTTAGGGTGAGTTTTTT
>JAUNBX010000026.1:0-17833 GCA_030526875.1 Clostridium perfringens | reverse complement strand
GGTGGTACCGCGGACTTATTGCTCGCCCTAAAATATTTTTTAGGGTGAGTTTTTTATATTTATATAGAAAATTTAGGTATGCTTTAAATATTTAAGCATTATAAAATTAAAAAAAGTAATTTCTAGGAGGAATTTTAAATGAAAGCATCAAGAATGTTAATATCAACATTAAGAGAGGTTCCAGCAGAGGCTGAAATAGAAAGCCATAAACTTATGTTAAGAGCTGGAATGATGAGAAAAATGGCAGCGGGTGTATATAATTATATGCCACTTGGACTTAAAGTTTTAAAAAATGTAGAAAATATTATAAGAGAAGAAATGGATAATGCAGGAGCGCAAGAATTTTTAGCATCAGCACTTTTACCATCAGAACTTTGGAAAGAATCAGGAAGATGGGATGCATATGGTGCTGAAATGTTCAGATTAACTGATAGAAACAGTAGAGAATTTTGCTTAGGGCCAACTCATGAAGAAGTGTTTACAGATATAGCAAGAAATGAAATAAAATCATATAAGCAACTTCCACTTAACCTTTATCAAATCCAAACTAAATATAGAGATGAGAGAAGACCAAGATTTGGAATCATGAGATCTAGAGAGTTTATAATGAAGGATGCTTATAGCTTTGATAAAGACCAAGAAGGATTAGATATTTCTTACGACAGAATGCACGAAGCTTATGTTAAAATATTTAATAGATGTGGTTTAGATGCTAAATGTGTTGCGGCAGATTCAGGTGCAATTGGAGGATCAGGTTCTGCTGAATTTATGGTTAAATCAGAAGTTGGAGAAGATGATGTTGTATTTTGCACCAATTGTGATTATGCAGCAAATATAGAAAAAGCACCATCAACATCAGAAGTGGCTGAAAAAGAAGAGTTAAAAGAGTTAAATAAAATAGAAACACCTCATACAAAAACTATAGAAGATTTAGCAAAATTATTTAACTGCTCAGAGAAGAAAATAGCTAAAACTATAATATACAGAGCAGATGATAAAGTTGTAGCTGTAATGGTTAGAGGGGATAGAGAAGTTAACGAAGTTAAAGTTTCTAATGCTTTAGGTGGAGTTATAGAATTAGATATGGCAAGTGAAAGCATGGTTAAAAATGCAACAAATGCTGAAGTTGGTTTTGCAGGTCCTATAGGAATAAAAGTTGATAGATTGTTAGTTGATACTGAAGTTAGTAATATGTTCAACTTTATAGTAGGGGCTAATGAGACAGGATTCCATATGGAAAATGTTAATTATGGAAGAGATTTTGAAGGAGAAGTAGCAGATTTTAGAAACATAACCGAGGGGGAAAAATGTCCTGTATGTGGAGAAAAAATTACAATAGCAAGAGGAACAGAAGTTGGTCATATATTTAAACTAGGAACAAAATATTCAGAAGCTATGAATGCTACATTTATTGATGAAAATGGAAAAACAAAGCCATTTATCATGGGTTGTTATGGAATAGGTGTAACAAGAACAATGGCTTCAATAATAGAACAACACAATGATGAGAATGGAATAATATGGCCTTTGTCAGTGGCACCATACCATGTTTCAGTTATAATAGCTAATATAAAAGATGAAACTCAAAAAGCATTAGCAGAAGAAATATATGAAAACTTAGAAAAAATGGGAGTAGAAGTACTTTTAGACGATAGAAATGAAAGAGCTGGTGTTAAATTTAAAGATTCAGAACTTATGGGTATTCCTATGAGAGTTACTGTTGGTAAAAAAGCACCAGAAGGAATAGTTGAGTTTAAATTAAGAAATGGTGGCGAAAATAAAAATATAGCCATAGATGATGTTTATAACAAAGTTATAGATGAATTCAAAAAAGCATCTATAGAACTTAAAAGATAGGAGGGATTTAGATTGATAAAGGTATACAATACTTTAACTAAGAAAAAAGAAGAATTTAAGCCTTTAATTCCTGGGAAAGTTAAAATGTATGTTTGTGGACCTACTGTATACAACTTTTTTCATATAGGTAATGGTAGAACATTCATAGTATTTGATACTATAAGAAGATATTTTGAATACAGAGGATATGAAGTTGACTTTGTACAAAATTTTACTGATATAGATGATAAAATGATAAAAAGAGCAAATGAAGAGAATACTACAGTAAAAGAAGTTGGAGATAAATATATTAAAGAATATTATCAAGATGCTGATAATCTTAATATAGAAAGAGCTACAGTAAATCCTAGGGCAACAGAATATATAACCCAAATAATAGATTTTGTTAAAGGCTTAGTTGATAAAGGATATGCTTATGAAGTAGATGGGGATGTATATTTTTCAACAAAGAAGTTTGAAGGTTATGGAAAACTTTCAGGACAAAATATTGAAGATTTACAATCTGGTGCAAGAATAAACATAGATGAGAGAAAACAAGATCCTATGGATTTTGCAATATGGAAAGCACAAAAACCAGGTGAACCTGCATGGCAAAGTCCTTGGGGAATGGGAAGACCAGGTTGGCATATAGAATGTTCTTGCATGGCTAAAAATATATTAGGTGATACTATAGATATTCATGCAGGTGGTTCAGATTTAGCTTTTCCACATCATGAAAATGAAATAGCACAAAGTGAAGCATTAACAGGAAAACCATTTGCAAATTACTGGCTTCATTCAGCTTTTGTTAATGTAAATAATCAAAAAATGTCTAAGTCATTAAATAACTTTTTAACTGCAAGAGATGCATTAGGGAAATTTGATGCTGATGTTATTAGATTTTTAATGTTATCAGCACATTATAGACAACAATTAAACTTTAGTGAAGAATTATTATATTCTGCAAAAGCTTCAGTTGAAAGAATTTATAATGCTATAAATAATTTAGAAAATTTATTAGATGAAGTTAAGAATGAGTCTATAACGGATAAAGAACAAGAATATTTACAAGATTTAAGTAAATATAAAGAAAAGTATATAGAAAAAATGGATGATGATTTTAACACTGCAGATGCTATAACTGCTATATTTGATCTTATAAAAGATATAAATATAAATGTTACTATAAATTCATCTAAAGAATTAATAAATACTTGTTTAGACTTAATAAGAGAACTAGGAAGTCCTCTTGGAATATTGCAAAAATCAACTAAAGTAAGTCTAGATGATGAAATTCAAAAATTAGTTGATGAAAGACAACAAGCAAGAAAAGATAAAAATTGGACTTTAGCTGATAAAATAAGAGATGAGCTAAAGGATAGAGGAATTGTTTTAGAAGATACTCCTCAGGGAATAAGATGGCATAAAATATCAGAATAAATAATGAAAGTTGTAAACTGAAAAATATAGTTTATATAATACCTATTTAATAATATTTAAAAACTAGCTGTGTTAAAATAGTTAAACTACCATAAGAACGTTCTATTGTAGTTTAATAGATTTTAGTACAGCTTTCTTATTGTTAAAATTAAAATGAATTCTTTAAAATGATAAAGTTTAGTTCGTATTTTAATGACCTATTTTTTATAACAATAAAATAAAAAAAACTATTGTTTATGCTATAAACTGATGGTATAATTTACTAAATTAGTAATTAAATTACTTTAAATATTGATAATTTAATAAATTATATTACTAAATGTTAATAAAAGAAAAAATCTAATTATATTAGTATTAATATAATTTTTAATTTAATCATATATCTAAATAAATAATAATATCCTTAATGTATGTTGAAATGATAAAGAAAGTTTTTTATAAGTAAAATTATTTTATATGATTTTATATGCTTCAAGGTAAGTAGACTAAGAAATAAAAATCTTCTTTTATTTAAATAGAAAATTAATTTAAAAAGTTAGGGAGGAATTTTTATGGCAAAAATGTATTATGAGAAGGATTGTAACCTTGATTGTTTAAAATGGAAGAAGGTAGCTGTAATAGGATATGGAAGTCAAGGGCATGCTCATGCTTTAAATCTTCATGAAAATGGAATTGATGTAGTTGTTGGCCTATATAACGGTAGTAAATCATGGAACAAGGCGCAGGAAGCTGGTTTAAAAGTTAAAACAACAGAAGAGGCTGTGAAAGAAGCAGATGTTGTAATGGTTCTTGTTAATGATGAGAAACAAGCTAAATTATATGAAGAATCCATAAAACCAAACCTAACAAAAGGAAAGGCATTAGTTTTTGCTCATGGTTTTTCAATACACTTTAATCAAATAACTCCACCTAAAGATGTTGATGTGTTTTTAATTGCACCAAAGGGGCCAGGACATTTAGTAAGAAGTGAGTTTACTAATGGTAGAGGAGTTCCATGTTTAATAGCAATTCATCAAGATGCAACTGGAAAAGCTAAGGAGCTAGCGCTTTCTTATGCTTTAGGAATTGGTGGTGCTAGAGCAGGTGTTATTGAAACTTCTTTTAAGGAAGAAACAGAAACAGATTTATTTGGTGAACAAGCTGTTTTATGTGGAGGTCTTACTGCACTAATAAAAGCAGGTTTTGAGACTTTAGTTGAAGCTGGATATCAACCGGAAATGGCTTATTTTGAATGTTGTCATGAAATGAAACTTATTGTTGATTTAATAAATAAAGGTGGATTAAATCTTATGAGATATTCAATAAGTGATACTGCTGAATATGGTGACTATACAACAGGAGAGAAGATAGTAACTAAAGAGACTAAAACAGCAATGAAAAGTGTATTAAAAGATATTCAACAAGGTAAATTTGCAAGAGAGTGGCTTTTAGAGAATCAAATAGGTAGACCTTACTTTAATGCAGTAAAAAAAGAAGAGGCTAATTCACAAATAGAAAAAGTTGGGGAAGAATTAAGGGATATGATGTCTTGGACTAAAAATAATTTATAAAACTAATAGAAATAAGACTTGTATGATTTTATTTAGAACATACAAGTTTTGTTTTAACCCTTAACAAATTTAAAGGGGGATTTTATATGAGTAAAAAGATAAAAATATTTGATACAACTTTAAGAGATGGTGAACAAACTCCAGGGGTAAATTTAAATGTAAAAGAAAAAATTTTAATTGCAAAACAGCTTGAAAATCTTAGTGTAGATGTAATTGAAGCTGGATTTCCAAGAGTTTCAAAGGGAGAGTTTCAAGCAGTAAGTTTAATATCAAAGGAGATAAAGAGTGTAACAGTTGCAGCACTCTGTAGAGCAACTAAAGAAGATATTGAATGTGCAAAGGATGCCTTAAAATATGCAAAAAATCCTAGAATACACACCTTTATTGCCACCTCAAATATTCACATGCAACATAAATTAAATATGTCACCTGAAAAAGTTTTGGAAAAGGCTTATGATGCAGTTTTATATTCTAAGAAATTTTGTAATGATGTGGAGTTTTCAGCAGAAGATGCTTATAGAAGTGATAAGGACTTTTTATGTAGAGTTCTTGAAGAAGTTATAAGGGCAGGAGCTACAGTTGTAAACATTCCAGATACTGTAGGGTATGCACTTCCCATGGATTATTATAGCTTTATAAAGTATATAGTAGAGAATACAAAGGGCATTGAAAAGGTAGATTTAAGTGTTCACTGCCATGATGATTTAGGAATGGCAGTTGCTAATAGTATTTCAGGGATTATGGCAGGAGCATCTCAAATTGAGTGTGCTATTAATGGTATTGGTGAAAGAGCAGGGAATGCAGCTTTAGAAGAAGTTGTTATGGCAATTGACACAAGAAAAAATTTTTTATCTTTCCATACAGATGTAAATACTAGGCAGCTTTACAATACAAGTAAGCTTGTAAGTTCCATTACAGGAGTTGATATTAGTAAAAATAAATCAGTTGTTGGAAAGAATGTATTTTCTCATGAATCAGGTATTCACCAAGATGGTATTTTAAAAGAGAAAAGTACTTATGAAATAATGACACCAGAATCCATAGGAATAAAAAATAGCAACGAAATTGTTCTTGGAAAACATTCAGGTAAACATGCTCTTATTAAATACTTGGATAATTTAGATATAAAGTTAAGTGATGAAGAAGTTAGTAGTGTCTTTAATAAATTTAAAGAAATAGCTGATAAGAAAAAGATTATAACTGAAAAAGATATAGAGGCTATAGTGAACTCAAAAAAATATTTTAATGAAGTGTATAAATTAAAATCTTATCAAATAAATAGTGGCAATAATATAATTTGTACTTGCGCAATAGAACTTTTTAAAGATAATAAAATATTAACTGAAGTTGCAACAGGCAGAGGAACTATAGATTCAGCTTTTAAGTCAATAGAAAGAATACTAGGGTTTAAGATTGATTTAAAAGATTATTTTGTAACTCCTATAACCTTTGAAAATGATGCTTTAGGGGAAGCAACAGTTAAGATAACGAAAGATAATAAGATTTTTACAGGAAAAGATATATCTCAAGATGTTATAGAAGCTAGTATAAAGGCATATATAAACGCAATAAACAAAATGATTGAAGAAAGGTAGAGGGGGTATTTATGAGGGATAAAGTATATATTTTTGATAGTACTTTAAGAGATGGCTCCCAAGCAAAAGGGGTATCATTTAGTGTTTTAGATAAAATTAAGATTGTAAAAAAATTAGATGACTTAGGTATAGATTATATTGAGGCTGGTAATCCATCATCAAATCCAAAAGATAGAGAGTTTTTTAAGGAAGCGACAAAGTTAAGTTTAAGAAATTCAAAACTGTGTGCTTTTGGAAGTACTAGAAAGCCTAATATAAAGGTAGAAGAAGATAAAAATTTAAATGAGATTATAAATTCAAAGGTTAATGTAATATGTATTTTCGGAAAGTCATGGGATTTTCATGTTACAGATATAATTAAAACTTCTCTAGAGGAAAATATAGAAATGATAAGAGAGAGTATAACTTATTTAGTTTCACTAGGTAAAGAAGTTATATTTGATGCAGAACATTTTTTTGATGGATATAAAAACAATCCAAGCTATGCCCTTGAGGTTATATCTACAGCTAAGGAATCAGGAGCTAGGTGGATAGTTTTATGTGATACAAATGGTGGAACTATGCCAAATGAAATACAAGAAATAACAAGATTTTTAATTCAGGATTTAAAGTTTAATAATTTGGGTGTTCATTTCCATAATGATTCTGGAGTAGCAGTTGCAAATTCCATAGTTGCAGTAAATGAAGGGGTAAGACACATACAAGGAACATTTAATGGGTTAGGAGAGAGGTGCGGAAATGCCAATCTTTCAACAATAATACCTAATTTAAATATAAAGATGGATTTCAAAACTATACCGGATAATAATTTAAAGTTTTTATCATCTACCTACAGATATATATGTGAAGTAAGCAACATAGTTCCTAATGAGAGGGAAGCTTATGTTGGAAATTATGCCTTTGCACATAAAGGTGGAATGCATATAGATGCAATAAATAAAAATACAAGGTCCTTTGAACATATACATCCAAACTTAATAGGGAATAAAAGAGATATTTTAATGTCAGAAGTATCTGGTAGAAGCACAATAGTTAAAAGTTTAAATAAAGTAAATTCTAACATTAATAAAGACTCTTACGAAACAAGAGTGATAATGGAAAAGTTAAAGAAATTAGAGCATGAAGGTTATGAGTTTGAAGGAGCAGATGGAAGTTTCGAACTTTTAGTTAGAAAAGAGCTTAATGTTTTTAAACCATCTTTTGAACTTATAGAATATAAGATGGTTAAGGATGCACCAAGTGCTAGTAATTATAGTGCAACAGCAGTTGTTAAAATAATGGTAAATGGGGTAAGGGAAATCGCAGCAGCAGATGGGAATGGTCCAGTAAATGCACTAGATAAAGCACTAAGAAGATCTTTAAGTGTTTTTTATGATGATATAAAAAATATGTACCTAACTGACTATAAAGTTAGAGTAATTAGTGAAGATAAAGCAACTAGTGCAAAGGTAAGGGTTATGATTGAATCCACAGATGGACAAAATACATGGACTACAGTTGGGGTTTCTCATGACATAATAGAAGCTAGCTGGAAAGCATTAGTGGATTCAGTTGAATATAAATTATTATGTTTAAATAAGGGGGAGTAAATATGGGTAAGGCAATGACCATGACACAAAAGATTTTAGCAAACAATGCAGGACTTGATTATGTAGAGGCAGGACAACTTATAACTGCTAAATTAGACTTAGTTTTAGGAAATGATGTAACTACACCAGTTGCAATAAAGGCTTTTGATTCAATAGAAAATAAGAAAGTATTTGATAAGAGTAAAATAGCTATTGTCCCAGATCATTTTGCTCCTAATAAAGATATAAAATCAGCAGAACATTGTAAACTTATAAGAACATTTGCTAGAGAAAAGAAAATAGAAAACTATTTTGAAATAGGAGAAATGGGAATAGAGCATGTACTTATTCCTGAAAAGGGACTTGTTGTTCCTGGAGATGTTGTAATAGGAGCAGATTCACATACCTGTACTTATGGTGCATTAGGTGCTTTTTCAACAGGAGTTGGCAGTACTGATATGGCAGTTGGGATGTCTACAGGAAAGGCATGGTTTAAGGTTCCTGAAGCTATAAAGTTTATTTTGACGGGAAAGCCTAACAAATGGATATCAGGAAAAGATGTAATATTACACATAATCGGGAAAATAGGTGTAGATGGTGCTTTATATAAGTCTATGGAATTTGTAGGCGATGGGTTAGAATATCTTTCTATGGATGATAGGTTTACAATTGCAAATATGGCAATAGAAGCTGGAGCTAAAAATGGGATATTTCCTGTAGATAAGTTAACTAAAACTTATATTAGGGAAAGGAGCAATAAAGAAATAAAGGTGTTTGAAGCTGATGAAGATGCTTTATATAGTGAAGTAATACATGTAGATTTAAGCACATTAAAACCAACAGTTGCTTTTCCACATTTACCTGAAAACACAAAAACAATAGATGAGGTGGAGGATATAAATGTAGACCAAGTAGTTATTGGTTCTTGCACTAATGGAAGAATTTCAGATTTAAGAATTGCAGCATCTATTTTAAAGGGCAAGAAAATAAAAAAAGGCATTAGACTTTTAATATTTCCAGGAACTCAAAAAATTTATCTTCAAGCCATGGAAGAGGGATTAATAAAAACCTTTATTGAAGCTGGTGGAGCTGTAAGTACACCAACTTGTGGACCTTGTCTTGGTGGGCATATGGGAATATTAGCAGAAGGAGAAAAGGCTATTTCAACAACAAATAGAAATTTTGTAGGTAGAATGGGTCATCCAAATAGTGAAGTATATCTTTCAAGTCCAGCAATTGCTGCAGCTTCAGCAATAGTTGGAAAAATAGTATCACCAGAGGAGGTTTTATAATGAAAGCATCAGGTAGAGTTCTAAAGTATGGGGATAACATTGATACAGATGTAATAATTCCAGCAAGGTATTTAAATACTTCAGTTCCGGAAGAATTAGCAAAGCATTGTATGGAAGATTTAGATAAAGATTTTTTAAATAAATTAAGTAATGGAGATATATTAGTTGCAGGAAGAAATTTTGGGTGTGGTTCATCAAGGGAACATGCTCCAATTAGTATAAAGGCAGCTGGAGTTTCATGTGTAATTGCTAAGAGTTTTGCAAGGATATTTTATAGAAATGCTGTAAACATAGGATTTCCTATTTTAGAGTGTAATGAAGCAGTAGATGATTTAGAAAATGGACATGAGGTTGAAGTTGATTTTATTAATGGAATAATAAAAAACAAAACTCTTAAAAAAGAATATAAAGCACAGTCTTTTCCAGGATTTATGATAGAGATAATGAAAAATGATGGACTGATAAATTGTGTAAAAAACAATCTTTTTTAATAATTAGTTCTGTTTTAAAGAAGTGTTAATTTTAGAAGGATTAGGGGTTATATAAATATATTTATTTACAATATTATTCCACCATTATCTAAAATTAATATTGTATGAAGCATAACTTAAATTTAAATTATAGTTTGGATATTAAAAATAAGGTAGGGGATTTTATGAGAGAGTTTAGAATAGCGGTTATACCAGGGGATGGAATTGGTATTGATGTAACTAATGAAGCAATGGATATTATGGAAAAAGTAGCAACAAAATATGATACAAAGTTGAATTTTTCTATATTTAAGGCTGGGGGATGTGCAATTGATGAATTTAATACACCTCTTCCAAAAGAAACTATTGAAGGGTGTAGAAAATCTCATGCGGTTTTGCTAGGAGCAGTAGGAGGAGAAAAGTGGGATGCTCTTCCTGGAAATGAAAGACCTGAAAAAGCATTGCTAGGATTAAGAGAAGGTTTAGGGTTATATGCAAATTTAAGACCAGCTACAGTTTATAATGTTTTAAAGTCAGCATCACCTCTTAAAGATTCCATTATTGATAAAGGTGTTGATATATTAGTTGTAAGAGAGTTAACAGGTGGAATATATTTTGGCAAAAGAGGACAAGGAAAAGAAGGAAATATAGACTTTGCTTATGATACTGAAAAATATAATGTAGAAGAAATAAAAAGAATAGCTCATACAGCTTTTAAAGCTGCGTTAAAAAGAGGGAAAAAAGTGACATCAGTTGATAAAGCCAACATATTAGAATCCTCAAGACTTTGGAGAAAAACAGTTTTAGAGGTTGCAAAAGAATATGAGAATGTAGAGTTAAATCATTTATATGTTGATAACACTGCTATGCAACTTATAAAAAATCCAGCTCAATTTGATGTAATCTTAACTAACAATATTTTTGGAGATATATTATCAGATGAAGCGTCTATGATAACAGGATCTATTGGAATGTTGCCATCTGCTAGTTTAGGAGAAGGGAATTTTGGTATGTATGAACCAATTCATGGCTCTGCTCCAGATATTGCAGGAAGAGATATTGCAAATCCTATTGCTCAAATATTATCAGCTGCAATGCTTTTTGAATATTCATTAAATATGAAGGAAGCAGCAAAAGATATAGAAAGAGCTGTTAAAAGTGTTTTAGATGAGGGGTATAGAACTTCCGATATATATATTTGTGGAATGAAAAAAGTTGGAACAAAAGAAATGGGGCAACTTATTCTTTCGAGATTATAAAAGGAGAGATTTAAATGAATTCTGATTTTGTAAGAAAAGGCATAGAAAAAGCACCACATAGATCACTTTTTAAGGCACTAGGTTTTATTGAAGAAGAAATGGATAAGCCCTTAATTGGAATTGCAAATTCATATAGTGAACTTATACCAGGACATATGAATCTAGATAAAATAGTAAAAGCAGTAAAAGAGGGAATAAGAATGGCTGGAGGAGTTCCAGTTGAATTTGGTACTATTGGAGTTTGCGATGGAATCTCTATGAATCATAAGGGAATGAATTATTCTCTTCCTTCAAGACAAATAATTGCAGATAGTATAGAGATAGTAGCTAGAGCACATAGTTTAGATGGGTTAGTTTTAGTTCCTAATTGTGATAAAGTAGTTCCAGGAATGTTAATGGCAGCGGCTAGAGTTAATATTCCTTCTATATTAGTAAGTGGTGGCCCCATGCTTGCAGGAAAAACAAATGGTAAAGTTACTGATTTAAGTACAGTTTTTGAAGCAGTCGGTGCTGTTAAGGTAGGTAAAATGACAGAAGATGAGCTTTTAGAACTTGAAAATACAGCATGTCCTGGATGTGGTTCCTGTTCTGGAATGTTTACGGCAAATTCAATGAATTGCTTATCTGAAGTTTTAGGTATGGCTTTACCTTTTAATGGAACAGTACCAGCAGTTTTTTCAGAAAGAATAAGGCTTGCTAAAAAAACAGGAATGAAAATAGTTGATTTAATAAAGAATGATGTAAAGCCTCTAGATATACTAAATGAAGAATCTTTTATGAATGGAGTCATAGCTGATATGGCTCTTGGATGTTCAACTAATTCATTATTACATTTACCGGCAATTGCCTATGAATGTAATGTAAAATTAGATTTTGATAAGATAAATAATATTAGTGAAAAAGTTCCAAATCTTTGTAAATTAAGCCCGGCAGGTAAACATCATATAGAGGATTTACATGAAGCAGGTGGAATTTCAGCCCTTTTAAATGAACTTTTAAAAATAGACATATTAAATAAAAATTGTCTAACTGTAACAGGAAGAACAATTGGTGAGAATATATCAAATCATACCATAAAAAACACAGATGTAATAAGAACTATAGAAAGTTCGTATAGTAAAACTGGTGGGTTAGCTATATTAAAAGGAAACTTAGCTCCAAAGGGTGCTGTGGTTAAAAAATCAGCAGTAGCACCTGAAATGATTAAGCATAAAGGCATCGCAAAAGTATTTGATAGTGAAGAGGAAGCATCATCTTCAATTTTAGAGGGAAAGATTAAAGTTGGAGATGTTGTAGTAATTCGTTATGAAGGACCAAAGGGAGGCCCAGGAATGAGGGAAATGTTATCACCAACAGCATCATTAGCTGGAATGGGTCTTGATAAAAGTGTGGCCCTTATAACAGATGGAAGATTTTCAGGAGCTACAAGAGGGGCGGCAATAGGACATGTTTCACCAGAAGCCTTTGAAAATGGACCAATAGCTTATGTGGAAGATGGTGACATTATAGAAATAGATATAGAAAATAAAACTTTAAACATTTTATTATCAGATTCAGAATTAAAGACAAGAACTATTAACAAGAATCAAAAGTATGTAGATGGTTATTTAAATTTATATAGAGACAAAGTATCATCAGCATGTGAAGGAGCAGTTTTTAAAAATGTAAGGGAGTGATTTTTTATGAGATGTACAGGAGCAAAAATAATACTTCAGTGTTTAAAAGAGCAAGGAGTAGATACCATTTTTGGATATCCAGGTGGAACTGTTTTAAACATTTATGATGAATTATATTCTTATAAAGATATTAATTGTATACTAACATCTCATGAGCAAGGAGCATCTCATGCAGCAGATGGATATGCAAGAGCAACAGGAAAAGTTGGAGTATGCATAGCAACATCAGGTCCAGGAGCTACTAATCTTGTAACTGGAATTGCTACAGCTTACATGGATTCAGTGCCATTAGTTGCAATAACGGGACAAGTATCTAGAAATCTTATTGGTAAAAAAGCTTTTCAAGAAGTAGATATAGTAAGTATAACAAAAACAATAACTAAGAGAAATTTTTTAGTAAAAGATATAAGGGATTTAGCTAAAACATTAAGACTTGCTTTTAAAATAGCAAAAGGCGGTAGACCAGGACCAGTATTAGTGGATATACCAAAGGATATTACTGCTGAAGAGTTTGAATATACAGAGGAGTTTTTAGAAGAGACAACCAGTATTAGAATTGATGAAGCTGAGATGAAAAGAGCTTTAGAGATAATAAATTTAAGCAAAAAGCCAATGATTATAATTGGTGGTGGATGTAATATTTCAGAGTGCCATGATGAACTTCTAGAATTCCAAGATAAATTAAAAAGTCCTGTATGTTCAACCATGATGGGCCTTGGTGCATTTCAAGGAAAGCATAAAATGTATACAGGGTTAATTGGTATGCATGGAACAGTAGCATCTAATAAGGTTATGACTAATTGTGATACTATAATTGCTATAGGCGCAAGATTCAATGATAGAGTCATTGGGAATTCTAAAAGTGTAAAAGATCATATAAAAGTAGTTCATATAGACATTGATAAGAATGAAATATCTAAAAATATAGAGGCAGATTCTTATATAATAGGAGATGCAAAGAATATATTAAAAAATTTAAATAATAAATTAAATACTAGAGAAGAAGATGAATGGAGCAAATTTATACTAGGCCTAATAGCTAAGGATTGCGAGAAAAAAATTGATTTAAGCAATAAATTAGGGGTAAATCCTATATATGTGGTTAAAAAGCTTTATGAATTAACAAAGGGAGAAGCTATTGTAAGCACAGAAGTTGGGCAAAATCAAATATGGACAACCCAAGGGTATACTTTTACAAAGCCAAGAACATTTATATCATCAGGTGGTCTTGGTACTATGGGATATGGATTAGGAGCTGCAATAGGTGCTAGTGTAGGAACTGAGAAAACAGTGTTTAACATAGCTGGTGATGGTAGTTTTAGAATGAATTGTAATGAACTTGCTACCTTAGCGAGATATAATTTACCAGTAAAGGTGATTATATTGAATAATAATGTTTTAGGAATGGTTAGGCAGTGGCAAAATCTTTTCTATAATAAGAGATATTCCCATACAACCTTAGAGAGAGAAACTAATTTTGTTAAAATTTCTGAAGGGTATGGTGTATTAGGGTTTAATATAAAAAGTAATGATGAAGTTGAAGAAATATTGTTAAAGGCTATAAATCATAAAGGACCTGTAGTTGTAGATTGTTTTATAAATGAAGATTTTATGGCAGTACCTATTGTGCCACCAGGAGCATTAATTGAAGAAATGCTTCACAGTTAATTTAGAAAATAGCTTAGCTTAAAAATTGAGTTAGGCTATTTTTATTTTTTAAAATTAATTTCTAAATTTAGATGACTTATGATAAGATTGATTTATACTAATAAAATTCAGTCAAAATTCTTATAAAAAATGAAGTTTTACACTTTGTTTAAAGTTAAGTATATAAATAAAAGGAGTTATAAAATGGATTTTGAATTATTAAAAGATAAGTTTACAAAGGAAGAGGCAAAACAATTAAATCCTCTTGTACTTGCTTTTATTGGAGATGGAGTATATGAGGTATTTATAAGAAGTTACATAGTTAGTAATAATAGAAGTATGTCAGTTCATAAACTTCACGTAAAAACTATATCATATGTAAGAGCCCATGAACAAAGTAATTTTATGAATGAAATGATAGAAAAGCTTAATGAAGAGGAATTGTCTATATATAAAAGAGGTAGAAATGCTAAAGCAGGAACTGTGCCTAAAAATGCTGATGTTAGAGAATATAGAAATGCTACAGGATTTGAAGCTTTAATGGGTTATTTATATTTAACGGATAATAAAGAAAGATTAGAAGAACTACTAACAATGTGTTTAAATTTAGATAAAAGCGAGGAGAATAAATAATATGAGTCTTAAAGTTAAATTAATACAATATACTCCTGAACCTGAAAAAACAATAGCAGCTTCAGCTAAACTATGCTATAGTCCAGTTGGAGTAGACGAAATTATGTCTAACTTAACTGAAGAAAATACTGAAAAGTTTTTAAATATGTTAATGTCCTATGGTCATCATTCCACTATAGAACATGTTAGTTTTACTTTTGCAGTAGAAGGTGTTTCAAGAAGTTTGACTCATCAATTAGTAAGACATAGACTTGCAAGCTATTCACAACAAAGTCAAAGATATGTTAAGCTAGATCAATTTGAATATATAATTCCACCTGCTATAGAAAACAATGAAAAGTGTAAACAAATATATATACAATCTATGGAGAGAAGCCAAAGGGATTATGATGATATAGCAAATGAACTTATAAAGGACTATATTGAAAAAGGTCTAGATAAAAAAGTTGCTGAAAAGAAAGCCATAGAAGATGCTAGGTATGTTTTCCCTAATGCTTGTGCAACAAAAATAATGGTAACAATGAATGCAAGAACTCTTATAAACTTTTTTAATCATAGATGTTGTGATAGGGCACAATGGGAGATAAGAGAGTTGGCAAATGAAATGTTAAAACAAGTAAAGGTGATTGCACCAACTTTATTTAAGTATGCGGGACCAAGTTGTGTAAATGGCCCTTGTCCAGAGGGAAAAATGACTTGTGGAAAAGTTAAAGAAATGAGAGAAATATATTTAGAAAGTAAATAATAATTTATAATATCTAAGTTTACATAAGTAAATTTAGTAAGTTAGAAGGAGAATTTTAATAATGACAAAATCAGAAAATAAATATAAACATTTAACTCGTAAACAACAATATTCTTTAGATAGGGAAAATAGAGCATATCAAGAAAGAAATTATAAAGAACAAAATCAAGATAATGAGCAAGAAGTATATGCAAAACAAAGAGAAGATTTAGTAGAAGGTAGAAATGCTGTTATAGAACTATTAAAATCAGATAAAACTATAGAACAATTATTTATAGCCAATGGAAAGATGGAAGGTTCTATAAATAAAATATTAGGATTAGCAAAAGACAAAGGTGTTATTGTAAAGGAAGTAGATAGAAAAAAATTAGATTTAATGAGTGAAACTAAAGCTCACCAAGGAGTTATAGCTCAAATTACACCATTTAAGTATAACACTGTAGAAGAGATTTTAGATTTTGCAAAACAAAAAGGAGAAGATCCATTTATAGTTATATTAGATGAATTAGAGGATCCACATAACTTAGGATCTATAGTGAGAACAGCAGAACTTTGTGGAGTTCATGGAATTATAATACCAAAAAGAAGAAATGTAGGGGTTACTGCAACAGTTTATAAATCATCAGTAGGAGCTATAGAATATATGAAAATAGCCAAAGTAACCAATATAAACAATACAATTGATGAATTAAAGTCTAAGAATATATGGGTATACGGAGCTGATATAAATGGAGAAGATTATAGCTATGAAACCAATTTTAATGGGCCTTGTGCAATTGTAATAGGAAATGAAGGTAAGGGAATGACTAAACTTACTAAAAATAAATGTGATAAATTAGTAAAAATACCTATGATAGGGAAAATAAATTCTTTAAATGCTTCAGTTGCTGGTGGTATAATGATGTATGAAGTACTAAAAGGAAGGATGAAAAAATAGAAAATGAGTGAGAAAAATTGAGAAGGATTTTTGTGGATGGATACAATGTTATAAATAGTTGGTCAGAACTTAATGAGAGAAAAAAGTATAGTTATGAAGCAGCTAGACAAAAGCTTATAGAAATGCTTGAAAACTATGGAGCATATAAAAACTGTAAGATTTTTTTAGTTTTTGATGCTCATAAAGTTGTAGGGAATCTAGAGAAGCAAGATACAGTAGGTAATATAACTGTTGTTTTCACAAAAGATGGTGAAACAGCAGATTCATATATAGAAAGATCTGTTGATGAGATAGGAAGAAAGGTAGAAGTTGTTGTTGTAACATCAGATTCTTTAGAACAACAAACTATTTTTCAAAGGGGAGCTATAAGAATGTCATCTATAGAATTTCATAATGAAGTGATAGAGGCTGAAAAAATTATAAGAAAAAAGACAGAAAAAAATAATGTAAGCAGTAATAAAAATTTTTTAAGTGATAGAATAGATAGAGAAATTTTTGAGAAGTTAGATAAAATAAGAAAACAATAAAGTAAAATATTGACTGTAAAATAAATGGGACTTATAATTTAATTAACTGGGTAAAAATGGAGGGGAATATGTTTGAAAAGGGTAGAGATAAGTAGCGAACTTAGCTATATGAACGAAATATCTGATGAAGAAATAGTTTTAAAAGCAAAACACGGTAATAAATTAGCACAAGAAAAAATAATAAATAAATACGAACAATTCGTAAAGAATAAGGCTAAATCTTATTTTTTAATTGGAGCAGATAAGGAAGACATATATCAAGAAGGAATGATTGGATTATATAAAGCAATTAGAGATTTTAATCCTGATAAGTTAACGTCATTTAGGGGATTTGCAGAATTATGTATAACTAGACAGATCATTACGGCTATAAAGACAGCTACTAGACAAAAACATATTCCATTAAACACATATGTATCTTTAAATAAACCTATGTATGAAGAAGAATCAGATAGAACTTTATTAGATGTAATTGAAGGTTTAACAGTAAGTGATCCTGAGGAACTTATTATAGGTAGGGAAGAAGTAAAGCACATAGAAAATGAAATAAGTAAAGTACTTTCTGAGTTAGAATTAGAGGTGCTTATGTCTTATTTAGATGGCAAAAGTTATCAAGAGATTGCTTGTGATTTAGATAGACAAGCAAAGTCCATAGATA
>JAUNBX010000025.1:30950-37336 GCA_030526875.1 Clostridium perfringens | reverse complement strand
ACTTTTAAAAAGAATTGCTGGTTTACTTAAATTATCTGTTTAATTTTCAAAGATCTCTTCATCACTTATCCAAGCGACTTTTATATCTTAACATCATCATTTTAATTTGTCAACAACTTTTTTTATTTTTAAACATTTGTACTTTGTTTAAATCGTTAATATGTTTTGTTTAAGTTGTTAACTCGTGACGACGAAATTTATAATATCATACTGAGATATTTTATTTAACATAATTTATAATAGTATTAGTAAATTATTTTTTATATTCTCTTTTATTCTTCTTTTTTCTTATTTTTTCTATTATAGATACTCCTGGCATAGTTTTCTTTATATATATCTATTAAATATTGTACTATTAGATAAAAATATATTTTTATACATAAAATTATTTAGTATTTTAATTAAATTTATATCTATTTTGGACAATTCTCTTAAATTTTAATATAATAAAAATTAAAAAATAAAAAATTTATTAAGTTAAATTAAAAAAATTGTACCAAAATAAATAATAAAATCATAAGCTACAAACTGTAATTATATAACAATTTGTAGGGTTTAATAATTATTTTACTTTGATACAATTATATATTTTATAAATTATTTATTATATCTTTAAATACATTTCCTCTTATCTCAAAATTCTTAAACATATCAAAACTTGCACAAGCTGGTGATAAAGTTACTATATCCCCCTCTTTAGCTATATCTTTACACTTGTAAACTGCTTCTTTCATATCATTTACTATATAAACCGGAATATCTATCCCTTTGGTTTCTTTTAAATCCCTAAAACACTTAGCTATTTTTTCTTTGGTAGCCCCCATTATAACTATACTCTTTATTTTTTCATATCCTTCAAAAGCTAAAGGTTCAAAAGGAATGTGTTTATCATATCCTCCCGCTATTAAAATTACAGGCTTCTCAAAAGCTTTTAATCCAGCTAAAGTTCTTGTAGGACTAGATGCTATTGAATCATTGTAATATTTCACGCCTTGAACTTCCTTTACAAATTCACATCTGTGAGCTACCCCTCCAAAACTTTCTGCAACAGCTTTCATATTTTCAATTGATACATCACTTTCTACTGCTAAAAACGCTGCTAGATAATTTTCCACATTATGCATTCCTTTTATAACTATACTATCTTTTTTACAAACTTCTTTTCCATGTAGATAAAGCACCCCCTCTTTATAATATGCATCTTCATTCTCTATACTTTTAGAACTAAATCTTTCTACCTTTCCCTTAGCCTCTTTATTAAATTCTCTAGTTATATCATTATCATCATTTATTATTAACAAGCTGTTTTCATCTTGATATTTAAATACATTTTTCTTAGCCTCTATATATTCCACCATACCATGATGCATGTCCAAATGATTAGGTGTAATATTAGTTACTATGGCTACATCTATATAACTATCCATTGTCATTAATTGAAAACTAGATAGTTCTAATACTACCTTATGATCTTTTTTTATTTCTTCTATTTGAGCAAATAAAGGATTACCTATATTTCCACCAACCCATGTAGTATATCCTTGTGCTTTAAGAAGTTTTGATACTATTGTTGTAGTTGTAGTTTTTCCATCACTTCCTGTAATTCCATACACTTTACCTTGACAATATTTTGTGAATTCCTCCATTTCTGAAGTTATGTATGCACCTTCATTTTTACATTTTACTAATGCATCACTATCTATTCTCATAGATGGTGTTTTAAAAACTACCTCATATCCTGTTAATCTATCTAAATATCCTTTTCCAAGCTCTAAATTAATTCCTTTTGCTTTAAAATCTTTAGCTATATCTCCTAAATCCTCTTCACTTTTCATATCAAAACCAGTAACATTTGCTCCTAGCTCATCTAAAAAATTCATAAGAGGTATATTACTAACTCCAATTCCTACTACTGCAACTTTTTTTCCTTTAATAAAATTTTTAAACTCAGTAAAATTTCTTTTCACTTTTAGCCCTCCAACAATTATTTATATCACAAAATATTTCTGCTATATAAATAATACTATCCCTTTTTTCTTCATTATATCACCCATAATAAACATATTCTACTTTATAGATTGTCGTTAAAATATATGGCTTTTCTTTAGATATAATTATCTGAATTATAGTTTAAGTTTTAAAGTTTTATGTAATAACACTATAAAACACTTATTATACCTAATTTGTATTCATTTTGTTACATATATACTCTTTTTATTTCTCTTAAATTCTCTTTTAAATCATAAAACAAAAGCACAGTAAGTTTTTTCCTTACTATGCTTTCTTTTAGCTTTATATCAATTAAAATTCTAAGCTTTTTGCTATATAAGCTTCTAAATCAGCTATTGCAATTCTTTCTTGTTTCATTGTATCTCTATCTCTTACTGTTACACAATTATCTTCTAATGTTTCAAAATCTATTGTTATACAGCTTGGAGTTCCTATTTCATCTTGTCTTCTATATCTCTTTCCTATGCTTCCTGCTTCATCATATTCTATGTTGAAGTGTTTGCTTAAACTACTATAAACTTCATCAGCTTTTTCTGAAAGTTTCTTTGAAAGAGGTAATATAGCCGCCTTGTATGGAGCTAGTGCTGGATGTAGATGCATAACTGTTCTTACATCTCCACCTTCTAATTCTTCTTCATCATAAGCTTCAACTAAGAATGCTAATGCAACTCTATCAGCCCCTAATGATGGCTCTATAACATATGGAATAAACTTTTCATTAGTTGTTGGGTCTAAGTACGCCATATCTTGACCTGAATGCTCTTGGTGCTTAGTTAAGTCATAGTCAGTTCTATCTGCTATTCCCCAAAGTTCACCCCATCCAAATGGGAATAAGTATTCTATATCAGATGTAGCATTAGAGTAGAAACTTAATTCTTCTTGTTCATGGTCTCTTAATCTTATATTATCTTTATTCATTCCTAAATTTAATAGGAAGTTCCAGCAGTAACTTCTCCAGTATTCAAACCACTCCATATCTGTTCCTGGTTTACAGAAGAATTCTAACTCCATTTGTTCAAATTCTCTTGTTCTAAATGTAAAGTTTCCTGGTGTTATTTCATTTCTGAAAGATTTACCTATTTGAGCTATACCAAAAGGAACTTTCTTTCTTGTAGTTCTTTGAGTTGCTTTAAAGTTTACGAATATACCTTGAGCTGTTTCTGGTCTTAAGTATATTTCATTTTTAGCATCTTCAGTAACACCTTGGAATGTTTTAAACATTAAGTTAAATTTTCTTATGTCTGTGTAGTTTAATTTACCACACTTAGGACAAACTATGTTATTCTTTTCTATATATTCTTTTAACTGTTCGTTAGACCAACCATCAGCTGATGCTACCTCTGCTCCATTTGCAGTCATATGGTCTTCAACTAGTTTATCTGCTCTAAACCTAGCTTTACATTCCTTACAGTCCATAAGTGGGTCTGAGAATCCTCCAATGTGACCTGATGCTACCCAAACTTCTTTATTCATAAGAATAGCACTATCTAATCCAACATTGTATTTACTCTCTTGAACGAATTTTTTCCACCAAGCTTTTTTTACATTGTTTTTGAATTCAACACCTAAAGGACCATAATCCCATGAGTTTGCAAGTCCACCGTAAATATCTGAACCTGGGAATATGAATCCTCTATTTTTACATAATGCAACTATTTTGTCCATAGTCTTTTCTACTGCCATTTTATATACCTCCAATTAATTTAAATTAAATTTATTATAAATAAATTATTATTTTAAAAACAAAAAAACCTAACTAAATTTAAAGGGACGAAAATATTTTCCGCGGTTCCACCCTTCTTAGCTAAGCTCAACTTTCTAAAAAGCACTCAAAAGTTCCATTCGTCTTAAATCTTTAATGATTCTCACCTACCATCATCTCTCTGAAAAATTTTTTAAAATTACTAATCTTTATCATTGTGCATATTAACTTATAATCTTTATTTTATCAAAAACATCTAATATGTCAATATATATATTTTTTATACAGAATACATTTTTTATTTTTAAAATTATATTAAAGCTATGTTTTAACACAATGCTGATTTTAGATAAAGATTAAAGAATATTTCCCTATCTTTAAAATAAAATTACATTAAAAGTCCTAATGTTTAAGCTTATAAGCTTTGAAAATCTAATAATTTTATAAAAAGATAATAAAAGTTTCTTACTTAAATTAAGCTAATTTAAAAATATTTTTAAAATCAACTCTGTTTAAAACAGAACTTTATAAAAAAGGTGCTTAAATTTGAATCTTTAAGCACCTTTAAAATATTAGTTATTTTCTTGTGGTTTCATTGTTGGGAATAATATTACATCCTTAATTGATGATGAATCAGTTAAGAACATGATTAATCTATCTATACCTATTCCTAAACCACCTGTTGGAGGCATACCTGTTTCTAAAGCACTCATAAATTCTTCATCTATTACATATGCTTCATCATCACCTAAGTCTCTTTGTTTTGCTTGTTGTTCAAATCTCTCTCTTTGAACTATAGGGTCATTAAGTTCTGAATATGCGTTACATAATTCTCTACCATAAACAAAACCTTCAAATCTTTCAGTGAAATCTGCATTTCCTCTTTTCTTTTTAGTAAGAGGAGAATTCTCAGATGGGTAATCTATTATAAATGTTGGTTGAATTAATTTTGATTCTCCATACTCTTCAAATAAAGCATTTAAAACTTCACCTTTAGTTACATATTGTAACTCTTTAGGGAATTCTATATGATGTTTTTTAGCTATTTCTTGAGCTTCTTTATCTGATGATATTGAGTTAAAATCAACCCCTGCAAATTCCTTAACAGCGTCAACCATTGTTAATCTTCTCCATGGTGGTTTGAAGTCTATTTCAGTTCCTTCATATGTAACTTTAGTTGAACCATTAACTAATGTACAAACTTCTGCTACCATATTTTCTGTAAGTTCCATCATATCATTATAGTCAGCATAAGCTTCATATAATTCTATAGATGTAAATTCTGGATTATGTCTAACTGACATTCCTTCATTTCTAAATATTCTTCCCATTTCATAAACTTTTTCAAAACCTGCAACTATACATCTTTTTAAGTGTAACTCTGTTGCAATTCTTAAATACATATCTATATCTAATGTATTGTGATGAGTTATAAATGGTCTTGCAGCAGCTCCTCCTGCAATAGCTCCTAAAACTGGAGTGTCAACTTCTATATATCCTCTGTTATCTAAGAAGTTTCTGATTCCTCTTATTATTTGTGCTCTCTTTAAGAAAGTTGTTTTTACTTCTGGATTAGTTATTATATCAACTTCTCTTTGTCTGTATCTTAAATCTGGGTCTTTTAATCCATGGAATTTTTCTGGTAATGGTTTTAATGATTTACAGATTAATTGGAATGAAGTAACCTTTACAGAAACTTCTCCTGTCTTTGTTTTGAAAACTGTTCCTGTAGCTGCAATCCAATCTCCAAGGTCTAAAGTTTTAAACTCTTTTAAAGCTTCTTCTCCAACAGCATCTATTTTCACAAATAATTGAAGTTTTCCATCTCTGTCATGAATGTCTGAAAATAATACTTTACCTTGACCTCTTTTAGACATTAATCTTCCAGCAACTTTAACTTCCTTACCTTCTAATTCTTCAAATCCTTCTACTACTTGTGTAGAAGAATGAGTTCTTTCAACTTTATATACATCAAAAGGATCTTTTCCTGCATCTTGTAAATCCTTAAGTTTTTGTCTTCTTAATAATTCTTGTTCACTAAGCTTATCTTCTTGGTGAATATTCATATCCTCATTTGACATTTTGCCATACCTCCATGATTATGTTTATTAAATTATCTTCTGATTCCTAATACTTCGAATTTAGCCATTCCACCTGGAACATTTACTTCTATTATATCTCCAACTTTTTTACCTATAAGACCTTCTCCAACTGGTGATTCGTTAGAAATTTTAAAATTCATAGGATCTGCTTCTGCTGAACCAACTATTGTATACTCTACTTCTTCATCAAATTCATAGTCTTTAACCTTTACTATAGAACCAACAGTTACAACATCTGTTGATATTTCTGATTCATCAACAACAACTGCATTTTTAAGCATGTTTTCTAATTGAAGTATTCTTCCTTCTGTAAAAGCTTGTTCATTCTTAGCTTCATCATACTCAGAGTTTTCACTTAAATCTCCATATCCTAAAGCAACTTTAATTTTTTCTGTTATCTCTTTTCTTTTAACAGTTTTAAGATATTCTAATTCGTCTTCTAATTTTTTTATACCTTCATAGGTCATTAAATGTTTTTTTTCGCTCATAATATTTTCTTCCCTTCCTAAAAAATTATCGTAATTTATCTATGTTATAAATTTGACTAAATCTATTATTTAATCTTAAATTTA
>JAUNBX010000025.1:0-30850 GCA_030526875.1 Clostridium perfringens | reverse complement strand
CGTAATTTATCTATGTTATAAATTTGACTAAATCTATTATTTAATCTTAAATTTATTTAACTTAATTTACTTCTAAATTTCTTTAAACCCTTAAAAAACTTGAGAACAAATTATTCCCAAGCATTTAAAACATTATAAATCTTTACTATGATTATGTCAACTTAGCATAATACTTTTATTGTAATATTTTCTATTTTATTTAATTATATCCATGTTAATTTGTATGATACATATTATTCATCTTTTTCTCTTAATATGTTTTTATATTCATTTAATATTTCTAAAACTTTTTGAGAATCTGTTTCTAAATTTATCTTATTTTTTATATCTGTACATTTTGGTAAACCCTTTATATACCAAGCTGAATGTTTTCTCATTTCTCTTACAGCTTTATACTCTCCATCATACTTTAAAGCTAAATTATAATGTTTAATACACATATCTAACTTTTCCCAAGCTTTTGGATACTTAACTTCTTTATTGTTTAATTTATCAACAATTTGTTTGAAAATCCATGGATTTCCTGTACTTCCTCTTCCTATCATTATACCATCGCAGTTGCTTGTTTTAACTAAATTCATAGCATCCTCATCGCTAAACACATCACCATTTCCTATTACTGGAATGTTTACAGACTCTTTTACTTGTCTTATTATATCCCAATTTGCTTTTCCTTCATACATTTGAGCTCTTGTTCTTCCATGAACTGCTATTGCATCTGCTCCTGCGCTTTCGATAATTTTAGCAAATTCTACTGCATTTATGTTATTTTCATCATATCCCATTCTAAATTTAACTGTTACCGGCTTTGTTGAAGCTTTTTTTACTTCTTTAACTATTTCATAGGCTAACTTAGGATTTTTCATAAGAGCTGACCCATCACCATTTTTAATAATTTTTGGTGCAGGACACCCCATATTTATATCTACAATACATATATCATCATTAGTATTAAAATATCTTTCTGTTACATAAGACATTATCTTAGGATCGCTACCAAACATTTGACATGCAACAGGTTTTTCTTCTTCTGCAATTCTCATTAATGTTTTTGTATTTTCACTTTCATAATATAATGCCTTAGCACTAACCATTTCTGTATACACAAGCCCACAGCCCATTTCTTTGCAAAGACCTCTAAAAGCAATATCTGTAACCCCTGCCATAGGAGCTAAAAATATATTATTCTCTAGGGTTATATTTGAAATTTGCATTTAATGACTCCTTATTTTTATCATAAAGTATTTTTAATCCCTCTAGTGTTAATTTTGAATCCACTATATCTATAACATCTGTTTCAGCAGCTATTAATTTAGCTAATCCCCCTGTTGCAATTACTAAAGGTTCTTCATGTCCTAAATCTCTCATTTCCTCTTTCATAGCTTTTACTATATACTCAACTTGCCCTACGTAACCATATATTATTCCAGCTTGCATACCTTCAACTGTATTTTTACATATTATGCTTTCTGGTTTTTCAAGTTCTACTCTTGGAAGTTTTGCGGCTCTTTCATATAATGCTTCTGAAGATATCATTATTCCTGGGCAAATACTTCCCCCTAAATAAGTACCATTTTTAGTTATAGCACAATATGTTGTTGCTGTTCCAAAATCTATAATTATTAATTCTTTTCTATGTTGCTCAAAGGCTGCAACGGCGTTCACAATTCTATCTGCTCCTGCTTCTTTTGGGTTATCATATTTGATATTTAAACCTGTTTTTATTCCTGGCCCTACTATTATAGGTTCTTTTTTAAAACATTTTTTAATCATATTTTCTAAAGAATGCATAGCATTTGGTACCACAGATGATACAATTATTCCTTCTATATCTTCTGGGTTTAATTTATGTTGACTAAAAAGTTGCATAACTTGTATTGAATACTCATCTGATGTCTTTTTAGAATCTGTTGATATTCTCCAGCAAGCTATATATTCGTTTTTGCCGTGGACTCCTAATACTATATTAGTATTTCCCACATCTACAAGTAAAATCATTTTTACACCACCTTATATAATTAAAGACAGCCTATAAGCTGTCGGAAAACACCTAACCTCTTTATATAACAATATAATTTTAACAACAACTAAGGTTTTGTCAAGCAATTACAGTTACCATTGTTAAATCTTTTTCAACCATCAATTAGAGCTATATTGTTAATTTTTAACTTATTAACAATATAGCTCTATATAATTGATTATTTAGATTTTTTAATTAAACTCTATATTCTAACTCATAAATATATTAATAAAAATATATTTACTAATTTTTATATTAGAATAATCCTGTTATTCTACCTGTTTCATCTATATCCATTCTATTTGCAGCTGGAACCTTTGGAAGTCCTGGCATAGTCATTATATTTCCTGTTTGTACTACTATAAATCCTGCACCGTTTGAAACATTTATTTCTTTTACATTTATACTAAATCCTTCTGGTCTTCCTAAAAGGGCTGGATTATCTGATAATGAGTATTGAGTTTTAGCCATACATATTGGAAGCTTATCCATACTGAATTTTTCTATCTCACCTATTTGTTTTAAAACTTGAGGTGTATAAGTTACATCTTCTGCTCCATAAATTGTTCTAGCTATTTTTAGTATTTTATCCTTTATGGAATCATTCATATCATATATTGGGGCAAAGTTTGCCTTTTTTTCATTAATAGTTTCTATAACTTTATTAGCTAGGTCAACTCCACCTAAGCCACCTTTTTCCCAAACCTCTGTATTACTAACTTTTACTCCTAAATTCAAGCAAAAATCTTCAATAAATTTAATTTCTTCTTCTGAGTCTGTTATAAACTTATTTATTGCAACAACTACTGGAATATTAAATTCTTTTATATTTTCTATTTGTTTTTCTAAATTCTTAATTCCCTTTGCTAAAGCTTCAACATTTGAAATATTTAATTCATCTTTTTTAACTCCACCGTGATGTTTTAAAGCTCTTACAGTAGCAACTAAAACAACACACTCTGGAGATAGTTCTCCATATCTACATTTTATATCTAAGAACTTCTCTGCTCCAAGGTCTGCACCAAATCCAGCTTCTGTTATAGCAAAATCACCTAATTTCAGTGCCATCTTTGTAGCTACAATTGAATTACATCCATGAGCAATATTGGCAAAAGGTCCACCATGTATTATTGCAGGAGTATTCTCTAATGTTTGAACTAAGTTAGGTTTAATTGCATCTTTCATAAGAAGAGCCATGGCACCTTGAACTTCTAAATCTTTTGCATATACTGGTTCTCCATCTAAATTATACGCTATTAATATGTTTCCCATTCTTGTCTTTAAATCTGATAAATTTTTAGCCATACAAAGTATAGCCATAACTTCTGATGCTACCGTTATGTTAAATCCATCTTCTCTTAAGAATCCATTTATTTTTCCACCCATGCCTACAACTATGTGTCTTAAAGCTCTATCATTCATATCTATAACTCTTTTAAAGACAATTCTTCTTGAATCTATTCTAAGTAGGTTTCCTTGATGGATGTGATTATCAATAGCTGCACTTAATAAATTATTAGCTGAAGTTATAGCATGCATATCTCCAGTAAAATGTAAATTTATATCTTCCATAGGAACTACTTGCGCATTTCCACCACCTGCTGCTCCTCCCTTAATTCCAAAGACAGGTCCTAAAGAAGGTTCTCTTAAAGCTATAACTGCCTTCTTTCCTATTTTATTAAAAGCATCTCCAAGTCCAACTGTTACAGTTGATTTTCCTTCTCCAGCTGGCGTAGGATTTATTGCTGTTACTAATATAAGCTTTCCATTTTCTTTACTTTCATTATTTTTCATAACATCTAAAGATATTTTACATTTATATTTACCATATAACTCTATATCATTTTCATTTAATCCTATTTTTTCAGCAATCTTAACTATTGGTTCCATCTTAGCATTTTGAGCTATTTCTATATCACTTTTCATAAATACTCCCTCGCTTTTTAACATTTTCTATAAATTATATTTAAACTTCACATTTTTATATTTATATTATATTAACTTTTTTCTAAAAAATAAAGCTATATACGAATAAAATATTTTATTTCTGGAATAAAGTTTTTATATGTACGAATTTTATTTGTTTTTTTATTAATATAATTCAAAAGCAGTCAAGTATACACTTAACTGCTTTTATTATTATGAATTTTGAAATATTCTTTCGAATTCTTCTCCATCAATTTTTTCCTTTTCAAGTAAAGCTTGAGCAACTGCATGAAGTTTACTTACATTTTCACTTAGTATAACTTCTGCTCTTTGGTAAGCTTCATCTATAAATGATTTTACTTCTCTATCTATCTTAGCACTTGTTTCTTCACTTATATTACTACTCTTACCCATATCCCTACCTAAAAATACTTCTCCATTATCACTTCCAAAGGATATAGTACCTATTTTGCTACTCATACCATATTGCATAACCATGCTTCTTGCAATACTACTTGTTCTATCAATATCATTCTTAGCACCAGCACTTATATCACCCATTATTATTTTTTCTGCTACTCTTCCGCCTAAAAGACCTACCATATCATCTTTTAATTTTAATTTAGATATATGACTTCTTTCATCATCAGGAAGATGCATAGTATATCCCGCTGCCATTCCTCTTGGAATTATACTTATTTCATGAACTGGATCAGAATATTTAAGCATTCTCATAGCAACTGCATGCCCTGCTTCATGGTAAGCTGTGATTTTTCTATCATGTTCACTCATAACTCTGCTCTTCTTTTCTGGTCCTGCTATAACTCTTGTTATAGCTTCTTCTATATCATCCATATCGATAGTCATTTTTTCTCTTCTAACAGCTAAAAGTGCAGCCTCGTTAGTTAAGTTTTCTAAATCAGCTCCAGTGAACCCTGGAGTTCTCTTGGCTAATACCTTTAGATCAACATCATCACCTAAATGTTTATTTCTTGTATGAACTCTTAGTATAGCTTCTCTTCCTGCTACGTCAGGTGCGCCAACAACTATTTGTCTATCAAATCTACCTGGTCTTAAAAGAGCAGGATCTAATATATCTGGTCTGTTAGTTGCTGCAATCATAATTATCCCTTCATTAACTCCAAATCCATCCATTTCAACTAGAAGTTGATTTAAAGTTTGTTCTCTTTCATCATGACCTCCACCAACTCCAGCTCCTCTTTGTCTACCAACAGCATCTATTTCATCTATAAATACTATGCACGGAGCATTTTTCTTAGCCTGATCAAACATATCTCTAACTCTTGATGCACCAACCCCAACAAACATTTCAACAAAGTCTGAACCTGATATACTAAAGAATGGCACACCAGCTTCTCCTGATATTGCCTTAGCTAGTAAGGTTTTACCTGTTCCTGGAGGCCCAACTAGTAATACCCCTTTAGGTATTCTAGCACCCATCTCTATATATCTCTTAGGTTGTTTTAGAAAATCTACTATTTCCTCTAATTCTGCCTTTTCTTCATCTGCACCAGCTACATCTTTAAATGTAACCTTATTACTATTTGGTGGTGCCATTTTAGCTTTACTTTTACCAAAGTTCATTACCCCTCGGTTTCCGCCACCACCTTGAGATTGATTCATCATCATAAAGAAGAATACTAAAAATACCACTACCATAAGCACTGTTGGTATAATTGATATCCACGCTGATGAACTACTTGTTTGTTCAAATTGAATTGTAGCAGTGTTTGTACTTGAATACTCTGTTAACATTTGATTAAATGTTTCAATAGGAACTATAACATTATATTTTGAACCATTCCTCATAGTTCCTGAAATTAAATCTTTATCTACACTTATATTAGCCGTAGCAACTTGATTGTCTCTCCAACTTTGTTCAAATTGACTGTACCCAATAGTTGAACTAACATCTCCACTATTATATAAAGTAACAGCAGCCATTATAATCATTATAAGTACAACAATCCATACAGTTAATCTGGATGTTTTTCTCATTGCATATGCCTCCTCTCTCCATCATCTAAATTAAATTCATATTAATTATTTTTCATATATTTCTCTTTTTAATATTCCTATAAACGGAAGATTTCTATACTTTTCACTATAATCTATACCATATCCTACAATAAATTCATCTGGAACTTCAAAACCTATATATTTAGCTTCTACATTTGACTTTCTTCTAGCCTTTTTATTTAGTAATGCTACTATTTCTATACTAGAAGCTTTTCTCGCATTTAAGTATTCTAAAAGATAGCTTAAAGTTATTCCTGTATCTACTATATCCTCTACTATAAGAACATCTTTGCCTTCTATATCTTGGTCTAGATCCTTTAATATTCTTACAACACCTGAACTTTCACTAGAGTTTCCATAGCTAGATACTGCCATGAAATCTAAAGAACAAGGTATCTCTATATGTTTTACAAGGTCAGAAGTAAATATTACAGAGCCTTTTAAAATCCCTACTATTATTAAATCTTTTCCTTCATAGTCTTTTGATATTTCCTTTGAAAGCTCTCTTACTCTTTTTAATATAGTATCTTCTGAATAAAGAGTTTCTTTAATATCATTTGTAATACTATTCATAATCATTTCCCTTTCCACTAAATCTTATTTCTAAAAATGTTTTAGTATCCTTAGTTACTTTAAATTTATCACTAGTTTTTAACCCTAAAATCCAAGCTACTTCATTATCAAATAGTACCAATGGTATATTATCTCTTAAATCTTTAGGAATTTTAGCATTAATTAATATATCTTTTATTTTTTTAGTACCTTTCATTCCTAATGGCACTATTTTATCACCATTTTGTCTATTTCTTATAGTGATATTAGAAATATTAGAAATATCAAACACTTTTATGAAGTTACTGTTAATAAAGCCATTAAAATTATCTTTATTATATATTTTAAAAGTAAAATCATTTTTTGCATAGCATAAATCATTATTTTCTATATCTTTTTTAGAGATATTTATTTCATTACTACACATTTCTCCTATATTATTTACTTTTAATTTTATATCCCCATATTCATTCATAGCTAAAACTTTATTAGTTATATTTATTTGTTTTCCAGTATTTCCTTTTTGGAGTTTTATTATATCCTGGATATGTTTCATTTCAAAATTATTAAATTTTAAACTAACCTCCATTAAAGCTTTTCTAATTACTCTTGTAATTATAGCTTCCATTTCACTAAAAGCTTCTTTTCTAACAATAATATACTTTTTTTCTCTAACACAATATTTATTGTGTTTTTCTTCTACTATGCTATCAATTAACTCCATATCTTTTCTGCAACTATAAGCTAGTCTATTTAATGCAAAAACAACTTCTTTATTGAAATTATTTTCTATATAAGGTATAGCTTTTAGCCTTATCTTATTTCTAGAATAAATCTCTTCTAAATTAGTTGCATCAATATGAGGATTTAATTCTTTATTTAAACAATATCTTTCAATTTCTTCCCTTGTTAAGCATAAAATAGGTCTTATGTACTTATTCTCTCTAATTGGCTTTATTCCAACTAACCCTTCTATACCTGTTCCTCTAATAGCTCTCATTATAACAGTTTCTGCTTGGTCATTAGCATTATGTGCTATAGCTATTTTATTTATATCTAGTGTTTTCATTAGTTCTTCAAAAAATTCATAGCGAGCTTCTCTTCCTGCCATTTCAGTTGACACGCCTCTATCTTTTGCTAACTTTTCAATATTAACTCTTCTTACATAACAAGGAATATTAAGCTCTTCACAAAGATTTAAACAATAGTTTTCATCCTCTAAAGCAGCATCACCCCTTAAACAATGATTAACATGAGCTGCATATATTTTTATATCTAATGTATTCTCTAACTCTTTTAAAATATTTAAAAGACAAACAGAGTCTGGGCCTCCAGATAAAGCTACTAATATTTTATCCTTATCGTAAATCATGGAGTTTTCTTTTATAAAACTTAAAACTTTATTTTTCATCATCAAACACACTCCATATATAAATTCAATCTTATAACATTATAGCATATTAGTCCTTTACTTAGAATTATAAATTAGTTTTTATAGTAAATTGAGAATACATTTTCCTTAGGCTTTTAATATTGTTAGATTATTTAACCCTTTTCCATATTGTAGACTTTTACTGTGATAATTATAACATCTTCACTACCTATTTATCATAACCTTAGATACAATTACTGTCATATCATCTTTAGCTTTTCCATCGTTAAATAATTTAGCTTTTTTTAATATCTCAATGGCTAAGTCTTTAGGTTGTTTATTATTAGAGTTCTCTAAGAAATTAATTAACCAACTTATATCAAAAGAACTATTTTCCACATTATCTAAAACCCCGTCACTTATACTTATTATGAAATCACCATCTTTTATGCTTTTTTCAACTATATCTATATCAACTTTATCTAAAGCTCCAAAAGGTAGTGAATTTGAATTTATAACTTCAATATTATTTTTCCTTTTTATAAAGCTTTCAACAGCTCCAACTTTCATAAATTTAATTTTACCACTATATAAGTCTATTTTTTGCATATCTAAAGTAGCAAACTTTTCTTCTTCACTAAATTTAATTCCAATTATAGAATTTATAGTATTTATAGCTGTCATATCATCAAAACCAAGTTCCATAAATTTCTCCATAATCTCAACAGCCATTTTACTTTCTACACCAGCTTCTCTTCCTGAACCCATACCATCGGATATAGCCATTATATAACTTCCATCTTTTGTTTTCCCATTACTATAAGAATCTCCTGTATATTCCTCATCAAACTTTTTGTCTGAAACTGCATAAGATATTATTTTATATTTAGGCTCTTCTTCAAAGGAAGCTTCCCACCTATTAGTTATCTTATTAATCGCAAAACCATCTTCACAAAGACACATAGCTTTTCCTACTGCACTATTTATTATAGGTAAAATATACTCACAAATCTGTACTTGATTAAAATTATCTAATTGAATCTTTATATTAAGTCTTCCATACTTGTCGTTATAGCATAAAATATCATTGTATGTTATACCATCTCTGCTTAAAGCAGTTTTCACATCTTTTTCTGTATCTATCAATATATTTAATTCTTTATCAAAATCATCTATAATTTCATCTATTGTTAATGCCATATTATTTATATTATTAGATAATAACTCACGACCCTCCATTAATCTTTTTCTTAAGTTCTCATTAACCCTATAAACAGACATAGCCCCATCTAAATTTTTTATTAAAGTATATTTTTTAAGACATTTCTTTTCAAGCTCTCTTGGAAAAACTCCATTTTCATCTTCATAATTGTCTATAATATCTGTAAAAGCATTATAAGTTAAATTTAATTCATTTTTCCAACAAATAAGTTTTCTTTCACAATTTGCACATGTCTTTTCCGATATGTCATCTATTAAAGTATTATATTTGTTTTTTAAGAATTCTTTCTCATTATCATTGTCTCTATATTTTAATATATTTCCAATCATCCCTAAAATATCTGTTAAATTTCTTGTTTTTGCTATAAAATCATCTTTAACTTTATTAAAACAATCTTCGCTATATTTATCTATTTTCTTATTTTCACTTATTTCTAAAAATATTGATTTATATACTTTCTTAGGAACTAAAAGAAATACTGCTGTTGCAACTAAGGTTTCTATTTCTCCACCTCTAGTTAATGTATTACAATACATATTTATTATTAAGTACATTATATTAAAGGAAAAAAATGTTAATATCTTTCCAGTTTCCTTGAATATACCCGCTATAAGTCCACAAGAACTATATATTGCAACATGCAAAGGTAAATTTCCTGAAACAAACCCTAAAACAATTCCCATAACTGAGCCTATGCAAGCCCCCATATTATAATTAGTTCCATAAGATAAAGTAATTACGAATAACACTGCCATTATATTTCTAAATTTAACTTCAAATAATGAAAATTCGCCTATACCAACTATTAATAATCCTATAACTAGTCCAAGAGTTATAATTTCATTACTATTAAAAATATGTTCATTATAAATATTATCTATACATTTTATACTATATCTCATCATAAAATATATAGGATAAACAAGACCTGAAATTATACAAGATATGATTAAATTTGTTATAAAATCAGTTTTAGTTATAAATATTCCATATGACAAAATAGTTGAAAATATAATTAAAAAACTTAATTTTATTTTTTGTTTGTTAATTATATTTATATTGGCAGTTTGTAAAATAATTATTAGCATTAATATTATTAAATACAAAGGAAATTCTTTTATTTTATTAAAAAGACTTATATACCCTAAAAATATTCCTAAAGAAGCAAAATAGAACGTCCTTTTATCTTTTCCTACTACTGATAAAGAATATGCTATTCCAAAAGGTGCTAAACTATTAAAACCGCCAAAGCTCATATCTATGTTAACTCTACTTATCAGCAATCCTATAATAAAATATAAAATAAAGTTTATAATAGTATAACTATTGTTTTTAAATATAGAATTTTTATTGCTCACATAATTATTAACTTTAGCTCCATATTGCATATAATCCCCTCTTTTCCATTAATTGTAATTATATTATACCAATATAAGCTATATTTTTATATAAATATGTGTATTTTTTTTCCATTTTCGTAAGACACATTTCTGTCTTTATATATGTATTTTTATATTTTTATGTACTATTCTACATAAAGCGAATCTATAAAATATTATTTTACGACACAAAAGTTCTTTACATAAGAAATTTTATCTAAACGCAAAAAAACTCATCTAAATATTTAGATGAGTTTTGGTGCCGAAGACCGGAATCGAACCGGTACGATGTGTTAGCATCGCAGGATTTTAAGTCCTGTGCGTCTGCCAGTTCCGCCACTTCGGCATATTAAGTTTAAATGGTAGCGGGAATAGGATTCGAACCTACGACCCTTCGGGTATGAACCGAATGCTCTAGCCAACTGAGCTATCCCGCCAAATTTGGTTGCGGGGGCAGGACTTGAACCTACGACCTTCGGGTTATGAGCCCGACGAGCTGCCAACTGCTCCACCCCGCGATATTTGGTGCCGAAGACCGGAATCGAACCGGTACGATGTGTTAGCATCGCAGGATTTTAAGTCCTGTGCGTCTGCCAGTTCCGCCACTTCGGCATGTCATTAATTTTTATTAGTTATCTTAGCGACATGTTTTATTATACATAACACTTTGGTATGTGTCAACACTTTTTTATAATTTTTTTATAATTTATTCTATTTCTTATTTTTATAAATATATTGGCTGTATCAAACATTAAATAGTTATAAAAATATAAAGCAATTTAATTAGTTTTGAAACAGCCTCTATAGTTTTAATAAGTATAAAATTTATATCATGATAATTATCATAATATTTTTTTATGTTTAACTTAAAATTATTTTTAGTAACTTCTCTTTTTATTTTTAACCTCTTGATGCTTTTTAACGTCTTGAAGTCTTTCTTCACTATCCTTTAAAAACTTAGACATTATATCTTCAAAATTATTTGCATTGGCCTTCTTCTTTTCTGAAGCCCAATCTATTTCAATAGGTTTAACTGACTTTCTTTTAACTGGCATAGCTTGCTTAATTGATAAGCTCATTTTACCATTGTCATCTACTGAAATAACTTTAACCTTTACTACGTCTTGTTCCTTCAAATGTTCTCTTATATCTTTAACATAAGAATCAGCAACCTCTGAAATATGAACTAGACCTGTTTTTCCATCAACTTCAACAAATGCACCAAAATTGGTGATGTTTATTACTTTGCCCTCTAATATGTTTCCTGCCATTAAGGTCATGTTTAAAAGATTCCTCCTTAAAATTAAAATAAAATATATGTTATTTAACTAATAACCTAGATAATTTAATTAGATTCACTAGAACTTATTATAACCTTTTCTCCGCTTCTTATCATTCCAAGACGCTCTCTAGCTAACCTTTCTATATATGAATCTGAATTTACTCTCTCAACTTCATCCTGCAGTTTTACATTTTCATCTTGTAATTGCTGAAGTTCTTCATTTTTCGTAGCTATATTCTTATTTAACCTTTTCATTGTAAGCTCTTGTCTTACAAAGGCTATAATAAAAACTCCTAATATTGTTAGTACTGCTAAAGTTTTAATTTTAATCTTTCCATTTCTCATATATGTCCCCCAATAAAAAATGGCTTATTTATAAGTATATTTTAAACAGTATTATTTTTTTATTCAAGATTTTTTTCAAATCTTAGATGATTTATTTTGTAAAAATACTTTTTAGTATATATATTAGGTTTTTAAATATTACCCTTATTGTTTTTAGTATCCTTTGTATAAGAAAACGTTCTAATTTTAACAATTTCTTAGATAAGGCACTAAAGTAAATAAATATTCCTATAAGTATAAACACATATACGTATACATTTAAGAATCCATAATTAAATTTTAATAAAAATATAAATATACTAAGACCACATAGTATCCAGAATAATACGTCTTCCAATATACTTATAATCTTTATTCGCTCTTTTCCTCTAATTATCCTGTAAATATCAAAAAAAAGTCCTATTATAAAGCCAGATATAAATGGGTAGATTATCATATCAAATTGTATTCTTAACGGTAATAACATATTATCACCTATTTACCAAACTTAGATATTAAAAATCTCTTTTTTCTTTTAGCTTTTGAACCATTATATATTAAACTATTAACATAGCCATGAATTATTATCTCACTATTTTCTAGATCTAACTTTTTCACCCTTAAATCTTTTCCTTTAATCCCCAAAGAACCAAGCTTTGTATTTAAAGTTATTTTCTCATCATTGAAGTTTAAGACCTCTAGAACACCATTCATCACTAATATTTTTCTATCTTCAAGATTTAAACTACTTTTAAACTCTTCGTTTACAATTTTATTTTCCATAATTTCTCCCCCATACTCTTAATAATTAAAGTGGTTTCTAAACTATAACTATGCTAAGTTAACATAAAAAATTACTAAAAGTATGGAGTATTTTATACTAGCCTTAAGTCCTTAAGATGATTACTCTTCAGTATCCTCTTCACCTTCTATTATTTCATACATATTTTTAGCATCTTCTTTTCTTACATGCTCTGCTAAATTTACTATTTTAGCCTTTAGTGTTTTATTTCCAAAAACTATTTCTATAATGTCATCTTCTTTTAAAGATGTTGACGGTTTTGCAACTTTTCCATTTATGCTGACTCTTCCACCCTCACAAGCTTCTTTTGCTACTGTTCTTCTTTTTATAATTCTAGAAACTTTTAAGTATTTATCTAACCTCATATATTCCTCCTATTAATCTTAAATATTATTAAAGAACCTAAGAAATCTTAGGTTCTTTTAAGAATTATTTATTAACTTTTTCTTTTAACTCTTTACCTGGTTTGAAAACAGGAGCTATTGATGCAGGAATAGTTATTACCTCTTTAGTTCTTGGGTTTCTTCCTTCTCTTGCAGCTCTTTCTCTAGTTTCGAAAGTTCCGAAACCAACTAATTGAACCTTATCCTTATTTTCTAAAGCTTCAGTAACGCTTTCTATAAATCCTCTTAAAGCTGTTTCAGCATCCTTTTTTGTTAATCCAGACTTCTCAGCCATTTTTGTTATTAAATCTGCTTTATTCACTTTTACATCCTCCTTAAATTTACGTAATTAGCTAATTTTTTAATATAGCTATAAATACTAAACTTAGCTTATATTATCATACAATATATTTTTTTCTTTGTATAGTCAATGATTCTATATTCTCTAAGAAATAATAATATTATTATATAATAGACCCCTTTTTATGATTTTATTCAGCTTTTTTAGCCTCATTCCATAATATATTCATTTGTTCTAAATCTAAATCCTTTAATGATTTATTTTCATCTAAAGTTTTTTTCTCTATATAAGAAAATCTCTTTATAAATTTTTCTATTGTTTTTCTAAGTGCTACTTCACTATCTGTATCTAAAAACCTAGCTAAATTTACACATGAGAATAATAAATCCCCAATTTCATCTTCTATTCTTACCTTATTCTGGCTTTTATATACATCCTTTACCTCACTTAACTCCTCCTCTACCTTCTTCATAACATCAGAGACATTATCAAAATCAAATCCAACCTTTTTAGCTTTATTTTGAACCTTACTTGCGATTATTAAGGCTGGTAGAGCATTTGCTATAGTATTCATTTCTTCTGTTAGTGTTGAAATTCCTTTTTCTTTTTGCTTAAGATTATCCCAACTATCTAACACTTCCTCTGATGTTTCTACTTTGGTATCTTTAAAGACATGAGGATGTCTGTATATCATTTTATTATATATGCCTTGTATAATATCATTTATGTCAAAATATCCATCTTCTTTTCCTATAGATGAGTGAAATACTATTTGTAAAAGTACATCTCCAAGCTCTTCTATAAGAGAATTCTCATCCTCTTTTTCTATAGCATCTAAAACTTCAAAACTTTCTTCTATTATGTTCTTTTTTATACTTTCATGGGTCTGTTCTCTATCCCAAGGACAGCCATCATCCCCTCTTAAAGTATCTACTAAAGCTACAAAATCATAGAAATCTTTTTTATTATTTAAATCCTTTGGAATATATATTGATGTTAAATAATCTATATCATCTTGCCAATCAAGTTCATACAAAGGAATTTTCCTTATGCTTTCTAGCCCTTTGATTCCTGCAGCTCTTACGAAAAATATTTCTGTATCTTCATTATACCCTTCTAGAAGCTTTATCTTAACCTCAGAAGCTATGAATTTATTGTAAACTTGTGTTATTATGCATCCTATTCTTTTATCCATTATTTGATTATTTATATCAAAGGCATCAATAATTTTTATCCCTTCTATTGGATCTATCTTTAAACTTTCCATAATAGCATCTATAAAACTTACTGCTGGATATAGTTTATATTCTATATTATTTTCTTTGCAAAGCTCTATGACATTTAATACTGATCTTTCAGCAACTAATGGATGGCCTGGAACGCCATAAATTATTTCTTTTTCAACCTTTAATTTTTCTATCATATCCGCTGCTATATATTCATAAACCCTATCGAAACTATCAAACATCTCATAGGCATGGTCATATGTTTTAAATTCTATCCCTTGCTCCTTCAAAAAATCAACTGTAGGATGTTTTTCTGTTCTGAAATAAATATTGTTATTTGTTTTAAGTTCATCTAAAACACCTATAGTTAATGCCCTAGGATCTCCTGGTCCTAATCCAATTATTTTTAGCATAATTTTTCTCCTTCATGTAAAAAACACAAAGATATGTTGAGATATTTGGTAACTTCCAAGTTAAATTTCTATAAATTATTATCTTCGTTTTTTAGATGTTACTCTTCCCTTAATCTCATCATATCCTAATATTTTAAGTGATATTACTAATACTACATATATAATAATACCCACAAATATAGAAATCAAGCATGATAACCCACTATTAATACTCATATTTATCATTTTTAAATATGTTAATAAAACTCCTATAATCATTAAAAGAGATGCTATAGTTGGCTTAATCACAGTTTCCATTAGGCTAAACTTACATTTTAACCTTTTCAGCATATAAATAACGTTTAAAATTGCTACTGTTAAGTATGCACATACTGTTGCTATAACTGCTCCATATATATTTATGTCTTGCATTGGTACTAAAATAATAGTTAAAATTATTTTTATTATACATCCAATGAATAAGTTAACAACAGGTCTATAATAATACCTCGTTCCTTGTAAAATAGAAGTTGTTATATTAGTTGTTACTAAAAAAGGTATACTTATTGCCAAATATTTAAGTATATTAAACCCTTCAGACCTTCCCGGAAATATTAGCTTCATTATAGGTTCTGCCATAAAAAATAATCCTAAGAAACAAGGAATTGCAACTAACATACTCAGTTTAATAGACATATTTATTTTATTTTCTAACTGTTTTTTATCCTTTAATACATAAAGTTCAGATATTATCGGTATTATTGATGCAGATAGTGCTGCTGTAAGAGTCATAGGTATATTAGTAAATATTGATGCTTTTCCTGTTAACTGTGCATAAAGAATTGTAGCATTTTGCATATTCATTCCTGATTGAAGAAGTTTTTGTGGAACTAAGACAGAATCTATAACCCCCATAATGCTTCCAACTGCTGCCCCTACTGATATAGGTAATGCAACTTTTATTATTTCATTAAAGATTTTTTCGCTTCCCTTTATTCTTCTTATGTTATTCTCTTTCTTTATCTTTAAAAATTTAGGCCAAAGATATATTCCACCTAAAAACGCTCCTGCTGCTGCACCAAATGATGCCCCTCCTGCTGCCTTTTCTATTCCTAATGGAAATAATATAAAAGCTAGTCCAACTCCAAAGATTACTCTTCCAATCTGCTCAATTACTTGTGATACAGCAGTTGGAGTCATATTCTGCATTCCTTGAAAAAAACCTCTAAGCGGTGTCATAAAGCCTATAAAAAGTGGAGCTAAACAAACCCCTAATATAGAGTAATAAGCTTTTCCATCCCATTTTAATATGTGTATAATATATTTACCAAATGCACCTAAAAAGATAGTTGTCCCAAGTCCTAATAAAATCATCACTTTTAATGCTTCTTTTATAACTTGAAATACCTCTTCTCTTTGCCCTAATGCTATTTTTTCAGATATAAGCTTTGATACAGCTATTGGAACCCCTGTTGATATAGCTATAAATAACATGTAAAGGGGATATGTCATTTGGTAATAACCAAGACCCTCATCCCCAATTAACATTATTAGTGGCCATCTAAAAAATATACCTAGAAATTTGGCTAATATGCTAGCAAAAACTAGTATTAAACTACCCTTAACTAATGATTGCTTTTTCATAAACACCTCCAGATTTTTACTTTAATTAACTGTTTAATTTTATTGTAAATCTAGAGGTATTATTCCTAATAATGATTAAATATTATTGCTCCATTTGTTTTCCTAAAAATAATGCTGCAGTTTCAGCTAATTTACTTTCTAATTCTCCAAACTTTTCTCCCTCTTTAGAAAGTATTATAACAGAACCTATAACATCACCCTCTGCTATAATTGGTGCTACAACTTGACTTGAATATTTAGTCTCATCATCATCACCATATAGAGGTATTACTTCTTTTCCCTCTGATCCTAAAATTGTTGTTTTTCTATTTTCAACAGCTTTTTCTAACTCATCACTTATTTTTTTCTCTATAAATTCTTTTTTTGTAGTACCACTTACTGATATAAATGCATCATTATCAGCAATTAAAATTATATGTCCTATAGTTTGTTGAAGTGATTCAGCATATTCTTTAGAAAAATCTGTTAACTCTCCAATAGGAGAATATTTTTTTAGTATTACTCCACCTTCTCTATCTGTAAAGATTTCTAGTGGGTCTCCTTCTCTAATTCTTAAAGTTCTTCTAATTTCTTTTGGAATTACAACCCTTCCTAAATCATCGATACGTCTAACTATTCCTGTGGCTTTCATTTGTTTTTTCCTCCTTAATTATCTATGTATAATTATTTTTTAATAAAATAGGGTATATTACTATATCTAGTTTTCAATATTAGTATCTTATTAATTTCAAATTTTATACACAATGGTTATAATTTATCTTTAGAGAAAATTTTAGTTTTAATACAAATAAAACAAAAAACCACAAAGCATAATGCTTTATGGTTTTTTTATTTGATATAAATTATATTTTATAATCCCTCTTCTAATTTATCTGTATAAGTTTCAGCTCCAAACTCTGTTTCCCAAGTAGTTAAATTTTCTGTCATAAAATCATTTTTCTTCTTAGTTAAAACAGTTTCTCTTATTTCTTCCTTTAGTTCGTCATCTAAAGGCATATCAGTTGTTGCTACTATATTATTTCCTTGAATTATAACATATTGAGAAGCATCATTTACAGGAGCTGATACTTTATTATCTTCTGTTATTCCTTTAAGGGCATCCATAAATGTAGTTCCGTAATTAGTTGAGTCATATGAAATAGTTCCTAAATCACTAGCAGTTGGAAGATTCTTGTCTTCATCTGTTGCGTTTTCTGACTCTATCTTTTCAATATTAGCTTCATATTCAGCATATAAAGCATCAAAAGTTGCTGTACCATTTGCTATAGCTTCACTAGCTGCATTTGCCTCTTCTTCTGTATTAAATATAAGTTCTTTTACATCAGCACTTCCGTAATTTAAATAACTATCCTTGTTTTCATTATAATATGTTTCAACCTCTTCATCTGAAACTGTTAAGTCCTTAGTCATATTTTCTTCAAGTATCTCACTTATTATAGAATTTTTAAACATTTCTCTAACAGAATTTTCTCCATAAGTTTCTATATAGTCATCATAGCTTTCACCTGAAGATTCAAAATACTCTTTAAGTTCTTCCATTTTAGCATTTACCTGAGTCTCTAATTCCTCTTGTGAAGGTACTATTCCAAGCTTTTCAGCTTGTAATACCATAAGTTTTTCTTGTACTAAAGAACTTAACATTCCTTGTCTTTGATATAAGATATAAGACTGTATTTGTGAATCTGAAAGATAATCAGTTCCATATTGTGTTTCTAAAGATGTATATAAACCCTTTAAATTATCATTAACTTCCCCTAATGTTATTTCTTCATCGTTTATAACTGCTACAACTGTTTTTTGTATTGCAGCATCAGTTTTTTCAACCATTGTTAGACATACTCCTCCAATTGCTGTAACTCCCGCAACTATAACTATCACTAATTTTTTCCAAGCTTTCATAATACCCCTCACTTGTTTCTTATATTTTCACATTCTTATAATGTTAATTATATAATAATATACCAATATTACAATTTTATTTCAATTATAAATTTTTATAGGATATTAAATCATCTAAGATTTCCTTAAATTTTTCTAAAACACTTTCTTTCTTCATATCCTTATATTTGTATACAAAAGCAGGCTTATCCCCAAATCTAAATAATATATTTTCTTTATTATTTTTTAAAAGTTTTATAAATAATTCTTTATTTGTTCTTTCTCTGCTTTCAAATTGGAATACTACTTCATTATTTATTTCTTTTATTTCTTCTATATTTAAAACTTTACCCTTACTTTTTATATATGCTATATCCATAAGATTATATATTTGTTTTGGTATAGTTGAAAATCTATCTCCAAGTTCCTCTTCAACATACTTATAATCTTCTTCATTTTGAATAGAAGCAATCTTCTTATATATTTCAATCTTTTGTATCTCATCTTCTATATATGTTGATGGAATAAATGCATCAACCTTTATGTCTACAGTTGTCTCAACTGGTTCTTGGTCTATATCCCCTTTAATTAGCTTTATAGTGTCTTCTAGCATTCTACAGTATAAATCATATCCAACTGCCGCCATTTGACCATGTTGAGCTGAACTCATCATGTTTCCTGCTCCCCTTATTTCTAGATCTCTCATAGCTATTTTAAAACCTGAACCAAGCTCTGTGAAATCCTTAAGAGCTTTAAGTCTCTTCTCAGCTACTTCTGTTAAGATTTTGTCCTTTTGATAGGTAAAATAAGTATAGGCTATTCTATTACTTCTTCCAACTCTTCCCCTTAATTGATAAAGCTGAGATAGTCCCATTTTATCCGCATCATAAACTACCATTGTATTAACATTTGGAATATCTATTCCTGTTTCTATTATTGATGTACAAACTAATATGTTAAACTCCTTATTCATAAAGGCTATCATTTCTTTTTCTAACTGTCTCTCTGTCATTTGTCCATGTATAATAGTTACTTTTCCTTCTGGAACTAAATTTTGAATGTAACTTGCCATACTTTGAATACTCTCAACTCTATTGTATACAAAATAAACTTGACCATCTCTTGCTATCTCTCTAAGTATAGCATCCCTTATTAGCTGATCATTTTGCTCTACAACATAGGTTTGTATTGGATATCTATCTTCAGGTGGTGTTTCTATTACTGATATATCACGAACTCCTGTTAATGACATATGAAGTGTTCTTGGGATTGGTGTTGCACTTAAAGTTAATACATCAACATTTTTTTTCACATTTTTAATCTTTTCCTTTTGTGCTACTCCAAATCTTTGCTCCTCATCTACTATTAAAAGACCTAAGTCCTTAAATTCAATATCCTTAGAAACTAATCTATGAGTTCCTATTAAAATATCCACATTTCCCTCTTTTAAGGCTTTAATAGTTTCTGTTTGTTGCTTTTTACTTCTAAATCTACTTACCATATCTATTTTTATAGGAAATCCTGAGAATCTCTTTATAAAATTATTATAATGTTGGTCAGCTAAAATAGTTGTTGGAACTAAAAATGCCACTTGTTTTCCATCCATAACAGCTTTAAATGCAGCTCTTATTGCAACTTCAGTCTTACCATAACCAACATCTCCACAAAGAAGTCTGTCCATAGGTTTATCCGACTCCATGTCCTTTTTGATTTCTTCTAAAGATGTTAATTGGTCTGGTGTCTCCTCATGAGGAAACTCATCTTCAAATTGCTTTTGCCACTGAGTATCCTTTGAAAACTTATATCCTTTTAAGGCAGCTCTTGTTGCATAAAGATTTACTAAATCCTCTGCTATATCATTTATCGATTTTCTAGCTTTAGCTTTAGCTTTTTGCCATTCATTTCCTCCAAGTTTATTTACCTTAGGTGAAGTTCCTTCAGAACCTATATATTTTTGAACTAAATCTAACTGTTCAACAGGAACATAAAGCTTATCTCCCTTAGTGTACTCAAGGTCTAAGTAATCTCTCATATGCCCTTGAACTTCTATTTGCCTTATTCCTTTATAAACACCAATACCGCTGTTTACATGCACTACATAGTCTCCAGGCTTTAACTCTCCAAAACTTGCTATTTTAGCTACACCTTTTTGTTTAGTCTTCTTTTTAGAGGTTTTTCTTTTAGCTTCTCCAAAAAACTCTCTATCTGAAACTAAACATAGCTTTAAATCTGAATACTCAAATCCCTTAAGTTGACTTCCATAAGTTACTACTACTTCTCTATCCTTAATTTCTTCTATATTTTCCTTGTATACACTTTCTATACCATGTTCTCTTAATGTATCAACAAGTCTTTCTCCCCTTGGCTTAGTTCCTGCTAAAATAATAGTTTTAAAGCCTTTATCTTTTCTATCCTTAATATCATTTATAAGAATATCTAGTTGCCCTTGATAATTATTTAATGTGCTTTGATTGAAAAATACTTTATTATAAATTGAATAAAAATCTTTACTTCCTTCAAAAGAGTTTATTGCAACTATTTCTCTATCTCTAAAAGAGCTAAAAACATCATCAATATCCAAAAGAAGCTTTCCTTGTGAAGGAAGTATACTTCCTCTTTCTAAAAATGATTCATAATTTTCTTTAAATTCAATTGTTGTACTCTCAAGTTTTCCTCTACACCTTTTTGTATCATCCATAATAATTAAATAATCTTCTAGATAATCAAAGAGTGTTGATGGCTTATCAAAGAAAAATGGTAGATAACTATCTATTGTTTCAAAAGTCCAATTTTCTTTTAAATTTTCTATATTTCTGTTTACCATATCAGATATTCTATTTATAACATCTTCATCATGGTTTTTATTTTCTTTAAAGAAATTAAGTTCAGAACTTATATTTTTTGTTGCATAATCTATTATTTCTTCATTTAATATTATTTCTTTAGCTGGGAATATCTCTACCTCTTTTACTTTATCAATACTTCTTTGAGATTCCACATTAAATTTTCTTATAGACTCAATTTCATCGCCAAAAAGTTCAATTCTAAAAGGAACAGGACTATTAGGCGGATATACATCTAATATTCCACCTCTTAAAGAAAATTCCCCTTTCCCTTCAACAACTTCCACCCGTTCATAGCCACATCCTAAAAGTTTTTTAGAAAGTTCTATTAAATTTAATTCTTTGTTTACCTTTAATTTGATAGTATTTTCCTTAAACAACTTAGCTGGAGTATATGTTGTTGCAAATGCATCTATAGATACTATAACTATTTTCTTTTTCTTATTTAAAATTTCCCTTATGACAGATAACCTAGCCCATCTTAAATCCCCTGATATAGCCGCAATATTATAAAATACAACTTCTTTAGCTGGTAGATAATAAATATCTTGAGTGTAAAAAGATAAATCCTCATACATATTCCTAGCTTCTATATCACTATGGGTTACTATAACCATAGACTTATTTTGTTCCTCATAAATAGCATTTATAACATAACTTTTTCCCGATTCAAAAAGTCCACTTATCTCTAAATTTTTGTTATTTTTTATAGCTTCTTTAACACTTATAAATTTATCACTATTTAATAAGGGATTCATTAACCCTTGTAGTCTCAAACTAGACACCTCCTATTTTATTAATCAATTTTGAAACCATTATATATATTCATTGAATCTTTTACTGAATTCTTTATCATTTCACCTACTGCATCTGAACAAGCTGGAATAACTTTATTTAAGACTTCATTTTCTTCTGATGAAAACTTTCCTAAAACATGATTTACTAATCCATGATTAGGTTGTCCTATACCTATTTTAACTCTTGGAAATTTTTCTGTTCCAATGTTTGCTATTATACTCTTTATTCCATTATGTCCACCAGCACTTCCTTTTTCCCTTATTCTAAGCTTTCCTACTGGTAAACTTATATCATCATATATAACTATTAGTTCATCTTCTGATATTTTATAAAAATTCATTACTTCTCTTATACTCTCTCCACTTAAGTTCATATAAGTGGTAGGTTTTAATAGAATTACCTTTTTACCGTCTATTAGACCATCCCCGTATATTCCCTTAAATTTTATCCTGTTTACCTCAATATTATACTTATTTGAAATATAATCTATAGCTTGAAAACCTATGTTATGTCTAGTATTTTCATACTCTTTTCCTATATTCCCAAGTCCAACTATTAAATACATTGTATTTTTCTCCTTTACTGTTATTATCTTCTTAACTGTATGTGCAAAAACCTTACCCCTCACATAGCTGTGAAGGGTAAGTAGATGATTTTAAATTGAATTTATTTAAATTTTTTTAAAGTAAAACTAAATGTTACTCCGTTATCATTGTTATCAATCCAAATTTTTTCATTATGTTCAAGTATTATATTTCTGACTATAGGTAATCCTAAACCTGTACTTGTTTTATTTGTTCTAGACTTATCAGCTTTATAAAATCTATCCCATATATACTTTACATCATCTTTATTTATAGATGGTCCATTATTGTAAACTGATACAATAATTTTTTCGTTTTTAATCTTTGTTGATACTAATATTTTTCCATCCCTATTGCAATATTTTATAGCATTATCTATAAGATTAGTCAATACTTGAATTATTTTATCATTATCAGCTAAAACGTAAAGACTCTTTCCCTCTAAAGAAACATCTATTTTTATGTTCTTCTCTAAGGCCTTTTGTCCCATCTTAATTGCAGTCATTCTTATAACACTATTTATATCCACCTTAATCAATTTAAAAGTCATTTTACCAGCCTGCATTGCTGATAAATCTAGAAGGTCATTAACAAGCCTTGTAAGACGCATTATTTCATCATTTGCTATATTTAAATAATATTTTTCCTTTTCCTTTGGTATAATTCCATCTAAAATAGCTGTGATGAATCCTTTAATAGATGTTATTGGTGACCTTAGTTCATGTGATATATTAGATATAAACTCTCTTCTATTATTTTCTGCCTCTTCTATGGAATCTGCCATAATATTAAATGTTTTAGCTAAATCTCCTATTTCATCATTGTTTCCTATATTAACCCTTTTGTCAAAATGACCATTAGAAAAATCTTTAGCTATATCATTTATTGACTCTAAGGGCTTAATTATAAATTTCTTAGAAATAAAATAAAATATAATATTTAAAATAATAACAGCTATAACAACAGAAATCCATATTATTTTATACATATCGTATATTGGTTTATTTATATTACTTTGATAAATTACGTAAGCTATGGCTCCAACAAACTCACCACTACTGTTATACATACCTCTGCAATATATATAATTATCCCCACTTTTATACTCTAATATATTATCGTTCCTTAGAGTATTTAAATCAAAACTTGTATATCTTTTACCATATAAATATGAATATTCATTATTTGATACTCCATAAACATATCCTGAGCTATTTACAAGAAGTATATCAGCTTCTAAATAACCAGATATCAAATGTAACATATCATATATATTTTCTCTATCTGAGGGGGTATCTCCTTGATATTTAACAGCAACTTCTTGTATAGTATTGGTTTCCATATCTAGCTTTTGTTCTTCAGTATTAAAATAATCCTGTCTAACAAAATATGATAATATTATTCCTGTGGCAAAAAACACTATAAATATAGTTATACTTATAGTTGCTATAAGCTTAAATACTAAGCTTTTCCTCTTCATTATTTCACCTCGAATTTATACCCAACACCCCAAACAGTTTCTAATTGCCATTCGCTTTCATTGTTTAATTTTTCTCTTAATCTTTTTACATGAACATCTACCGTTCTTGAATCTCCAGGATAATCATATCCCCAAACTTCACAAAGCAATTGTTCCCTTGTAAAAACTTTATTCTTATTACTTGCTAAATAATATAAAAGTTCAAATTCTTTAGGTGGCATTTTTAATTCTTCGCCTTTATAAATTATCTTATAAGAACTTAAATCTATAATTAAATCTTTAAACTCTAATCTCTTTTCTAAGGATTTATCCTCAACTGTATATCTTCTCATAACAGCTTTAACTCTAGCTATTAATTCCTTTGGTTCAAATGGTTTTACAACATAATCGTCTGCACCTAAGTCAAGAGCTAAAACTTTATCAAAGGTTTCTCCTTTTGCAGTTAACATTATAACTGGAACGTTTCCTTCTTTTCTTATCCACTTTAAAAGATCTATACCATCTATATTAGGTAACATCATGTCTAATATAACTAGATCTGGCTTATATCTCATAAAAGCCCCTTGAACCATCCCACCATCATGGATTGTTTTAACATCAAAATTAGCTGATTCTAAATATATTTTTATTATTTCACATATATTTTCATCATCATCAACTATTAAAATTTTCTCCTGTAAGCTTTCCATTATATACTCCTCCTACACATTATCTTTTGATATAACTAACTATAAAAAATTTCTTATTTAAAAGAAAAGTGCAGTAGACACCTATCTATTCTTTTCTACTACACTTTCTTATATAAATTTATCCATTTAAGTCCTAAAATAAACTACTTAAAGGTTTATCATCATAAATTCTTTTAACAGCATCAGCTAATAGTGGTGCAACAGATAAAGATTTAAATTTACTTAAGTTTTCTTTACTCTCTTTAAATGCTATAGTATTTAGCATAACTAACTCTTCTATAGCAGATTCATTTATTCTTTCAAAGGCGGGTCCCGATAACACTCCATGGGTACAGCAAGCATAAACATTTTTAGCTCCTAATTTTTTTAATGCATTAGCAGCATTTGTTATTGTCCCTGCTGTATCTATCATATCATCTACTAAGATACAAACCTTATTTTCAATATCACCTATTATGTTCATTATTTCAGATACATTGGCTTTTGGTCTTCTTTTATCTATTATGGCTATTGGTGCTTGAAGTCTGTCAGCAAATTTTCTAGCTCTTGTTACAGATCCTAAATCTGGTGAAACAACTACAACATCATCTCTATCTGCAAAACCTTTTTTTATAAAGTAGTCAGCTAAGATAGGTGCACCTAAAAGATGGTCTACAGGAATATCGAAGTACCCTTGTATTTGAGCTGCATGTAAATCCATAGTTAATACTCTATCCGCTCCTGCTGCTGTTATTAAATCTGCAACTAATTTAGCTGTAATAGGGTCTCTTGATTTTACTTTTCTATCTTGTCTAGCATAACCATAGTATGGAACAACTGCATTTATTCTTCCTGCTGAAGCTCTTTTAAAAGCATCAATCATTATAAGTAATTCCATTAAATTATCATTAACAGGATTACTAGTTGATTGAACTATAAACACATCACATCCTCTAACAGTTTCAGAAATATCCACTGATATTTCTCCATCACTAAACTTTGAAACCTTAGCTTCTCCTAAATTAACACCTAGAATTTCAGCAACTTCTTTTGCAAGGGTTTCATTAGAATTTCCCGTAAACACCTTTATATTCTTTATATGATTTTCCATGTAACGAAGACCTCCTTAAAATAATTAAACTTAACTTTTGTATTTTAAATTACTTTTTATTATTGTTTTTCTCTACCCAGCCCTCTATATTTTTTTGTCTTGCTCTTGCAACTGCTAAAGAACCCTCTGGAACTTCTTTAGTTATAGTAGAACCCGCTGCTGTATATGAATTATCCTTAACTTCAACTGGTGCAACAAGGTTTGTATTACAACCTATAAATACATTGTTGCCTATTTTAGTTTTATGTTTTTTCTTTCCATCATAGTTTACAACTACAGTTCCACAACCAAAATTACAAGAACTTCCAACCTCAGCATCTCCTATATATGTCAAATGAGATACCTTAGTATTATTTCCAATTGTAGATTTTTTAATTTCTACAAAATCACCAATTCTTACGTGATTTCCTATATTACTCTCAGGTCTTATATAAGCAAATGGTCCTACTGTAGTATTTTCACCTATTTTACTATCTAAAACAACAGAACTTTGAATCTCTACAGCATTTCCTACTATACTGTTACTTATTCTTGAATTAGAATAAATAACGCAATCGTCACCAATTACTGTGTTTCCTTCTATAACATTTCCAGGGTAAATTATAGTATCTTGACCTATTTTAACATCTACTCCTATATAAGTATTATTAGGATCTATTATAGTAACACCATTATCTAAATGAGTTTTATTTATTCTTTTTCTTAATATATTTTCAACTACAGCAAGTTCAGCTCTTGAATTAACCCCTAAAGTTTCTTCAAAATCTGTAATCATTGCTCCAACTTTTTCTCCATTTGACTTAAATATTTCTATAACATCAGTTAAGTAATACTCTCCTTGTGCATTATTATTTGATAGTTTATCTAATGCTTCTAAAAGATTTTTTATATCAAAGCAATACATCCCTGCATTTATTTCATTTATACTTAATTCATCATTATTACAATCTTTATGCTCAACTATTTTTTCTACACCATTGTCACTTCTAACTATTCTTCCATAACCTGTTGGATTTTCTATTATAGATGTTAAAAGTGTTGCGCAGTTATTATTTTCCATATGAGTATCTATTAAATTTTTAACTGTTGAAGATTTTATTAATGGAGCATCTCCTGTAAATATTGCCACTACACCAGTTTTTCCTTCTAAGAAAGCCTTTGCACATTTAACTGCATGACCTGTACCTAATTGTTCTGACTGTAATGAGTATGTAACATCTCTTGAATTAGTCTTTTCTTTTACAAGTTCTGCACCTTTGCCTATTATTACATTAACATCACTAATATCAGCTTCTCTCATGGTATCAATAACATGATTTACCATTTCTTTCCCACAAGCTTTATGTAAAACCTTTGGAAGATTAGATTTTATTCTTTTTCCTTGTCCGGCTGCTAATATTATGGCATATCTGTCCATAACTCCACCTCTTTCTATTTAATTACTATATTTCAACATTTTATGATAACTAAAATATTTTCTATTATACAATTCTTGTCTATCATTCTAATTATATTTTATTACCTATTTGTTTTCAATACTTATTATTTATACTATAAATATACATTTAAAAAGAAAAGTAAAAGGATATTTACTCCTTTTACTTTTTATAAAACTATTCTTCTGTAGAAATTCCTTGTGTTTCAGAACTTCTTACTTTTTCATATTCATCTAAAATAGCTTTTTGAATTTTTTCTCTTGTTGTACTATTTATTGGATGAGCAATGTCCTTAAACTCACCATCTGGTGTTTTTCTGCTTGGCATAGCAATAAATAATCCATTTTGCCCCTCAATAACTTTAATATCATGAATCACAAATTCTTCCTCAAAAGTTATAGAAACAATAGCCTTCATCTTTCCTTCTGTTGCAATTTTTCTTATTCTCACGTCTGTAATATTCATTATAATCCACCTCCAGTTGTTAGCACTAATATATTTCTATAAATTATATAAAATTCCTTCCTAATTTTAGTTTTTTTAGATAATTTTATAAAATAATATTTTTTTACTATCAATTTAAAGGTACTATTAAATCTTAAAAAATATGCATTTATTATTAATCTTCCATAAAATTTAAGGTCCTATTAAATTTATTACTTAATAAATAATATGTTTATGAAAGGAATTTTATTATATTAAATGCTCTGAAGGAACCATTCTTATTCCACATTGGTCATCAATAGATAAAATATCTACTAATGATATATAATCCTTTGATACCTTATTAGAAGACATCTTATTATCTATTAAAACTCCACTTCCAACAAGCTCTGAATCAAACTCTTTTAAAAGATCAATTATTCCGTTAGCAGTTCCGCCACCTCTCATAAAATCATCTATAAATATGCATTTACTGCCTGATTTTAATGATTTTCTTGAAAGGCACATTTGTTGAATTCTTTTTGATGTTCCTGAAACATAATTTATAGATACAGTTGATCCTTCCGTAACCTTACTATCACGTCTTGCAGTAACCATAGGAACACCTAAACATTTAGCAACTTCGTATGCTAAAGGAATTCCTTTTGTTTCAACAGTTATAACATAATCTGCTCCTTTTCCATAAAAATAAGTAGCAAGTATTATAGCTGCTTTTGATATTATACTTGGATTAAACATTATATCTGTAACGTATAAAAATTCTCCAGCCATAACTCTGCCCTCTTCACTTGCTAGGACACAAAGTTCATCTAAAAATTCTTTTATTTCTTTTTCACCCATAACAGGAATAAATTTTATTCCACCAGCTGCTCCTGCTATTGTTTCAACTTTTCCCATTGAAAGTTTTTCTAAAGCTTCTCTTACAATAACTATATCTTCACTTATTGTAGATTTTGCTGCATTTAAAAGTTCTGAAAATCTGTTTAATCCTATTATTTTATTAGGATTTTCAATTAAAATCTTTGTAATAATAGAAACTCTACTATTTCTACTTAATTTCTCCAAAAAAACCACACTCCATTTTATTAATAAATCAAATTTATATAAATATCTTTTTGTATAAGTATTGCCACTTTTTATTTTTATTAATTAATTTCACAAACTTATTATAACAAACTTTCAACTCTATGTTAATGTTTGTATTACGGATATATACGAATTTTTTAGCATTTCTCCATGTAAATAATTGGTTTGACAAATTTTATTTAACCTCTATCTAAGTGTCATTTTAATTATTATTAGAATAAAATTATATAAAAGCATATTTTTGTTGTGTGTTTCATGGAAAAAGTGTATATAATTATATAGAGATTAATAAAGGAGTTGATTTTTGTTGTCTTTTGATTTAATAACAGATAAAAATAAAAAAGTTCATTTTATAGGTATTGGTGGAGTTAGTATGAGCGGACTTGCTGCTGTACTTTTAAATGCTGGTTATAAAGTTTCAGGTTCTGATTCTAAAGATTCAGAATTACTAGATACATTAAAGTCTCATGGAGCTGAAATATACATAGGACATAGAGGGGATAACTTAAAAAATGTGGATTTAATTGTTTATACAGCTGCTATTCCTTCTGATAACCCTGAGCTTGTTGAAGCTAAAAATAAAAATATAGATCTTATGGACAGAGCAGAGTTCTTAGGACAAATTATGAAAGGTCATAAATACAATGTAGCAGTTTCTGGAACTCACGGGAAAACTACTACTACATCTATGATTTCTCATATAGCTTTAAGCGCTAATCTTGACCCAACAATCTTAGTTGGTGGAAATTTAGACGCAATAAATGGGAACTTTAGAGTTGGTAATAGTGAATATTTTATTACAGAGGCTTGTGAATATAAAGAAAGCTTTTTAAGATTTTTCCCTTACGTTGGAATAATTTTAAACATAGATGCTGACCACTTAGATTATTATAGAGATTTAAATCATATAAAAGAGACTTTTAAAAAGTTCATCGATATAATACCTGAAGATGGTTATGCAATTGTAAATATTGACGATAAAAACGTTAGGGATATTTTAGACAACCCTAAATGTAATATCATAACTTATGGTATAAATGGAGGAGACGTTACTGCTAAAAACTTAGCTTGTGATGAAAAGGGAGTTTATACTTTTGATGCTTATAATAAAGAAACTCCTCTTGGCACTATTTCTTTAACAGTTCCAGGACTTCACAATGTTTCTAATGCATTATCAGCAGTTGCTATTTCCTTAATATTTAATATACCTTTTAATAAAGTTCAAGATGGTTTATTAAGCTTTAATGGAGCTCATAAAAGATTTGAGTATAAGGGTATTAAAAATGGAGTTACAGTTATAGATGATTATGCTCATCACCCAGTTGAAATAAAAGCTACATTATCTACTGCAAAAAAAATAAAACATAACAAGATTTATTGTGTTTTCCAACCCCATACTTATACAAGAACTAAAACATTATTTGAGGATTTCACAACATGCTTTAACGATGCTGATGAACTTGTATTAATGGATATTTATGCTGCAAGAGAAAAAGATACCGGCCTTGTTTCCTCTGATGAATTAGGTGATGCAATAAGAAAACTTGGTGTTAAATGTACAAATGTTCACTCTCATGAAGAGGCATTAAACTATGTGAATTGTAAATTACAAGATGGTGATTTATTACTTACAGTTGGTGCTGGAGATGTAGTAAAA
>JAUNBX010000024.1:17158-37338 GCA_030526875.1 Clostridium perfringens | reverse complement strand
GAAACAAAATCAGATATAAGTATAATAGTTTATATGGGTTCAGGTCAAGGAACTTTACCTTCTCATATAGTATCAGTAAGTGACGTAGTAATAGAAAAAATATAAAGTAAAAATATATGTGTAGGTGTTAATTATGGATGAACTAGCAGAGTATATATATAGGCAAGAAGTTAAACTTCAGGAGTGTGAAGACAGGATAAAAGATTTATACGTTGAAAATTTAAAAGCTAATGAGAGAGTTAATAGACTTAATGAAAAAATTCAAAGTATATTCTCAGTTTTAAAGTGGATGTCTATGTCGGGTGCAGGGGCCGCACTAAGTTTGCTTATATTTATAATAGAAATCCATATAAAATGAGACTTTATTTAAGGAGGAATTCTCATGAATTTACAAACCATTAACTTAATAATAACAATGGCAATAATGGCCACATTAATTATTATAAATAATTTGCATATAAAAATTACTAAGAAGGGTCTTAAAAGAATAAATGAAGTGTTAAAAGATATTGCTATAGATAGTGCTAAAGCAGCATCACAAGTTCGTGGTAGAACTCCTATGGTTTCAGAAATAGAAGAAGTAGTAGAAGATGTAGATAAAATAGTATAAAAAATAAAAGATATAGGATTTACTTAATTACCTTTGTAAATCCTATATCTTTTTTATTAACAAATTATAAAAATAGAATATATAATATAAGTAAACAAATATTTAGGAAAGAATTTTTATGGGAAGTAAAAATAAATCAAGAAAAAATCTAAATAGAGATGGCAAAAATGGTGACCTAGATGATATAAACATAGAGAATGTTGATAGTGATAAAAATATAGAGGATGATGGATGTACAAAATATATGACAACAAATACAGGTTCCTTAGTTAGCAATGATACTAATTCAGAAACAATAGGCTCAAATGGTCCTGTATTAATTCAAGATATTCATTTAGTAGATAAATTAGCTCATTTTGATAGAGAGAGAATCCCAGAGCGTGTAGTTCATGCAAAGGGAGCAGGAGCCCATGGTTATTTTGAACTTTATAAATCTATGGCGGAGTATACATGTGCTGACTTTTTACAATCTCCTAAGTCTAAAGTACCTGTATTTGTTAGGTTTTCAACAGTTATAGGCTCTAAGGGGTCTGCAGATACTGTAAGAGATCCTAGAGGATTTGCAGTAAAGTTTTATACTGATGAAGGAAATTATGATATAGTTGGAAACGATATACCAGTATTTTTTATAAGAGATTCAATAAAATTTCCAGATGTAATTCATTCTCTTAAGCCTTCTCCGGACACTAATTTAAAGGATGTAAGTAGATTTTGGGACTTTATATCTAATTCCCCTGAAGCTATGCATATGATAACATGGCTATATTCAGATAGGGGAACAATAAAAAGTTATAGGAATATAGAGGGGTTTGGAGTTAATACTTACATTTGGGTTAACTCTAAAGGGAAAAGAAGATATGTAAAGTACCATTGGAAAACTAAACAGGGTATAGAAACAATAGATAGACATGAAGCTGACATGTTGGCAGGTCTTGACCCGGATATAGCAACAAGAGATTTACATGATTCTATAGAGTGTGGTAAATATCCTAAATATGAGTTTTGTGTTCAACTTATGGATATAGAAGAGGCAGACAATTTACCATTTGATCCATTAGATGATACAAAAACTTGGCCAGAAGATAAATTTCCATTAAAAAAAGTTGGAATGATGACCTTAAATAGAAATCCAGAAAACTTCTTTGCAGAAGTTGAACAAGTCGCTTTTTGTCCTTCCAATGTAGTAAGAGGAGTAGAGCTTTCAGCAGATAAAATGCTTCAAGGAAGAGCATTTTCTTATTCAGATACACAAAGATACAGACTTGGAGTTAATTTCACACAGCTTCCAATAAATAAAGCAGTATGTCCAGTAAATAATAATAATCAAGATGGATTTATGAGGTATGAATATGGTAAAGGAAATATAAATTATAAGCCAAACACATTAAATTGTAATAAACCAGTAACATCTCCAAAAACAAATTATAAAGGTATGTATGTAGAGGGACATATAACAAGAGAAAGTATTAAAAAAACAGATGATTTTACTCAAGCAGGTGAGAGATATAGAAGTCTTAGTGAAGAGGAAAGAACTCATTTAATAGATAATATATTATCAGAACTTTGGCAAGTACCAGAGAATATTCAAAAAAGGTTAGTTGAATATTTTTCAAAATGTGATGAGGATTTTGGAAATAGAATAATGGATGGTTTAGATATGAAGAAGGATAAAAAAAGCATAAGTAAATACAAATTTAAATAATTTATACTATATGAAAATATATAGTATAATAAGTAATCTAATGAAATAATTATAGGAAACAAGAAGTTAATTAATTTCGTATTTAGGGAGAGGTATAATTTGAGTTGTTTAGGGAATATACTTTGGTTTATATTAGGTGGTTTTGCTAATGCTTTAGGATGGCTAGTTATAGGCTGTTTATGGTGTATAACAATAATAGGGATTCCAATTGGTCTTCAATGCTTTAAAATGGCAAGTCTTCAGTTTGCACCTTTTGGAAAAGAAGTTGTAACAGTAAATGACAGCCCAGAAAATCTTATTTTAAATATATTATGGTTAATATTTGGAGGTTTAGCTTTAGCTATGGCAAATTTAGTAAGTGCGTTTTGTTTAGCTATAACAATAGTTGGAATTCCATTTGCTATTCAAGCATTAAAAATGGCTAAGTTATCCCTTATGCCTTTTGGAAAAGAAATAGTTAAAAAATAATAATAAACTCTAACATTTTAATCTTATAAAGCATGTTTATATTTTATAGGATTTGTGTTAGAGTTTTTTTATTTTATTATTTAAGTTAAATAGTTTTTTTATTTAGTTTCATGGCTAGAAATAAAGATATAGAAGCTATCAAAAGGAATACCTTTTACAAACAAATTTCTAAACTCTTTCTATACTGTGAAGGTGTTACTCCAGTTAATTTTTTAAAAGCCATAGAATAGTAATTTTGATTATTAAAACCTACTGCAATAGCAATATCTAAAATAGATAATTCTTTATTTTTTAAAATACTTTTACTTTTTTCTATTCTAAATTTATTAATAAAATTAGAATATGTCATACCGGTATCCCTTTTAAAAATACAACAAAAGTAGCATTTATTTATATTTAAATCTTCTACAATGGAATCTATATTTAAATCTTTATAGTAATTATTGTGAATATATTCTACAGCTTTTTTTACTCTTAAATCTATAATGGGCGGCCCTTCTTTTGAGGAAAGTTGTATATTTTCTATTAATATATCCCTTAACAATCTTAACAAATGTTTAAAACAGTATCTAGGCTTAAAATTATTTGTACCTAATGTCCAGTTATTATCAATTGATGTATAAGGACCAACTATAAAAATATAATTTTTATTTAAATCTAGAGGAGTAAATAAAATTGCAAATTCGTCATTAGAGCTTAGTTTAAGAAAATGCAAGTTTTCGTGAACACCAACTATAGAGTTAATATCTAAATTCTTAAGTATTAGCTCTAAATCAATATTTTCTAAACCTTTATTATTAAATCCGTAATGGTTAATTACCTGTTTATACTCATCTATACAGATTATAGGTAAGTTAGTTGAAAGACTAAATGTTTTTAGTACAGAGTGAAATAATGGGTTGAAATTTTTTTGCATGTATAACTCCTTATAATAAATAACTAAAAATAGTTAAAAAATAGAAAAATAATTAAAAATGAAAATCATTATCATTATATAATATATTTACATTAAATAGAAATATAAGGAGAAAAATAAATGAAGAAAATTGCTATTTATGGTAAGGGTGGAATAGGAAAATCTACTACTGTATCAAATCTTTCAGCAGCTATATCTAAACTTGGATATAGAGTCATGCAAATAGGATGTGATCCTAAAGCAGATTCTACAAAAAATCTAATGGGTGGAAAGTTTATTCCAACTGTGTTAGATACCATGAAAAATAAAGGAGATAATTTAAGTTTAGAGGACATAGTTTTTGAAGGATTTAATGGAGTTTTATGTGTTGAAGCAGGGGGACCAAGTCCTGGAGTAGGATGTGCAGGAAGGGGAATAATTGCAGCTTTTGAGAAGTTAGAGCAATTAAGGGCCTTTGAAATATATAAACCTGATATTGTAATTTATGATGTTTTAGGAGATGTAGTTTGTGGTGGCTTTTCTATGCCTATAAGGAATGGATATGCAGAGGATATTTACATAGTAACATCAGGAGAAATGATGTCAATGTATGCTGCAAGTAATATATCTAGAGCTGTAAGACAATTTAAAAGCAAGGGGTATGCATCTTTAAAGGGATTAATATTAAATGCTAAAAATGTTGAAAAGGAAGTTGATTTAGTTAACAAGTTATGTGAAGAAATACAAAGTGAAGTATTTAAATACATACCTAGAAATCCTATAGTTCAGCTTTCTGAAAACAGTGGCAAAACTGTTATTGAATATGATATAGGTGATGACATGTCAAATATTTATTTTGATTTGGCTAAAAAAATATTGAATATAAATGAAGAGGTTAAGGAGATAGTCTAATGATTAAAAAATTTATGATAGCTATAATAGCGAGTATTTCTATTTTGGGAGTTTCATGTGCTGGAGGCAGTTCTTCTTCTGATACTGTAGCTAATGTTAGTGAAGAACAAGAGGAGTTAAAAATAGCATCAGGTACAGTTGCAGCAACACAGGTTATGGATGAATTAGGTATAGACTTAGTTGGAGTTCCACAAACAAGTACAGAACTTCCAGAAAGATATAAGGGGTTAACGGAAATAGGACAAGCATTTTCCCCTAATTTTGAGGTTATCGTATCATTAGAATCAGATTTATTAGTTCTTGATAATAACTTCCAAGAAAAGTTAGATGAACAGGTTAAAGAGTATGGAATAAATCCATTTTACTTTAATACTAGCACTTTTAATAATTTTAAAGAAAGTATAACTGAACTTGGAAAGTTAACAGATAAAGATAGTGAAGCTAAGGAATTAGTAGATGAACTACAAGAATCAGTAGATGGAGTTCTAGAAAAAGGTAAAAATAATAAAGAGGATATTAAAGTAGCTATAGTGTTTGGTACAGCGGAAAGTTACATGTTAGCAACAGATAAATCTTATGTTGGAGATCTATTAGATACTATTGGGGTTAGTAATGTAACAGATGATTTAAGTGTAGATTCAGCATATGTAGATTTTAGTATGGAACAAGTTGTAGATATGAATCCAGATTACGTATTAAGATTAGCTCATGGTGATATAGAAGCAAGTAAGGATGCTTTTGAGAAAGAGTTTGCTCAAAATCCTGCTTGGATGTCATTAGATGCAACAAATGAAGGAAGGGTATATGATTTAGACCCAAGTATTTTTGGAGTTAGTGCTAATTTATCTGTAAAAGATGCAATAGTAGAGCTTGGAAATATACTTTATGGTGAATAGTAATGGACAATAAAAAAAAGATATATTTGATATTAAGTGGTTGTGTTTTATTAGTAATATTAATAATCCTATTTTCTACTATAGGTAGTGTAAATTTAAGCATTACACAAATTATATCTGCGTTAATAAATAATGATAATAAAGTTGTTACTACAATAGTTTATAATATGAGACTTCCAAGAAACATACTAGCAGTTTTAGTTGGAGCTAGTTTATCAATAGCTGGCTGCCTTCTTCAAGCTGTTATGAAAAATCCTTTAGCTGATCCGGGGATAACAGGAGTATCTTCAGGGGCAAGTGTCTTTGCTATATTTATACTTCTTTTATTGCCACAGTATATAGGAATACTTCCTATAGCAGCATTTTTTGGTGGAGCTTTAGCATGTGCTTTAGTTTATTTAATGGCTTGGAAAAATGGATTAAATCCTATGAGGGTAGTTTTAGCAGGGGTTGCTGTCAATGCTATATTAGGAGGGTTTATATCCCTTCTTACAACAATGTATAGCGATAGAATTCAAGGAGCGTTACTTTGGTTAAATGGTAGCTTAGCATCTAAAACTTGGTCAGATGTAAAAATAGTTGCATTTTATTCAGTGATAGGACTAATATTGTCAGTATTTTGTATTAGAGGAGCCAATATTTTAAGCTTAGGTGATAATAGTGCGACTAATTTAGGGTTTAATGTAGCTAAAACTAGAGTGTTATTATCAGCAGTTGCAGTTTTTTTAGCAGGAGCATCTACAGCTATTGTTGGGATAATAGGTTTTGTTGGCTTAATAGTTCCCCATATAAGCAGGATGATAATTGGTTCTGACCATAAATATTTAATTCCATTTTCTATGGTAGTAGGAGGCATAGTTTTAATTATAGCTGATACTGTAGCGAGGACAATATTAGGAGCTATTGAACTTCCTGTAGGAGTTGTAATGTCTATAGTAGGTGGACCATTTTTCTTATACCTTTTAAGAAGGAGTGAAAGTAGATGATAAATGTAGGTGGGTTAAACTCAGGGTATGAAAATAAAGAAATAATAAAGGATTTATCATTAAATATAAAAAAAGGTGAGATAGTTTCAATAATAGGACCAAATGGTTCAGGAAAATCAACACTACTAAAGTCAATAGGTAGATTCTTAAAGATAAATAAAGGGGAAATATTGCTATGTGATGAAAACATAAAGTTTATGAAAAGTAGTAGCATAGCAAAAATATTATCTATGCTTTCTCAGCATAATTCATCTCCAGAAGATATTAAGGTTAAAGATCTTGTGTATTATGGAAGGATTCCTCATAAAAAGTGGTATGAAGCAAGGAAAAAAGAAGATGAAGAGATAGTAAATTGGGCATTAGAAAATACAGGGGTAGACAAATATTCTGAAAGAAGAGTAATTGAATTGTCAGGTGGCGAAAAGCAAAGAGTTTACCTTGCTATGGCTCTTGCACAAAAACCTAAGATTTTACTTTTAGACGAGCCAACTACGTATCTAGATATGTGTCATCAATTAGAACTTATGGAACTTATAAAAGATATAAATAAAAGATTTAATATGACTATTTTAATGGTTTTACATGATTTAAATCAAGCATCTAGGTATAGCCATAGGATAATAATAATGAAACAAGGAAAAATAGTAGCAGATGGTAAGCCAGAAAATGTAATAAAAAAAGATATTATTCATGAGGTTTATAACGTTAAGTGTGTTATAAATAAAGATCCATTGAGTAACGCGCCTCATATATATCCTTTAGAAGTTTGCTATAAAAAGAAAGAAAGGTATAGTGATTGTGAAGTATAATTTAAATGTTTTAAATAGGTTAGAAGATGTTAAAGAGGACAGTGATATAAAAGGATTAAGCCATGCTATATTTCCAGGAACACATTGTCCTTTATTTGGTGTTGCATTAACAGCATCATATATAAAGGATATGGCAATGTTAGTTGTGGGAACAAGTGAGTGTACTTATTACACTAAGGTATTTAGTTATAATAGGCAAGAAGGGATGGACAAGGTTTATTCCCTTGTAATGAAGGAAAAAGATGTTGTATTTGGAGCTTATGACAAGGTAAAAGAAGCTATAAAATATATTATAGATATGGAGGCACCTTCAGGTATAATGGTAGTTACTACTTGTGTACCAGAACTTATAGGAGAAGATTATAAAGCTTTAGAGTTAGAAGATAATGACTTTGAAGTACCAATATTTGTTGTGAAAACAGAGCATTATAAATGCAATAGCCATATACCAGGGATGACTAGAGCATTAAGTTCATTATCTAAAATCATGGAAAAAAGTGAGTCTTTAGATGGAGTTAATATTTTAGGACATAGACAAAGTGGAATTCATAATACAGAATTAATAAATATATTAATTGATAAAAATATAGATATAAATGTTGTTATACCATCAAAATGTGATATAGAAACTATAAAAAGAGCGCCAAAGGCAAAATTAAATATAGTTACAGATATGGTAGCATTAGAATTAGCAAAGGATATGGAAAAAAGATTTAATACACCATATATATTCTTCGACAAAAATATGAATAAAGAAATAATAAATAATAACTATAGAAAAATAAGTGAATTATTAAATGTGGATTTAGAACATCACATAGAAGAATTAGAAAAAGAATATAATAAATATTTTTATGAGGTTCAAAAGCTATTAAAGGGTAAAACTTTTATATATGGCAATACTCCTATGATGCCTTGTGAAACAACTGAATTTTTAATGGAACTTGGGATGAATCCGAAACTTATTCAATTAAGAGAACTTTATGATGTTGATTTAATATGGAAGAAAAAAATATTAGATAAGAAGTCTAATCCTTATGTTACAAGGATAGCTAATATTGCTCCTTTAAGAGAATTATATAGTGAAATAGGTGCAGATATTTATATAGGGCATGAAAATCCTATGCTGTTAAAATCAAAAGGGTTAAAACAAATTACCTTTGATAACAACGCTCAAAAAATAGGATATGAGTTACCAATTGGAATAATGAAAGATTTAATAGAAAAGTTTAAGTAGGTTAAGGAGAATATAATGAATATTTATAAAAATTTACCTGTAGCATCAGATAGAATGGGATTAATATGGACTTTAGCTACTATAGAAGATGCTTGTATAATAGAGTTTGGTCCAGCTGGCACAACTCATTATGCAGTTGAAGCTATGGGACAGTTAAATGGCGAGGCTTTAGCTAATGTATATTCAACTCATATGTCAGAGGAAGATATAACTTTTGGTTCTTATGATAGATTAGTAAACTCAATAAAAGAAGTAGATGTAAATATTAAGCCTAAATATATATTTGTTTTGGCATCATCTGTATCATCAGTTATAGGATGTGATATAGAAGGAATATGTATAGAGATAGGTGACGAAGTAAACGCTAAGCTTATTCCTGTTAATATAGGTGGATTAAAGGATGATTATAATTTTGGAGTTGAAAAAGCATTAGATTTAATAGTGAAAAATATAGTCAAACCTGGTGATGAAAAAACTGATACCTTTAATATTATAGGCTCTAATATAGATTCTTTTAATTTTTTATCCGATTGTGAAGAGATAAGAAGAATTATGAAGTCTATTTTTAATAAAGAATTAAATACTATTTTTACAGCCTATACCTCTATAGATGAGTTAGAAAAAGCATCAAAAGCAAGTTTGAATATAGTTCTTAGAGAAGAGGGGTTAAAGGCTGCAAGATATATGAAGGAAAAGTTTGAAATTCCATATATGTATAATAAGCCAATAGGGGTTAAACAAACTATAGAATGGATAAATGCCATAAAGGATAAAATGGATTATGATATAAATTTAGATAATTTAAAAGAAGAAGAGAAACTTATAAAAAAATATATTAATAGAGTTAAAATGCAGGTAAGGTTTTTTCAAAACAAGGACATTGCTATATTTGGTGATAAAGATACAGTATTATCCATGAAAAACTTTATGGAGGATTTAGGATTTAATATTCATAGAGCAGAGGTTATTCATAATTGTAATGTAGAAGATAAAAATATAATTATAAATAGTGGAGAGTTTAATAAGGCTAAATATTTAAAGGAAAATCCATTACTAATGATATTAGGTGATGGTGGGACATTAAAGTTGAAGCATAAAAGTAGTTTAGATATACAAATAAGTAATCCTAATTTTGATGAGATAAGAATAAATCCTTATAATCCTTTTGTTGGATTTAGAGGAGCTATACACTTTATAGAAAAGATATTATCAATTAAAGAATTTTAGAGTTTATTAATGGAATTGTATAGATTTTAATATTTTTTATTTTATATATCTTACCAATTCTTTATTTTAAGATAATTTCTCACTGATTTATATTCATTTTTAAATTATATAGAAAAAGCGTATAGAGTAGACTTTCTTATTATGTCTACTCTATAGGTAATATTTTTAATTCTTTAATATGGCTTTTTATTAAATTAAAGTTAGATTTTTAGTTAAATATTATTCTTAATATAAGCAGTTAATTGTTCTACAGACATTCCATTTTCAGCTAATAATTCAGCTGCTTTAAAGTCTGTATGGAATGCCTTTGAAATTCCATAATTCTTTACTTTCATATCCATGTCACCATAGAATGAGGCTATTGTTTGACCATAACCACCCATTAATTCTCCATCCTCTAATGTAATTACTAGTTCATGGTTTTCCTTTAACTTAGTTAATAATTCTTCATCTAATCCTGTTAAGAATCTAGGATTAACTACAGTGATTTCAAGACCTATTTCTTCTTTTACTTTCTTTGCTGTTTCTAATGCCATTGGTAACATAACACCTACTGCAAAGATTGCAATCTTAGAGCCTTTAATTTCTACTTTATTTTTATTATAGATAGAATAGTCTGTTGTATCTTCCACACCTGATTGAGTAAACATACCAGGCACTCTAATTGCCACAGGATGCTCTTTTTGTGTTGTTGCAAATTTAAACATTTGTTGATATTCCTCTTTACTTGTTGGTGCAAGGTAAATAAGGTTTGGAATATGTGCAAACATTTGAATATCACATAATGCAATATGAGTATTTGTATTCATACCATATACACCTGGTAGTAATATAAGCATAGTTGCAGGATTATCATTTAAGCAAAGGTCATGGGATACTTGATCATAAGTTCTTTGGAAGAAAGGAGCAAATGTACCAAATACAGCTGTACCACCATTCTTAGCAATACCACTACTCATAGCAACGGCATTTTCTTCTGCAATTCCCACATCTATAAATTGACCTCTCTTAACATATTCCTCTCTAACTCCTGGTACAAATCCAAGTCCCATAGGTGTTCCAGCATTTAATACTACAGCTTTATCATTGTTATCAAGTAGATTCTTTAAACATTCAAATACTGTTGGGTCAGAATTCCAACCACCACCTTTTGGTGAACCATCTTCTACATTGAATGGCCCTCCTGCATGCCATGCTTCACGGTTTTCTTCTGCATATGGAAGTCCTTTCCCTTTTATTGTATGAATATGAAGAACAATTGGGTGGTCAATGTCTTTTACACTTTCAAAAAGTTCTACTAGCTTTTCTATATCATGTCCATCATCTAAATATTTATAGTCTAAACCAAATGCTTTAAACATATTATGGTTACTTGTTCCATTACTTTCTCTTAGATCTCTTAATGTTTTATAGATACCACCATGATTTTCAGCTATACTTTGATCATTATCGTTAGCGATAATAATTAAATTATTCTTATATTCTCCAGCATAGTCAAGAGCCTCTAAAGCCTCACCACCTGAAAGTGAACCATCACCAATAACGGCAATAACATTTTCATCAGTTTTTTTCAAATCTCTACCCTTTGCAAGACCTAGGGCAAGGGATACAGAAGTTGAAGTATGACCTATTGTAAATAAATCGTGTTCACTTTCTAATGGATTTGTATAACCAGATACATCACCAAAATGGCTTGAATCTGTAAACGCTTCCTTTCTTCCAGTAAGAATTTTATGAGGATAAGATTGATGGGAAACATCAAATACTATTTTATCCTTTGGTGAATTAAATACATAATGCATAGCAACAGTTAATTCTACCACTCCAAGGTTAGGTCCATTATGCCCACCAACATTACTTATTTTATTAATTAGAGCAGCTCTAGTTTCATCTGCTAATGTTTGTAATTCTTCTTTTTTTAAGTTTTTAATGTCTTCAGGACCATTAATTTTTTCTAAATACATATTTTTTCCTCCAATTTATAAATATTTTAAGAAATTTATTTCTATCAAATAAGTTTTTAATCTAGATATATAGTGTATAACTAGGCCTACCTAGTATTTAGTATTGAGCTTTTATTGCCTTATTTATTCTTTTATGTTAAAGTTACTTCAATATATTAGATTAATTTTATTTTAATACCTAGACCCAACTCTAAGTCAAGGATTTTTTAAAATTAATTTCATAGGGGTTTAAGGAAATATAAATATTAGTTTGATTTTAGATTTAGGATATAATATGTGTAAAATCATAGGAAAGAGATATTATTAAGGTTAAATATTTTTAGAGAAATTGATGGATTAAGGTGAAATAGATTTTAAACAGCACCTTTTAATTGACATAAAAATTTTATAATAATATAATTAAAAAACAATAAGAAAAAGGTTTCTAGTCTTAAAATTTAAGATTAGAACTTTTTTATGTATATAAATATTATACATTAAATAGATATTTATTTAATAATGCTTGAAAATAAACTAAAAAATATGCATTTGAAATACATATTTAGAAAATGAAATTATTAATATTATTTCAAAAAATAAATAGTACTATAATAAATAATATCTATTATAATAATGTTAAAAAATATTTTATAAATTAATAAATATATATTAGAATAAATACTGTATTTCATACATATAAAAGCATAATAATAAAAAATAGAAAAACAATTTAGGAGTGCATAAAATAATGATAGTAATATTAAATCCAAAAACAAAAAATGAAGACATTGAAAAATTAATAAAAGAGATAGAAGACTTAGGTGTAAGCGCTTCTTTAGTTGAAGGTTTTGAAAAATCAGTAATAGGTTTAGTTGGTGATACAACTTTAGTTGATCCAAAAAAATTAGAAAGCAATAAGATAGTTGAAAAGGTAACTAGGGTTCAAGAACCATTTAAAAAGGCAAATAGAATTTTTCATCCTCTAGATTCAGTATATGATATATTAGGTCAAAAGGTTGGTGGGAAGAAAATAGCTTTAATTGCAGGACCATGTTCTGTTGAAAGTGTAGAACAAATAACTAATATTGCAACTAAAGTGAAAGAATGTGGAGCTGGGTTTTTAAGAGGCGGTGCATTTAAGCCAAGAACTTCACCATATAGTTTCCAAGGGTTAGAACTTCAAGGATTAGAACTTTTAAAGCTAGCTAAAAAGAAGACAGGCCTACCCATAGTTACTGAAATAATGTCAACTAGTATGATTGAAAAATTTAATAAAGATGTAGATGTAATACAAGTTGGTGCAAGAAATATGCAAAACTTTGACCTTTTAAAAGAGCTTGGAAAAATAGATAAACCAATACTTTTAAAAAGAGGATTATCAGCTACTATAGAAGAATTATTAATGTCAGCTGAGTATATAATGGCTGGAGGAAATGAGCAAGTTATTCTTTGTGAAAGAGGAATAAGAACTTTTGAAAATTATACAAGAAATACTTTAGATTTAAGTGCAATTCCTGCAATTAAAAAGTTAAGCCATCTTCCAATTATAATAGATCCAAGTCATGCAGCAGGAAAGTCATGGATGGTAGAGCCATTATCTAAAGCAGCAGTAGCAGCAGGAGCTGATGGTCTAATAATAGAGGTTCACAATGACCCTAAAAATGCCCTTTGCGATGGTCAACAATCAATTACTCCAGATGAATATAAAGAATTAATAGAAAAGTTAAAGAAAATAGCAAATGCGGTAGATAGAGAAATTTAGAGAAAAGAGTTGGCTTGTAATGAGAAAATTAAAGGTTAATCTTAAAGAGAGAAGTTATGATATTTTAATAGAAAAAGATTTAAAAAAAGACTTTGGAAAACTTATAAAAGATGTTTTTAATGGGAAAAAGATATGTGTAATAACTGATAATAATTTAAATAGCCTTTATGGGGATTCTATAAAAGAAGTTTTAGAGGAAGAAGGCTTTTTAGTTAATATAGTTTCAATAACTCCAGGAGAAAAGAGTAAAAACTTTAACACAGTAATCCCTATATATGATAAACTTTTAGATTTTAATTTAACAAGAAGTGATTTAATAGTAGCCTTTGGTGGTGGTGTTGTAGGAGATTTAGCAGGATTTATAGCCTCTACATTTTTAAGAGGAGTAAAATTTGTTCAGATTCCAACGTCACTTTTAGCACAAGTAGATTCTAGTGTTGGGGGGAAGGTTGGCATAGACCTTCCTAAAGGAAAAAATTTAGTAGGGGCCTTTTATCAACCAAGTCTTGTTTTAATAGATACTAAAATGCTAGAAACTCTTCCAGAGAAGTTTTTAAATGATGGCATGGGAGAAGTAATAAAATATGGGTGTATAAGAGATAGAAAACTTTTTGAAAGATTAAATAGCTTTAAAGGTAAGACAGAGCTTTTAGAAAATATAGATGAGATAATATACACTTGTTGTGACATAAAAAGGCAAGTGGTTGAAAATGATGAAAAAGATACTGGAGAGAGAATGATTTTAAATTTTGGTCATACTCTAGGTCACAGTATAGAAGTTAACTATGGGTTTGAAAGTTACACCCATGGTGAAGGGGTAGCAATTGGAATGTATAAAATAACTAAAATAAGTGAAAGCTTAGCTTTAACAAAACCTGGAGAAGCAGAAAAGATAAAAAGTTTATTAGTAAAATATGATCTGCCCTTTGAAACTTGTAAAAGAATAGATAATGAAGAGATTAAAAAATCAATATTTAGCGATAAAAAGAATTTAAAAGGTAGTTTGAATGTTATTTTAATTAAAGATATAGGGGAAAGCTTTATTTACAAAACAGATGTTAGTTTTTTTGATAATTTACAGTGTTAGGATAAAGTAAAGTTAATTTTAAATAAGTTTAAGAATTAACCTAATATAGAGCGTATGGAATTTCTGATATTTTTTATAAAAATTCTAAAATTCATGAACTTAAAAGTTAGAAATCCTAGAGCAATTTTATTTGAGAGTTAAAAATAAACTAAAAATGGAGGAGAATATGAGTGAGGTAACTATAATTCCTAAAAAATTAAGGGGTTCTTTAAAAATACCACCTTCAAAAAGCATGGCTCACAGAGCAGTTATATGTGCAGGCCTTAGCAAAGGTACTAGTATTATAGAAAATATTGAGTACTCAGATGATATTATAGCTACAATAAATGCTATGAAATCTTTAGGGGTAAAGATAATAGAGGAAAAAGATAAGCTTATAATAAACGGAGAAAATATATTTAATAATAATTCAAGGGTTATAGATTGTAATGAATCTGGGTCTACTTTAAGATTTTTAATGCCTATAGCTTTAGTTAAAGATGGGGAATCAAGATTTTTAGGAAAAGGAAACCTAGGAAAAAGACCACTAGATACTTATTACCACATATTTGATAGACAGGGAATTAACTATAGCTATGAGGAGGGAATTTTAAATACTTTTGTTAAAGGAAAACTAAGCTCTGGTGAATTTAAGGTACAAGGTAATATAAGTTCTCAGTTTATAAGTGGACTTTTATTTGCTCTTCCTATTTTAGATGGTGATTCAAAAATAGTTATAACAACTAACCTTGAATCTAAGGGATATATTGATTTAACGCTTTCTATGTTAGATAAGTTTGGAATTTATATAGAAAACTTAAATTACAAAGAGTTTAGAATTAAAGGAAATCAAAGTTATAAGGCCTTTAATTATAGGGTTGAAGGAGATTACTCTCAAGGAGCATTCTTTTTTGCAGCAGGGGCTTTAGGAAATAATGTTCTGTGTTATGACTTAGATGAAGAGTCAAAGCAAGGAGATAAAGAAGTTTTAGATATTTTAAAAAATATGGGAAGTACTTTAGTAAAAGAGTTTAAAGTAGATAAAGAAAAATTAAAAGATATTAAAAAAATAACAGATAAAAAAGAACCTATGAAAATGGCATTAGGTTTTGTAAGTGGGACCTTAAAGGCAACTATAATTGATGCATCTCAGTGCCCTGATATAATACCTGTTATGGCAGTTGTTGCTTCTGTAGCAAAGGGTGAAACAAGAGTTATTAATGGGGAAAGACTTCGAATAAAAGAATGTGATAGATTAAATGCAATAGCTAGTGAACTTAAAATATTAGGCGCAAACATAGAAGAAACAGAAGATGGTCTTATAATAAATGGAGTAAAAGGCCTTAAAGGTGGGAAAGTTTCAAGTCATGATGACCATAGAATAGCTATGAGTTTAGCCATTGCCTCTACTGTATGCACAGAAGAAGTTACAGTAGATAATAAAGATTGCGTTAAGAAGTCTTATCCAAACTTTTGGGAGGATTTTAAGAGCCTAGGAGGAGAGATTAAATGAGTGGAAACTTTGGGAAAAAGATAAACTTATCTATTTTTGGTGAATCTCATGGAAAAGCTATTGGTATAGTTATAAATGGCATAGAACCAGGAATTAAAATAGATTTAGAAAAAATAGAAAAAGATATGGCAAGACGTGCTCCAGGAAAAAACTCTTTATCAACTCAAAGAAAAGAAGGAGATAGCTTTGAGATTTTAAGTGGTTTTTTCGAAGGATATACAACGGGAACACCTCTTTCTATAATTATTAGAAATAATGATACAAAATCTAAAGATTATTCAAAGATAAAGGATTTAGTAAGGCCAAGTCATGGAGATTTTTCAGGTTTTGTTAAATATAATGGTTTTAATGATTATAGAGGTGGAGGTCATTTTTCAGGAAGGATAACAGCACCTTTAGTTTTTGCAGGGGCTTTAGTAAAACAGATATTAGAAACAAAAGGGATTTATGTAGGAGCTCATATATCAAGAGTTGGAAAAATTACAGATGATGAATTTGATAAGATTAATCTAAATAAAAATGTTTTAGAGTCTATATTAGATAGAGAATTACCACTATTAAATAAAGAAAAAATAGATGATATAAAACAAGAGATACTAACTGCAAGGCAAAATGGAGATTCTGTAGGTGGGGCTATAGAGTGTGGCATAGTTGGAATAAAACCAGGAGTTGGAAGTCCATTTTTTGACTCTTTAGAAAGTACAATAGCTCATTTAGCTTTTTCAGTTCCAGCAGTTAAAGGAATTGAATTTGGATTAGGTTTTGATTTTGCTAAGGAAAATGGCTCAAAGGTAAATGATGAGTATCATATAGAAAACAGTGAAGTTAAGACATATACAAATAATAATGGTGGAATAGTTGGAGGCATAACAAATGGAATGCCAGTAATTTTTAAAGTTGCAATAAAGCCAACACCATCTATAAGCAAAGAGCAAAGAACTGTAAACATAAGAACAATGAAAGAGGAAATATTAAAGGTAGAGGGAAGACATGACCCTTGCATTGTTCAAAGAGCAGCTGTTGTAATTGAAGCAATAGCAGCATTGGCAGTGTTAGAACTTTTGTGATTTTTAGAACCATAGTTGATTTTAGTAAGTCTTAAAAATTAATTCAATCTTAATATTATTTTTAATTAGTATTAATTTAGATAAGTTTTAGTAAGGAGCTAAATTTCTAAGACTAATAAGCTTAAATATTAGAAATTTTATAGTAATTTTATTTTAAAAATAATAAAATTACAATTACTTATTAAGATGGTAACTCATTTTTATTTCAAATTAATACAGTAGTAAATAAAGTCAACTATAAAAAAGATTCAATGGTGAAACGGAGTATTGTTTTATAAAATTTAGTTTAAGATATAAAAGAAATATATGAAAAAGGTGATATTTTGATTAAAGATATAAATGAATGTAGAAAAAGAATCGATGAAATAGACGATAAACTTATAGAGCTTTTTGAAGAAAGAATGGACATTGCTGTAAGTGTAGCTAAATACAAAAGAGAAAATAACCTTCCTATATTTAATAAAGAGAGAGAAGATTTTGTTATAGAAAAAAATCTATCTAAAATAAAAAATGAAGCTATAAAAGAATATGGTGAAAAGATGTTACATTTTCTTATGGATTTATCTAAGGATTATCAAAAGTCTTTAGATGATAAGGGGAAGAGGTAGTGTTATGAAGAGTTTCGGGCTATTTGGAGAAAAATTAGGCCATAGCTTATCTCCTGAAATACATAGGATAATTTTTGAGGAATTAAACATAAAAGGAACATATAATTTATTTGAAATAAATAAAGAAAACTTTCATAAGGCTATAGATTCAGTTAAAACACTAAACATAAAAGGGGTTAATGTGACCATTCCTTATAAAGAAGATATTATAAAACAATTAGACTTTGTGTCATCTGAGGCTAAAAGAATTGGTGCTATAAACACTATTAAAATCGTAGATAATAAAGCTTTTGGATATAATACAGACTATTATGGATTTGGGTATATGATATCTAAAGGGAATATTACTATAAAGGATAATGATTTTTATGTTTTAGGGGCTGGTGGTGCCGCTAAGGCTGTAATTAGCTACCTTGAAGATAAAGAAGCAAAATCAATAAATTTAATTTCAAGAAACAAGGAAAGTGCAAAGATAAGCTTTGAAAATTTTAATATAAATGTTATTAGTTATAATGATTTAAAGGATAAAAAGGGATATTGCATAATAAATACAACTCCAGTTGGAATGTACCCAAAAGTAGATTTTTCACCAGTTAATAAAGAAATAATAACTAATTTTAACTTTGCTATGGATATAGTATATAATCCATTAGAAACAAGATTTTTAAAAATGGCTAAAGAATTAGGTTTAAAATGTGTTGATGGATTATATATGTTAGTTGGACAAGGGGTCAAGGCAGAAGAAATTTGGAATGATATAAAAATAAATGATGAAATATTAGATATAATATATAAAGCGTTAAAAGATATTTTAGTTAATAAAGGAGTGTAGCTATTTGAAAAAAAGTATTTTATTAATTGGTATGCCAGGGTGTGGCAAAACTACTTTAGGTGAAGCTTTAGCAAAAGAAATAGGCTATGACTTTGTTGATATGGATAGATTTATAGAAGAGGAAAAGGGAGAAAGTATAGTAGAAATTTTTAAAAATGGAGAGAAAATTTTTAGAGATATAGAAACTAGTGCCTCAGAAAAGCTAAGCAAATTACAAGGCGTTGTAGTATCATCAGGTGGTGGAATTGTAACTAGAAAACAAAATATAGATTACTTTAAGGATTTCACAATTATATTTATAAATAGACCTTTAGATTTGATTATAGGTGATATAGATGTAGAAAATAGACCTCTTTTAAAGGATAAAAAAGATAGATTATATGACTTATATAATGAAAGAATAAATCTATATGAAACCTTTGGACAAAGACATATATTAAATGATTCAACAGTAGATGTAGCAATAGAAAGATTAAAAGAAGTAATAAATAAAGAATTAAGCTTATAGAATAAAAAATCCCACAGTATGAAATATTATTAAGTATTGTGGGATTTATTTTTGTTTCAATTAAAAATTAGAAGCATAAAATATATAGAGAGAAAATATATGTTTTTTCTTATAAAACTCTTATAATTACCACTAATGCAATATTAAAATTATTGTAGAATTTTAAAATGGAGATGAACTTTTATGTGGTATGAGAATGCAATTATTTATCATATTTATTCCTTAGGTTTTTGTGGCGCAGAAAAGAATAATGACTTTAAAATGGAGCCTATAAACAGAATAAAAAAGATAGGACAGTGGGGAGAATATTTAAAGAATTTAGGTATTAATACGGTATTTTTAGGACCTATTTTTGAATCAACAAGCCATGGCTATGATACAGCTGATTATTTAAAAATAGATAGAAGGCTTGGAACTAATGAAGATTTTAAGGCTGTCTGTAAAACTTTGCATAGTCTTGGAATAAGGATTGTTTTAGATGGTGTTTTTAACCATGTAGGAAGAAACTTTTGGGCATTTTCTGAACTTTTAAGAAATCGTTCCCATAAAGAATGGTTCAATGTTAACTTAGGTGGTAATAGCCCTTATAATGATGGGTTTTGGTATGATGGATGGGAAGGACACTATGAGCTTGTAAAACTAAACTTATTTAATAAAGAAGTTAGAGATTATTTGCTAAGTGTAATTAAGTTTTGGATAGATGAATTTTCAATAGATGGAATAAGATTTGACGTTGCATATTCTTTAAATCATGACTTTATAAGAGAAGTTCACAATATGACAAAAAAAGATGGTAAGGATTTTTGGCTTATGGGTGAGATGATTCATGGTGATTATAATTCAATTATGAATGATAATATGATGGATTCTGTTACAAATTATGAATGCTATAAAGGGATTTACTCAAGTTTTAATTCAAGAAATATGTTTGAAATAGGATATTCTTTAAACAGGCAATTTGGGGAAGGAGGTTGGTCTTTGTATAAAAATAAACTTTTATATACCTTTGTAGATAATCATGATGTAAGTAGATTTGCTACCATAATAAAAGAAAAAGCACATATTCCTTTAGGATATGCTCTAATATTTGCAATGCCAGGAATACCTTCTATATATTATGGTTCAGAATGGGGAATAGA
>JAUNBX010000024.1:15450-17058 GCA_030526875.1 Clostridium perfringens | reverse complement strand
AGAAATTAAATAAGATATTAGGAGATATGTTTTAGCATATCTCTTTTAATTTTAGGTAAGGCTAACTATAACTTAAAATAATTATAAACTCATCTAAAATTTAGAGAATAATCTGATTTTATAGTGGAGGAGTGTTCAAAATTAGAGTGTAGGCATAATAAAATAATCTTTTGCATTTATTAATTTTTTATATTTATCTTGATTAATATAATGCTAAAATGTCATACAATAAAAAATTACTTCAAAAAAATTACTTAAATTACAAAAAAAGTTGACTTAATTTTTAGGTATGTTATATTGGGAAATAGAAATATAATCTAAGGGGGAAAAATGAAGATAAAAAATATACTAAAAAGCAAGTCAACATATATGGTTATAATATTTTCTTTAACTATTTTAACTATATCTTTATGTTTAAGTATTTTTATTTCTAAGGTTAATAGAATATCTGAAATAAACGGAAGTAAAAATAAATCTGTATTTTTTAATTTTGAAGAAACAAATAAAACTACATCAGATGAAATCCTAAATGAATTAAAAAATTATAATGATATTTATTTAGAGTATAACCCAATACCAATGTATTTAACTTATACAACTATTTTCGGAAAAGGTGTTTATTTTGATGAAGAATCCTATGACACTCCACCTATAATTGATGGTAGATATATAAATTTGAACGATATTGAGAATAAAAGTAAAGTCGCAGTTATAGGCAAAAACTTAGATGATATGGTTCAAAAACTTGATAATAAGGATTATATAGAACTTGATGATGGGCTTTATGAGGTAATAGGAAAAATTGGTTATAAAAATAAAAAATCAGCCTTTGATGACCAGTTTATTATTAATATGAGTTCATTAGATTATTTAGTAGATGGCAGAGCTAATATAAAATTATCATCTAAATCTAATAATTTAGATAACATAGTTTTAAATCTATCAAATAGTCTTAATAATAATATTGTAGAAAAGGAACCTATTTATAAAGTGGATTTTCAAGAGATATTATCTGAAATGAAAGACTTTATAAATATAGTATTAACGGTGATTTTTATAGGGGGAATAAATATAGTTATTCTAACTCTTTTATGGATAGATGGATATAAAAAAGAATTTGGTGTTAGAAAGGCACTAGGTGCAACTAATTTAGATATAGTAAAAAAAATAGTAGGCAAATATTTAGGAATAATAACTATATCTTTAGGTAGTGCAAGTGTTTTACACCTTTTAGTTAAAGGAATATTAGATAAGTTATTCCCATATTTAAGTTTTAGTTTTTCTATAACTAATATGGTTTTAATAACAGTAGTTTCATTAATAATAGGGCTTTTAGTTAGCATACTTCCAGTAGTGAAATGCTTAAAAATAGAGCCTATTGTTATGATGAAAGGAGGGAAATAACTTGATAAACTTAAGATATTCTATATATGAATTTATTAAAAAGCCTAAAATAACATTTCTTTTAGTTCTTCAAATATTTTTATGTATGCTATTAACCTATAATATCATAAAAATAACTAATTACTCAGAGCTAAAAAATGTTGATGTATTTAAAGATTTTCAGGATAAAAAAATATATAGTCTTAATGTAGCAAATAATCAAGG
>JAUNBX010000024.1:0-15350 GCA_030526875.1 Clostridium perfringens | reverse complement strand
TTAAAGATTTTCAGGATAAAAAAATATATAGTCTTAATGTAGCAAATAATCAAGGAGGAGCCATTATATCAGGGGAAGAACAGACACGTAACCTTGAGGAATATATAGATAATAATAAAAAGTTTGAAAATTTTTATATTGGCGCCGATATGATACCTTTACAAAACTTCAAAGGCATTGAAAATTTTAAAAGTGATATATTTGGAGAAGATTATCATAATTTAACTGAAAATGGTTATACGAAAGTTAAGGCATTAAATGTAGGTGGAAATTTTATTAATGCATTAGGTTATAGAATAAATGAAGAGTATTTAGAAAGCTTTCAAAATTATTTTGAAAACCCTGATGAATATACAGAGTATGTCCCTGTATTGCTAGGTGATAGCTATAAAAAAATATTTTCACTAGGAGATTTTATAATAACTCAGAGAGATGAAAGTTTTAAGGTTGTTGGTTTTTTAGAAAAAGATCAATACTGTTCTAAAATAGGAAGTTTTTATCCAGATAACATGGAAAACTTAAATGAATTTATAATAGTTCCAGATAATATTCAGGGCGGGGTATACAATAATTTGTTAGTCTTTGATAATAAATCACAAGAGGAAATAGACAAGGTTTTAGATGATATAATAAAAAAAGGTGAGGAACTTGGGTGTCCGGTTTCTATAAATGATCCAACAAAAGAAATTGAGATATTTAATGAAAATATTAATTATGAGATCAATGTAAACAAGCTTCTCTTAATTATAGTATCAATATTTGTCTTTATTGGAATAACAACTATAATGCTTATGAAAATATCAAGAAATGAAAAGGAATATTCAATTCATTTATTAACTGGAGCTACAATTTTAGATATAGTTCTTAGAACTTTTTATGAAATAGTATTAACTGTTATTATATCAGCAGTAGTTTTATTTGGAACTATAGTTTATAAAGAGGGCTTAAGTCTTGTAACCATGTCAAACTATGGATTAAGTTTGTTAATATTTTTAGGAATAGCAATAGTTCTTAGTATAATCCCATCAGTTAAAATATTAAGATACAACTTATCATATCTAATTAAGGGGGAAGAGTAATGACAATTATAAGTTTAAAAAATATAAATAAAATATATAGCAATTCAAAAAATAAAGTTTTAGATAATGTATCTTTAGATATAGAAAAGGGAGATTTTATAGCCATTATGGGACCATCAGGTTCTGGAAAATCTACATTGCTTAATATTGTAGGGTGTTTAGATAAAGCTACAAGTGGTGAATATAAAATTTATGATAAGGATGTTTTTAAGCTTAATAATAGAGAAATTGCAAAACTTAGAAATAAGTCCTTTGGTTTTGTAGTTCAACACTTTGCCCTTTTAGAAAATTATACAGTTTATAATAACATTAAAATTCCTCTAGAGTATTCAAAAGTAAAGAGCAAAGATATGAAACCTAAAATAGTTGATATATTAAAAAAGTTAAAAATAGAAGATAAGATTAAAAGTACACCAAAGGAATTATCAGGTGGTCAAAATCAAAGAGTTGCAATAGCAAGGGCTATTGTTAATAATCCAGATGTAATACTTGCAGATGAACCAACAGGAGCATTAGATTCAAAAACAGGAAAAGAAGTAATAGAAATATTTAAATCATTAAATAAAGAAGGCAAAACTATAATTATGGTAACTCATGATATAAATATTGCTAAGGAAGCTAATAAAATAATTAATATTATGGATGGAAAGCTTGAATTATTAGAAAGTGTTTTATAGATAATATATAAGTAAAGTTGTTAAAAGAGGCATGATTTTAATGTCTCTTTTAATTTTGAATTTAATTTGAAAGAATTTTTAAGCTAAGACCATAAATATATAAGATACTTCAAATATATAAATAAATTTAGAATTATAAGTTATCTGTATTTTGGAAAATTAATTTGTATAAATGAGAGAATATATAGTGGCTATAGACAAATAATAAAATTAAAGAATCAATTAAAATATCAAGCTTAGCTTAGTACAATGTTGATTTTAGATAATGTTAAAACAGTTTTTTAGATTAGTACATAATTATGAAATATTCTAAATTTACATCTACTTTAAGCAAAGAAAAATATTAAAACAAAGGAGAAAGTTTATGGCTAAAAAACCAAGATATTTTGTTATTGTAGCACACTGTTTGTTGAATCCTGCAACTAGGGTTCATATTTTAGGAAGAAGCTTTGCTGTAGCAAATGAAGTTACAAATTATTTTTTAGGTAAAAAGATAAGTATAATTCAACTGCCGTGCCCAGAGTTTACTGCTATGGGGTATTGGAGAAATCCACAAGGTAGACAACAGTATGACAACACTTTTTTTAGAAAGCATTGTGAAAAGGAATTAGAATCTTATGTAGATATGATTAAAGAACTTTATAAAAATAGTAATACACCTTTATGTTTTATAGGTATAGAATCTAGCCCAACATGTAGTATAAGCTGGGGTAAACATAGATTAAATAGGTATAAAACTGAATCTATACATCCTGATTTAGAGTCACAAGAAAAGGGTGGAGTTTATGGTGTAATGACTGAGGTTTTAGATAATATGTTAAAGGGATTAAATATTAATATTCCCTATTTAGAAGCACCAGTTAGGGAAAATGTTCATTCAGAGAAAGCCTTAAAGTTTTTTGATGATTTAGATTCTTTATTAAATGTACCAGATGATTATAGATATAAAAATAAATTCCAAAAAGAGACTACTGACTTAATAGAGTAAAAAATAGACTATAAATATAGTTAACACTTAAAATATATAAAATACTTGCAATAATAGCAAGGGTTTGTTAATATAGTTTAGTAAATTAAATAACCTAAGGTTTAAAGCCGTAGGGGAGTAGTTAGCTCAAAGTTTATTTTAGATAAGAGTTATTAAGTCAACATATTGATTTTAAAAATCTGGCTTAATATTAAATAACGAGACCTATGGGTAGTATATTAATGCTACCCATAGGTCTTTTGTGTTTTAAGATAAAAAGGATAGAGATAATTATAGGATATTTAAATAATTATTTAGGCTTTATTGATTATTATAAATTTAAAAATCTAAAAGAGCTAACTAATAACTAGAGAGTTTTTATGGCTTTATGGCCTTAATAACTATTAATATTTTTAAAATTTGTGGAAAAATTAAATACATATAGGAGGAATAATTTTATGAGTTTTTTAACAATTTTTTTAACGGGAGTAGGACTTGCCATGGATGCTTTTGTAGTGTCTTTAACTCAAGGCATGGCACTAAAGGGTGAAAGTAGTGATGGGAAGCATATAAAACTTGCAGTAAAGCTTGCTGCTTATTTTGGGATTTTTCAAGCCATTATGCCTTTAATAGGTTGGTTTTTAGGAAGATATTTTGAAAAATATATATTATCTTTTGATGACTATATAGCCTTTGCCCTTTTATTAATTGTAGGTGGAAAAATGCTTTATGATTCACTTAAAGGTGGAGATGAAGAAGAGGTGAAATCTGATTTAAAACATAAGCAAATAATAGCTTTAGCAATTGCTACTAGTATAGATGCTTTAGCTATTGGTGTAAGTTTTGCATTCTTAAATGTATCTATAGGTTCAGCTGCTATAATAATTGGCTTAACAACTTTTGTTCTTTGTTTTATAGCTGTTCTTTTAGGCAAAAAAATAGGAGGATTCTTTCAAAAGTATGCAGAAATTGCAGGGGGGGTTATATTAATTCTTATGGCTCTTAACATACTTATTCAAAATATAATCTTATAAACTGATTTATTATGAAAGCTGTATCAAAACACTTGATATTATCAATATGAATTTTAAAGTTAACTTTATATATTGATAATAATTTGATTTTTAATACAGCTTTTTTTATTCTGACTTTATAAAAAAATGTGAATTTTCTGTGAATAATTTTAAGGATAGTGTTTTTTGTTATTAGATGAAGTTGATTATCATTTAATAAGAATCAGCAAAGAATACTTAATTTTAAAATCATCTCAGTTACCATATTCAAAGGTTTTATGGAGGATTTGAAAACATAAAAAATGGAAAAATATACAAAAGGGATAGCGATTTCATTTTAGTAAAATTATAAAAAATAATGAACTAAAGGTCAAATTTGTATTTAAAAATATTTTATGTTATAATATGTATAAATTGTAACGCAAAAGTTATATGGTTTTATTACAACAAATTTAATAATCTTAGGCTTTAGCTTTAGATTAAATATTTTATGAAATGAAGATTCATGGTTATCTATTTTGAGGATACAAATTATCCTAGTTGAATGCGGATATTTCATAAATATTAGAATAAATTGTGCAAATAAAATACACTATATAACCTATGTAGATAGCCATGGAAAAAATAAAATGGTGGGTGATTTAATGAAAAGGACAAGAATAACAGCATTGGTATTAAGCTTAATAATAGGAAATGTTGCTATATTACCAACTGGTATTCAAGTACAGGCAAAGACATCAGAGGAAGTGCAGCAGGAAATTGAAGAAAATCAAAGTAAAATAGACAGTTTAGATGAAGAAAAACAAAGTTTAGAAGAAGAAAAAAGCGAGGTTCAAGTAAAATTAGATGAGATAAAAGCTCAACTAGATGAAAAAAATCAACTATTAAATGAATCTCAAAATAAGGTTAATGAATTAAATAGTAAAATAAGTGATCTAGAAGAAACTATAAATAACGTAAATAATGAAATAAGCAGTATAGAAAATGACATAAGGTTAAAAGAAGTTGAGATTACGGAAAAAGAAGAAATATTAGGTCAAAGATTAAGAGGAGTTTATAAAAATAGTATAGGAAATGAAATCTTAAATCTTATTTTAAGTTCTAATAGTTTAGGTGATATTATAAGTGTTCTTTCAAATGTTAAAGTATTAGTTAAAACAGATACGGAGCTTATTAATGAAGTAGTTCAAATGAAAGAAGATTTACAAAATCAAAAGACAGATCTTGAAAATAAAAAATCTCAAGTTCAACAAGACAAATCTGATTTAGAAAGTACAAAGATAGAATTTGATAAGGTAAGAGAAGAATACCAAAATCAAGTAGATGAACTTAAAGTTTTAGAAGATGAAAGAAATTATGAGATAAGTAAACTTAGTGATGAACAAAAAGCTATACAAGATGAGATAAATAAGTATGAGGAAGATAATGCAGATCTTAGAGAATACTTTAGTAATACAAGTACTGCTCCATCTGTTGCATCTTCAGGAACAACTACTAATGGTACAGTAATATCATCTAATGCTAGTGGATTTATTAAACCATCAGGAGGGGCTGTAACATGTTATTATGGACCAAGAATACATCCTGTAACGGGAGTTTATAGTACTCATACAGGAGTAGATTTTGGAGCTTCTTATGGTTCAGCTATTGTAGCAGCTAAGTCAGGTGTAGTAACAACAGCTACATATAACACTGCTTATGGGAATATGGTTATTATAGATCATGGAGATGGTACAAGCACTCTTTATGCTCATGCATCAAGCTTTGCAACATCAGTTGGGGCTACAGTAAGTCAAGGGCAAACTATAGCTTATATAGGGTCAACAGGATATAGTACAGGTCCACATTTACACTTTGAAATAAGAATAAATGGACAACATGTAGATCCTTTACCATATCTTTAATAATAACTATATAGGAGTGGACTTTTCCACTCCTATATTTTTGTTGTATAAGAAAATATACATTATGAGAATATTAAATATGATACATATAAATAGAATTATCATCAACCTAGATAGGGATATTTTTGTAAAGAACTAAAATGTAATATATTAAAAAATAATCAGTTAATAAGAAAAAATAGAATGTTATACTAGATAATATAATCTAGGTGTTGACATTTACATTAAATAGTATATAATAAAAATCAATGTTTAATATAAATGGATATTAAGTTTAGTAATACTATACTTTTAGTTTTGTAAAATTTAGTATAAATATAATTCTATAATTTTAAAAATACTATAATCATATTCGGAGGGTACTTATAAATGAAAGTAGAACAATTAGGTAGACATATATTAATAGAATATTATAACTGTGATAGAGAAATATTAAAGGATCACGAATTAATTGAAAAACTTATGTGTGAAGCTGCTGTAAGAGCAAATGCTACAATAGTAACAAGTTGTTTTCATAAGTTCAATCCTTGGGGTGTAAGTGGTGCTGTTATAATACAAGAATCACATTTAACAATTCATACATGGCCAGAATATGGATATGCTTCAGTAGATTTATATACTTGTGGAGATACAGTTAATCCATGGGACGGATTTGATTATTTAGAAGATGTTTTAAGAGCTGAAAGAAGTGAATCAACAGAAATAGCTAGAGGTATGGTTGAAAAAATAAGAAGATTCTCAAATGTAGAAGATGAAATTATAGTTCATAAGCCAATGGCTTAAAAGTTAATATATATCTAAGGAGGAGTAGTTATGGAACTTTGGTATACAGAAAATCAAACTGAAAATATAAAATTTTCAGCTAGAGTAAAGGAAACAATATATTCAAAAAAGAGTGATTTCCAACAAATAGACATAATTGATACATATGAACTTGGAAGGGTTTTAGTTATCGATGGATGGACTATGATAACAGAAAAAGATGAGTTTATATATCATGAAATGATAGTACATGTTCCTATGTCAGTAAACAAAAATATAAAAAATGTTTTAGTAATAGGAGCAGGAGACGGTGGGACTGTTAGAGAACTTACTAGATATTCTACAATAGAAAAAATAGATATGGTTGAAATTGATGAAGTTGTTGTTAGAGCTTCACAAGAATTTTTACCATTTACAGCATGTAAGTTAGAAGACCCAAGAGTTAACTTATACTTCCAAGATGGTTTAGAATTTGTTAAAGGAAAAGTTAATGAGTATGATTTAATAATAGTTGATTCTACAGATCCAATAGGACCTGGAGAAGGATTATTTACTAAAGAATTCTATACTGATTGCTACAATGCTTTAACTGAAAAAGGTATTCTTGTAAACCAAGGAGAAAGTCCTTACTACAGTAATAATGCAAGGGAAATGCAAAGAAGCTTCTCTAAAATAAGAGAAATATTCCCAATATCAGAGGCTTATCAATATAACATGCCAACTTATGCTTCAGGTCACTGGATGTTTGGTTTTGCGTCAAAGGTCTTACACCCAACAAAGGATTTTGACGCTGCTTATTGGAATTCATTAGGTTTAGAAACTAAGTACTATAACACTGATTTACATTTAGGTGCTTTTGCTTTACCTAACTATGTTAAAAAATTACTAAATAAATAAGTATGATTTAATAGAGTAGTATAATTAATTTACTAAGTGGTGAAATAAGAACTAAAATTCCTGTAACCATGCTACAAATTCATAGAGCTGTTACAGTAATAGTAGATGAAGCTGCTGGAAAATTTATTAAATAGAATCATTAATAATAAATATAATTTTGGTTACATTAAAAATAGGTGCGTTATGTACCTATTTTTTATTTTAAGAAATATAAGGTGTTTTAATAATTACGGGTTTTGAATAAAAAATTCACTCTTAAACTTTACAGTGCTTGTTAGTATTTAGGGGAGAATAGATTGTATTTAGAATTAATAATTTAGAGCAAGGGGCAAAGGTGAATTTATGAAGGTTACAATTAAAGAATTAGTGCTTTTTTCTATGTTTGCAACTATTATATTTTTAGGTCAATACTTTTTTCAGTTTATACCTAATGTAGAAGTGGTAAGTTTGTTTATTATAATTCTTTCTCTTGTTTATGAAAGGAAAGTTTTATATAGCATAGTTTTATTTATAATGCTAATGGGAATAATCTATGGGTTTGGGTTATGGATTTTAGGATATATAATAATATGGCCATTACTATCGTTAATAACTATTTTACTAAAAAGTTATCTAGTAGGTAACTTTTCAAGAATATCTCTTTATTCAGGAATTTTTGGATTTTTATTTGGACTTTTTTATGCAGTTCCATATATTTTTATTGGAAGTTTTAAGTTAGCATTTATATACTGGATTAAAGGTCTTCCCTTTGACCTTATTCATATGATAGGGAATTATTTTATAATGTTATTTGTAGGGAAAACATTATATAATGTTATAGTAAAGCTAAATTATACATATTTTAAAAGAAGTATTTAGGCTTATATTCTTAAATTATAGCATGATTTAGGATTGTATTAATTTTAAAAATATTTAATATTAATTAATGTTGTTACAGAATTAATGATTTATATAAATTAAATAATATTTTAGGAAATGGTGTGATAAATAATGGGAAATATTAAAACTAACGCTATGCGTATATTAGATTCAAAAAAAATAGAATATACAATAAGTACATATGAGAATAAAGATGGAAAAATAGATGGTGTATCTGTAGCTAAAAAAATAAATAGGGATCCTAAAGAGGTTTTTAAAACATTAGTAACTCAAGGTAGTGACAGAGAACTTTTCGTTTTTGTAATTCCTGTTGAAAATGAGCTTGATTTAAAAAAAGCAGCAAAGACAGCAAAAGAAAAAAGTGTTGAAATGATAGCTGTTAAGGATATAAATAAATATACAGGATACATAAGAGGGGGTTGTTCTCCTATAGGTATGAAAAAGTTGTATAAAACTTTTATAGATGAGTCAGGTGAAAACTTGGATATTATAGTTGTTAGTGGTGGAAAAATAGGAGTTCAAATTCAACTAAAACCACAAGATTTAATTGATGTAGTTTTAGGGGAATTTGCAGATATTTCAAGATAAATCTATCTAAGCACTAAAGATTTAGGCTATGTTTTAATAGATGATAAGTTAACAGATTATCATGAGTTAAAACATAGCCTATTTTTAATATCTTTTTTTTAACATATAAGCCCCTAAAAGTCCTAAGGAGACACCAGCTCCTGCAATAGCTAATGTTTTATATTTATTATCAGTCATCATTTCAGTTAAGCAAGATTTACTGTTTTTAATAAAATCATTATCAAAGAGCATATTTTTGCAATCTTTATGATTATTGCAGTTATTATAGGATGGTTCACCGTTATATTTGTAAGAGTAGTAGTTACTATAAGATGACTTTGGGATCTTAGTCATTTTTCTAAGTGATTTTAATTTCTTTTTGTTATTTACACCAATATTTAAATTCATATTAGACCTATAAATTTTGATTTATAGGTTATTCACCACCTTCTTTTAATATTCTTATATAGTATTAGCAATTTTTTAGGATATAAACATAAATAATATAAAAGACTGTAAAATTTTAATGTTATAGTTTATAAATTCATCATAGTTTACTTAACAAAAATATTTTATCTGGTAACTATATTTGTTTTAGTTGAATAAAATATATAGGTAAAATAGTTAAAAAGGAGTGAATAAGCCTTGGATAACAATTCATATGATTATAGTAAGCAAGAAGGTTATTATGGAAGCAAAGAGGATTACTATGATGCAGATGGAAATTGCTACAATTCTATCTGTAATGGTTTTTTAAAAAATAAAGAATTATCAAATAAAGATGCAAAAATAACAATATCTGATGAAAAAAGATGTAAATTAGAAAAAGATATTAAAGAGTATTTTAATAAAAGAAGCGATAATGAGTTAGCAAATAAAGATTTTAATATTCTTTTGGATTTTTTTGTAGAGAAAATTATTCCTGATATATATAATGAGGGAGTAGTAGATGCATATATTTACGTAATTGAAAAAATAGAATCATTAATAGAACTTAGAAAATAGTTTTTAGTAAGTACTAGGCTAGTGTATATTACTCTTATAGGATATAAATACTAAAATTAATATAGTAATTATTTTAGTAATAGTATTTTAGTAAGAGTAATATTTTTGTATACTAAAGTTAATTAATCCATCTAACCATTCTTGAGGACCATTAATCATAGGGTTTGGTCTTGTCTTAGCTAATTCCTTAGCAGGGATACCTATTTGAGATTCTTGGGTAAGAATTCTTACTCTTTTACCAGGTAAATTTTCAATTAACCAAGCATGATAAACATCTAATGTTGTATTTTCTGCTTCTCCTGACCAACCATGCCAAGCTACACGAGCTGGCTTATTGTCTATTGGTGGTATATATTCTAAAACTTCTGATTCTATATATTACGATTATATTAATAGATTTATACTTAAAATACAAGTACTTACTTTTTTATCTTATACTATACTTTTTGATAGTATATATTTTGTTTAAGACATTAAAATATGTATTATTATATAGTATTTATTAATTTAATATAATTTATTATGAGTTTTAAAGCATGACATGACTTATAAGTAGTTTTTTATTTTACTTAGATTAAAATAATGAAATAATTAGAAAAGATAGTGTATACTATTATTATTGTAACGTTTAAAAAGAGAGAGGAAAGAGTATGAAAGGAAATTCAGAGCAAAGAGAGTTTAAAAAATTAAAAAATCAAATAAATCAAATAGAAGAAATAGTACATAATACTAAGGGAAATGCTTTATTTGAACATGAAGCCACTATAAGAAAAAAGCTTCTTCAATTAAAATCTATGAAGAAGGAAAGTATTAAGGGATTTGATGAGGTCTTTGAAAGATATGAAAATCTTTTAGAGGAAACTGGTAAAAAGATTTTAGAAGCTTATAATAGTAAAAATGGAACAAACTTTGATTTCTATGAGGTTTTAAGAGGAAATTATAATTTATTTTTAAATTCAGGGATAATAACAGCTTTAACTAAAAATCATATTCCAAAGATTATTGCAAAGGAATTTGAAGAGAATTTTCCTAATAATCCTAAAGATGAGTATGTTTTAGCTAGAAGATTTAAGAGAAAATTCTACATTCATTTAGGAGATACTAATACAGGAAAGACTTATAATGCTATTGAAAGGTTAAAAACTGCTAAAAAGGGATTATATTTATCTCCCCTTAGAATTTTAGCCTTAGAAATCTCAGAAAGATTAAATAATGAAGGTATTCTTTGTGACCTGGCAACAGGAGAAGAAGAAATTTTAAAGCTTGGTGCAACTCATATGTCTTGTACAATAGAAAAAGCAAATTTAAAAGATGAGTATGATATTGCAGTTATAGATGAAATACAGATGATAAATGACTCTCAAAGAGGAAGTGCTTGGACTAGAGCTCTTTTAGGATTAAAATGCAAAGAAATCCATATATGTGGTGCTTTAAATTCTAAAGAAATATTAAAAACTATAATTGAAGACTGTGAAGATGAATATGAAATAAAAGAATATAAAAGAAATACTCCTTTAGAAGTTCAATATAAAAACTTTAATTATAAAGATGCAGAAGAAGGAGATGCATTAATTGTATTTTCTAAGAAGAGAGTTTTAGAAATTGCAAAACAATATGCAGATAATGGAGTTAAAACTAGTGTAATTTATGGAGCACTTCCACCTGAAGTTAGAAAAATGCAATATAATCAGTTTATAAACAAGGAAGCTAAGGTTTTAGTTTCAACAGATGCTATAGGAATGGGAGTAAATCTTCCTATAAAAAGAATAGTATTTATGTCTATAAGAAAATTTGATGGTGACGAAATTCGTGAACTAACTTCTCAAGAGGTTAAACAAGTGGCTGGAAGAGCTGGGAGAAAGGGAATTTATGATGTAGGATATGTAGCATCAATTGGTGATACTCAAGATTTTATAAAAGAAAAAATAGAAACTCTTGATATGCCAATAGAGAAAGCTGTAGTTGGTCCGTCTGACGCAATACTTAAAATAAAAACACTCCCACTTAATGAAAAATTAGCTCTTTGGAGTGGTAGAGAAGAAAAACTTGATTATTATAGAAAAATGGATATAAGTGAATATTTAATAATCTTGGAAAAAATAAAAAGATATAAGTTAAAAGAAGATATTCAATGGAATCTTTTAAAAGTACCTTTTGATGTTTCAAATGAGGACCTTATGAATAAATTTATACAATATATTGACGAACTTTTTGTAGCAAAATTTAAGGTTTTATCAAAACCAGAGTGCTTTAGTGGAAACTTAGAAGAATTAGAAAACTATTATCAAAAAATAAGTATGTATTATTCTTTTTCAAAAATATTTAATTTAGATTTTGATGTAGAATGGGTTTATGAGGAACGAAGAAGAGTTAGTGATGAAATAAATGAAATACTAGTAGGAATTTAGACTTAATCTATATTTTAAAAGATTTGTCTTAAAATAAAATAGTTAAATTTCTAAGAAAGAAAAGTCTTAGAAATTTAACTATTTATAAAAAACTACTACATAAATATAAAAAAATAGTACATAAATATGAAATCTATGATAAAATAATATTAAGGTTAAATATGAAATATATGATAAACGATATTAAATTTATTGTAGATATCTATTGAAAAAAGATTATCTTTCACCTATAATGAACATAATTCACTAAGGAGGAACTATTATGCCTAAAATTATAAGTAACTTAAAAGAAGAACTAATGATAAAAGGAAAAGACATATTAGTACATAAAGGGTATAATGCTTTAAATATTAGAGACTTAGCTAAAAATTGCAATATTGGTATAGGAACATTTTATAACTATTATCAAAATAAAGATGAGCTTGTTAGAGGTATCATTAAAACAGATTGGGAAAAGATAGTTGAAGAGACTCATCTAAAAATATACAATAGTGATAAAGAATTTAAAGAAAAAATTTATATTATTTATGATGGTATTAATAAGTTTTTATCAAATTATTTAGATACATTTATGGTTATGGTAAGTGCAGGAGGAAAGAAACATAAAAGTGATAAAATCCTCATTCCCTATGAGAATATTTTAAAAGAAATTTTAAATTATCATAAAGAAAGTGGAGATATAAATTATGAGATTTCAAGTGAAAAGTTAGCTAAGCTTATTTTAAATAACATAATTTATATTTGCAGAGATAGAAGTATAAACTTTGAAGAGTTCTATTTATCTTTAAATTTAAAAATAAATAGTTAAATAAAGAAATGATTAAATGTTGATTTTGTAAAAATCAACATTATATTTAGCATGTAATGAACTATGTACATATCAGATAAAAAAATTTAAAGTAAAATGAACATAGTACAAATAAAATATAGGAGGTTTTATTAATAAGGGGCTTTGCTATATGAAAGCGCTCTCTTATTAAAAATAATTATGGAAAGTATAGAAATAAGTCAAAAGAAAAGAAAATTACTACTTATAACATTCTTAATAGGTATTTTTATGGGTTCTTTAGATACAGCCATAGTATCACCAGCTCGTACAATTATGGGAAATACATTACATATATCAGCAGACTCTAGCATATGGATAATAACTCTATATTCATTAGTATATGCAGTATCTATGCCTATTGTAGGTAAAATTGCAGATAGAAAAGGGTTAAAAAAGATATTCACACTAAGTATTTTACTTTTTGGTGTAGGTTCTCTTCTTTGTGGAATATCTAGTTATACAGGGAGTTTTACTTTCTTACTTGTAGCTAGAGTTATCGAAGCTATTGGTGCAGGTGGAGTTATTCCAATTGCAACAGCTTTTATAGGAAGTAGTTTCCCAGAGAAAAAAAGGGGTTCTGCCCTTGGTCTTGTTGGGGCTATGACAGGAGTTGGAACAGTTATAGGACCATCAATAGGTTCGTTTTTATTAGATAATTTTGGACATGCAAATTGGGGAATATTATTTTTTATTAATGTTCCTATAGCTATAATTGTTCTTGGAATACTTATATCAATTAAGATACCAACAATTAAGGTAAAAGCAAAAAAGATGGATTTATTAGGTTCAACAGTTGCAACCCTATTTATATTATCTGTAATGTTATTTGTAACAAACCTAAACTTCACAGAAGTTTTAAAAAGTTTAGAATCTGTTAGTACATATTCTTATTTAATAGGAGCTATAGTTTTACTGCCAATATTAATACTTGTAGAACTAAAAGCTAAAGATCCTATTATAAACGTGAGATATTTTGCAAAAAAACAAATGTTATTAACATATATACTGGCTTTTTTAGTAGGAGTAGGCCTTATGGCAGTTATTTTTATTCCTCAATATGCAAGTAACGTTTTAGGATTAAAGCTTGGTTCAGGAGGTTACTTTGTAACTCTTATGGCAGTATTCTCAGGATTTGGAGCACCTTTTGGTGGAAAAATTATTGATAAATATTCAGTTAAATTAGTTTTAGTGTTTGGATTTGTATCCTCATTAATTGGTTCACTAATTTTAGCATTTTATGTACCAGTTGCTTTAAATTCTATATCCCTTATAGTTGGACTTGCTTTTTTAGGTCTTGGAGTAGGATTTACCATGGGAACACCTTTAAATTATCTAATACAATCTTCTGTAAAAAGAGAGAATGTAGGTTCAGCACAATCTACTTTATCCCTTATAAGATCAATAGGAATTGCAGTTTCTCCTAATATACTAATAAATTTTATTGTAGAAGCAGGAAAGCAAATGCCAGATAAGCTTTTAAGTGTTATGCCAAGTGTTAGTGGAGTTAATATGGCATCAAGTGGTGGTATGGCATCAAGCAGTATGGTAAGCTCATTTCAAAATGCTAATGTAACTACTATATTTAGTATAATAAAGAATTTTGTAAAAAGTATGATCTCAGAAAATACATCAAAGCTTCCTCATAGTATAGCAAATCAAATACAAAGTGATTATTTAACAAAGCTAGATGGTTCTAAGGTAATTATAGAGAAAACTTATCAACATGTTATGAACACTGGGTTCTCAGAGATATTTATGATACTAGCTATACTAGCTTTTATAGGGCTTATAGTAACATTTATATTGCCTAAAAAAATAAAACAAGTAGCTTAAGATATATTAAGAATATGCACAAAAGATAAAAACCTAGGAAGATTATTTTTCCTAGGTTTTTATTTTTCCTGATTAACTTTTGATTTTTACATAACTTTTAACTTAATGATTCTAATATAAATTATTATTTATTTAAAATAAGCCCTATATTAAAACAAAGTATACTTTAATATAGGATTATATTTTAAGCAACTGAATCTTTATCCATTAATTTGGATGATTTTTTCTTTTTAATTTCATATCTTTTATATAAAATCCAGCCTACAACTGCAAATATTACAGGTCCTGCTGCAAGCCATAGTGTATTTGAAAGTGCATTTGCTTCTCCTTCTAAGATAGGCTGTATAATGGAGAAGATATTAGCAAAAAGTAAAGTTGCAGCTGTGATTACTCCCCAAGTAACACCTGATTTTACACTAAAGAACTCATAAGATTTTTTAATATTTTTATTTGTTTTAAATTTTATATAAGCAATAACTATAAAGAAGTAAGGAACAGTCATAGCAACTGTCATTATTAATACAACTTTA
>JAUNBX010000023.1:8355-37607 GCA_030526875.1 Clostridium perfringens | reverse complement strand
AATATAAATTATATCTTAAAATAAACAGCTTGTCAATATTAAAATATATAATTCATTTTAAAAATAAAAACAACTTATATATTATTACTTTTATATATAAAACTAATAATGATTTAAAACAGTATTATTAAATAATTGAATTTTTTTTATTTAATACTTATAATTTATATAAATTAAAGATAAAATGAGGTAAATAAATGAAACCATTAGCTGATATATTAAGACCTAAAACTTTAGATGATGTAGTAGGTCAAAAACATTTAATAGGAAAAAATAAAATTTTAAGACGTATTATAGAAAAAAAAGAAATACCTAATATGATTTTCTTTGGGCCTTCTGGAATTGGTAAAACTACAATATCCAATATAATAGCAAATCAAACTGATAAAAAACTTTTTAAACTAAATGCAACTACAGCATCCTTGAAAGATATTGAGGATATTACAAAGAGTTTAGATAGTCTTTATGGATATAACGGGGTTGTTCTATACTTAGATGAAATCCAAAACTTTAATAAACGTCAGCAACAAAGTCTTTTAAGTTATCTAGAAAACGGTCAAATAACTCTAATTGCAAGTACAACAGAAAATCCTTATTTTTCTGTATACAGCGCTATAATTAGTAGATGCTTAATATTTGAATTTAAACCCCTAGACACTGAAGATATTTGTTTAGGTATAAAAAATGCTATAAATGTTTTAAATAATAAAGATAATTTAAATATTAGCTATGATGTTGAGGCACTTAAAACAATTTCTACTATGGCAAAGGGTGATTTAAGAAAAGCTATAAATATTTTAGATATTTTAATTAAATCTAATCTAAAGCACAGTCTTCATATAGACCTACACTCTATTTTAGAACTAAATACAGAAAGCTTTTTCATGGATGAATCAAAGTATTATGATTATTTAAGTATGCTTCAAAAATCTATAAGAGGAAGTGATACAGATGCTTCTATTTTAGCTCTAGGAGTTTTACTAAAGACTGGGCACTTTGATGATATAATAAGAAGGCTCTTAGTTATAGCATCAGAGGATTGTGGTCTTGCTATGGGAAATATGTACTCTTCATTTTTCTCCCTTATACAGGCTGCTAAAATGGTTGGTATGCCTGAGGCTAAAATAATATTATCCCATGCTGTTATACTTCTTAGTACAAGTCCAAAGTCTAATAGTTCATATACTGCAATTTCTAAAGCTATGAGTGATGTTGAAAAAAAAGATATTGGCCAAGTTTTAAATCACCTTAAAGATTGCCACTATGAAGGGGCTAAAAAACTTGGTGTTAAAGGATATAAGTATCCCCATGACTATCCTAATAACTATGTAAAGCAAGAATATATGCCAGAAAATTTAAAAGGAAGTATTTACTACACTCCTGGAAATAATAAATATGAAACTGCTTTAAAGGCATATTGGGACAAAATTAAAAGTCAGAATTAAAAATATCCAAATAGAGGAATTTGCTATAAATGTATTGAAGCGTATGCTAAAACTAATGTTTTACCAGCTTGCTTAAGACATATAAAAAATGATCCCTGTTCTAATAATGAAGAGTAAAAGTTTAGCTGTATCAAAATCTGATACAGCTAAACTTTTACTCTTCTACTTTAAATATTTTATCATCAAATAATATACTTCTACACATATTATAGGCTTCATTTATTTCATCCTTAAATCTTATTCCATTTTCAGTTTCAAGAAGCTTCTTAGATTCCTTTTCTAAGTTAGTTAAAACTCTTTCTCTATTTTCTATAATTGTGTTTTTGAAATAATCATATTTCTCTACTACTCTTATGTAAAGTTCATCTTTCATAATAGCTGTCTCATGAAATTCTTTAGTTATTTTAGATACTATTTCATCAATACCTGACCATTTTAAATCTTTATCAGTATATTTTATTTGTCTTCTTAAAGATTTTTCAAATTTTTTAACAGCTAACTTTATATCTATATCGTTATCAGAAAATCTAACGTCTTCTTTGAAATGCATAAGTATGACCTTATAATGAGCCATAATCTCTATTCTTCTCTCATCAAATCTTTTCATATATGTATCTAGCATTATATCAAGTATGTTTTCTATAAGCTCTTTATCATTATCTATTTCTACTCTATTTTTATGTCTTTCTTCCATTTCTAAGATAGTTTCTGGTACAGTATCAGATGTAAAACTATTTACTCCAAATCTTTTCATAGCATACTTCCTCCTAAGTTAAAATTATTCTAAGTAATTATATCATTTTTTATAATCCTTGTATACACTAATTAATAATCTTTATTACTTAATAAGAGGTTATACAAATTATTAGAACAACTATAAACTAGAAATTAAAAAACACTTTGCAAATTTCTAATTATTCCCAATTTATTATAACCTCTAAATAGCTTATTTTCCTATATCAAATCTACAGTACTTTCCATAAAAGTTTACTCTGTCTAATAAATCATAGGCATTTTTTATTGCTTCATATTTATCTACTCCATATCCTAATAAAGATAAAACTCTACCACCTGATGTTACTAAAACACCATCTTTTAAAGTAGCTCCTGCTATTATAACATTGTCTTTAATCTTATCACCTATAGTTATTTCATATCCCTTTTCATATTTTCCTGGGTATCCCTTAGATGTTAAAACTACGTTACATAAATAGCCTTGTTTCCATGAAATATTAAAATTATCTAAGCTTCCATTTAAAGCACTCTCTAAAAGTTCTAAAAAGTCACTTTCCATAAGAGCTAGAACAGATTGTGTCTCAGGATCTCCAAGTCTTACATTGTATTCTAAAAGATATGTTCCCTTTTTAGTTATCATTATTCCAAAGAATATAACTCCTTTAAAATCAAACCCTTCTTCTCTAATTCCTAAAAGTGTTTGATTCATTATTGTTTCTTCAAATTCTTTTAATACCTCATCTGTTACATAAGTATTTGGTGCTATTACGCCCATACCACCTGTATTTGGACCTTTTCCGCCATCAAACACCTGTTTATGGTCTTTAGCTGAAATAAATGGCTTTATTGTTTTTCCATCTGTTATAGATAAAATAGATGCTTCTACACCTTGTAAAAACTCTTCAATTACAATACTCTTTCCTGCACCCTTAAATATATCATTAACCATTATATCCTTTAGTGCCTCTTCACCTTGTTCTAAATTTTCGCAGATATAAACACCTTTGCCTAATGCTAATCCATCAGCTTTTATAACTATTGGAAATTCTTGTTCTCTTAAGTATCCTAAAGCTTCATCATAATCAGTGAAGTTCTCATACTTAGCAGTTTTAACTCCATACTTTTTCATAAAATCTTTAGAAAAACATTTACTTCCCTCAAGCATAGCACCTTGTTTTTTAGGCCCAAATATCTTTAAACCTTCTTTAATGAATCTATCTGATATTCCATTTATTAAAGGTTCCTCAGGTCCTACTATTGTTAGTTCTATATTATTTGTTTTTGCAAAAGTTAATAATCCTTCAATATCATTAACTGAAAAATCTATATTTTCACATTTATCCTCTAGGGCTGTTCCACCATTTCCTGGAGCACAAAATATCTTCTCTACTCTTTTATTTTCCTTAAGTTTTTTAGCTATAGAATGCTCTCTTCCACCTGAACCTATTAATAGTATCTTCAAAGCTACTTCCCCTTTTCTTATATATAATATACCTAAAGCGGTTAAACCAATCTAACCGCCTTAAAAATTTTATTTACTTTAATATTATTTTAATTTATTACACTAATATATACCATTCTATTAAATATTCATTTTAAAAAGTGTAAAAGAATATTTTAATAAGCAATTAGTATTTTTTTATCTTTAAATACTATTAATTTGTAATTGTTTGAGTTTACGAGTTTTAGAAATTTAATATTTAAAGATATTAGAAATACTTTGCGAAATTAAATTAGCTTCTTAGAACTTTTAAAATTAATATCTTTATCTTAATGTTTAAAGTGTCTAACTCCTGTCATAACCATTGCTATATCTTCCTTATCACATTCGTCTATAGATTCATTATCACGAATAGATCCACCTGGTTGAATTATTGCTTTTATATCATATTTACCACATTCTTTTACAACATCTCCAAATGGGAAGAACGCATCTGATGCTAAAACTGTAGCCCCTTTTCCTCTCTCTAGTGCTTCACAAGCTGCCCATATTCTATTAACTTGTCCGCCACCTATTCCAACTGCCATATTATCTTTTGCAACAACTATAGCATTTGATTTTACATATTTTACAACTTTCATTGCAAATAGCATATCTTTCACTTCTTTATCTGTAGGTTTTCTCTTAGTTACAACATTTAAATCTTTAACAAGGGTTTTATCCTCTTCTTGAACTAAGATTCCACCATCTACTGAAACCATATAATTTTTGTTTGTTGGTTTAACATCACATTTTAAAACTCTTAAATTCTTTTTAGACCTTAAAACTTCTAAAGCTTCCTCTGTATAATCAGGTGCTATTATAACTTCTAAGAATATTTTACTCATTTCCTTAGCAGTATCTTCATCAATTGTTCTATTTATTGCAACTATTCCTCCAAAAATTGATATACTATCACATTCATAGGCTTTCTTATAAGCATCAAGTACACTGTCTCCTATAGCAACTCCACAAGGAGTATTATGTTTTAGAGCGCAACATGCTATATCCTCTTCAAATTCACAAGCAACTTTCCATGCTATATCCACATCTTTTATATTGTTATAAGATAATTCTTTACCATTTAAAACCTCAAAGCTATTCATAGCTCCTTTAGCTTCACAAGAACCATAATAAGCTGCACTTTGATGTGGATTTTCACCATATCTTAAAGATTGTAACTTTTTATAAGACACAGATAAATATTCTGGGTACTCCTCTTCATCTTGTAGTAAAAAGTTTGATATTGCCCCATCATAAGCACTCATAAGATTAAATACTTTTCCTGCTAAAACTTTTCTTGTTTTAAATGAAACATCATTACTTTCTTTTATCTCATTTATTACTTTTTCATAATCTAAAACATTGCTTAAAACTACAACATCCTTAAAGTTTTTAGCAGCAGCTCTTAGCATTGTAGGACCGCCTATATCTATAAATTCAACCTTTTCTTCAAAGGATAAATCTTCTTTAACTTTTTCAAAAAATGGATAAAGATTAACAACTACCATATCAATAGTTTCTATATTTCTTGCTTTTAAAGTATCCATATGTTCTTTGTTATCTCTTATAGCTAAAATTCCACCATGAATAATTGGATGAAGTGTTTTAACTCTTCCATCTAACATTTCACAAGAACCTGTAATTTCGCTTATCTCTGTAACTTCAACGTCATTTTCTTTAAGATATTTAAATGTTCCACCAGTTGATATTATTTCAACACCATTATCTTTTAAAAAATTAACTAATTCTAATATTCCACTTTTATCATAAACACTTATTAAAGCTCTTTTTATCATAGTAAAATCCTCGCCCTTCCATTTTCTATTTCTACTTTATTTAAACTAAATGCCTTTATAACCTCTGGAAGTATTTTGTGTTCCTCCACTAAAATTCTTTCTTGCAAAGTTTTAGCTGTATCCTCAAAAAACACTGGAACTAAAGCCTGTTCTATAATAGCTCCTCCATCAACTTCCTCATTAACAAGATGAACTGTACACCCTGAAAACTTAACACCTTTTTTAATTGCAGCTTCATGTACTTTTATACCATACATACCTGGTCCTGAGAAACTAGGTATTAAAGATGGATGAATATTTATTATTTTATTTTTAAATTCTTTTAATATTTCGCCATCTAATATTGAAAGATATCCTGCAAGAACTACTAAATCTACTTTTCCTTTTAAAAGTTCTAGTATTTTCTCTGATGTATTGTTTCCATATTCCTTTTTACTTATAACAAAGGTATCAATGCCTTTTTCTTTTGCTTTTAGTATACCTTTAGCTGACTGTCTATCACTTATAACGCAATGTATTTTTGCCTCTATATTTTCTTTTTCTATATTTTCTATTATAGATAAAAGATTACTTCCACCACCTGATATAAGAACTGCTATTTTAAACAAACTCCCTCACCTCCAGAGATTACATGTCCTAATAATACTGGTTCTTCTCCTAAGGCTTTTAATTTTTCCATAGTCTTTTTACTGTCTTCTTTAGATACTGCAACAACAAATCCTATTCCCATGTTAAATGTATTGTACATATGACCTTCTTCAACGCCTTTTTCCATTATTCTCTTGAATATATTTGGAATTTCATAAGAAGATTTATTAACTACTGCTGTAAAATTACGTCCTCCAAACATTCTTGGTATATTTTCTATGAAACCACCACCTGTTATATGAGCCATAGCTTTTATATCAACTTCTTCCATAAGAGACAGTATTGGCTTTACATATATTTTAGTTGGAGTTAAAAGTGTTTTCCAAACAGAGTCTCCATAAAAATCTTCTTCTAAGTCAGTAAATATTTTTCTAACTAAAGAATATCCATTTGAATGTATTCCTGAAGATTTTAATCCTATTAAAACATTTCCCTCTTCAACTTTGCTTCCATCTATAATATTTTCTTTATCAACAACTCCAAGGGCAAATCCTGCAATATCGTATTCCCCTTCTTTATAAAATCCTGGCATTTCAGCAGTTTCTCCACCAACTAAAGCACAGTCAGATTCTAAACATCCATCTGAAACCCCTTTAACTAAATCTGAAGATACATTAGCTTCTAATTTTCCACAAGCTATATAATCTAAGAAAAATAATGGCTTTGCACCATGACATAATATATCATTAACGCACATTGCTACGCAGTCTATACCTACTGTGTCATATTTTTTTGTTTTAAATGCAATTTCAAGTTTTGTTCCTACTCCATCTGTCCCTGAAACTAAAACAGGTTTTTTATAACCTTCTGGTATTTCAATCATAGAACCAAAGCTTCCTATGCCTCCAAGTACGTAATTATTTAAAGTTCTTTTAGCATATTCTTTAATAAGTTCAACTGATCTATATCCTTCTTCTATATTAACTCCTGCGTCTTTATATGTTATAGCCATAATTTTTTCCTACCTTTCTAAGTGATTTTTATCTGTTTCAATTGGTGTTGATACTGGATATACTCCATTAAAGCATCCTAAACAAAATCCTTTATCTTCTCCTAAAGCCTTAAGTAAATTTCCCATAGATAAATAATCTAAAGAATCTGCTCCTATCATCTCTCTTATATCTTCTACGGAATTATTAGCACCTATAAGCTCACTTCTATATGATGTATCTATTCCAAAATAACAAGGATTTTTAACTGCAGGTGAAGCCACTCTAAAATGAACTTCTTTAGCCCCAGCTCGCCTTAATGATTCAACTAAATGCTTTGATGTAGTTCCACGAACTATTGAGTCATCAATTAAAATAACCCTTTTTCCTTTAACATTTGCCTTTAAAGGGTTTAGTTTAACAGAAACTGCTCTTTCTCTCATCTCTTGATTAGGTGTTATAAATGTTCTGCCTACATATCTATTTTTAACAAATCCAGGATCAAAAGGTATTCCTGATACATTTGAATAACCAATTGCACAAGCAAGGCCTGAATCTGGAACTCCAATTACAATATCAGCTTCAACTGGGCTTTGTTTATAAAGCATTTCTCCAGATTTAACTCTAAATTCATGAACATTTATTCCATCCATTATACTGTCTGGTCTTGCAAAGTAAATATATTCAAAAGAACATGTTTGACATTTTGTCTTTTCTGAATATTTAATGCTATCTAAGCCATTTTGGTCTATTATAACTATTTCACCAGGTTCTATGTCCCTTATAAATTCAGCACCTATTGTATCTAATGCACAGCTTTCAGAAGCTAAAATATAATTTCCATCAATATGACCTAAGCAAAGAGGTCTTATACCATGAGGGTCTCTAATTCCAATAAGTTTTCCCTCTGCCATTATAACTAAGGCAAAAGATCCCTTTATAGCTTGTGTTGCATTAAATACAGCAGTTCTAATACCTTTTTTAGCACTTCTAGCTATTAAATTTATTATAACTTCTGAATCTATTGTAGTATGAAATACAGATCCTGAATCTTCTAAAAGTTCTCTTATAACATCAGCATTTACTAGGTTTCCGTTATGAGCTACAGCTATTGAACCAAGCTTTGACCTACTAACTAGGGGCTGACAATTTTCAATTTTAGTTGATCCTGTTGTAGAATATCTAACATGACCTATACTTATATTTCCTAATACTTCTGTATCTTGTTTTTCTAGCTCTTCATTAGATCCTCTAAGACTTTCTGTTAATTTATCTAAATCTTCTTTAGAAAAAGCCTCTGTTAATAGTCCAAGATTTTTGTGAGTTTCCATTATAAACCCATTAGAAACTGTAATACCTGCACTTTCTTGTCCTCTATGTTGAAGAGCATAAAGTCCATAATAAGTGTAACTTGCAACATCTAAAGATTTATCTTTTGAATAAATCCCAAATACCCCACATTCTTCTTTAAGCTTGTCATTTATAGCATCATACATAACCTTATCTACCTCTACAATCTAATTTTTTACTAAGTTTCCCTAAATTCTAATACCCTTTTTACCTTTTCTAAAATTAATTATTTTGAGTTCATTCTGCTTAATATTTCCTCATAAGCCCCTCTAACGTTTCCTAAATCTCTTCTAAATCTATCTTTATCTAGTTTTTCGTTAGTTGTTGCGTCCCAAAATCTACAAGTATCTGGTGATATTTCATCTGCTAAAACTATTTCTCCCTCTTTTGTTTTACCAAATTCTATTTTAAAATCTATAAGATTTATATTTACACTTGCAAAGAAACTCTTTAATAATTCATTTATTTTATCTGTCATAGCATAAATTTCTTGAAGTTCTTCAAAAGTTGCAGCTCCAATTGCTACTGCGTGATAGTCATTTATTAATGGATCTCCTAAATCGTCATTTTTATAAGATATCTCAAATACTGTAGTTTTAAGTGGAGTTCCCTCTTCTATACCTAATCTTTTTGCCATACTTCCAGCAGCTACATTTCTAACTATAACTTCAAGTGGAACTATAGAAACCTTTTTACAAAGTTGTTCTCTTTCGCTTAATTTTTCAATAAAGTGAGTTTTAATTCCGTTTTCTTCTAACATTTTAAAGATTATTGAAGTTATATTGTTATTAAAGGCTCCCTTATCTTCTATTGAACCTTTTTTTTCTCCATTAAATGCTGTAGCATCATCTTTATAGTAAACTATAACTTCATCAGCCTTATCTGTTCCATATATTTGTTTTGCTTTTCCTTCATATAACATTTCTTTTTTCATAACTTTTACACTCCTTATTACTACCTTTATTTTTATAGTTATTATTTATTATTCAAAAATAAATTCATCATTTTCTTCTACAAATTTTTTCTTCATATCTTCTCTGTATTTTATAAGTTTTTCTTTAATTTCTGGGTATTTTATAGAAAGAATTTCTACAGCAAGCATTCCCGCGTTATAACTGTTATTTATTCCAACTGTTGCAACAGGAACCGATTTTGGCATCTGAACTATTGAATATAGAGCATCTACCCCTCCTACTGCTCCATTACATGGAACACCAATAACTGGCACTGTTACTTGTGATGCTATTACTCCTGGCAGATGTGCTGCAAGGCCTGCTCCTGCAATTATTACTTCACATCCATTTTCACAAACTTCCTCTAAAACTTCTGAAAGCCTTTCAGGAACTCTATGTGCTGATAGCACATAAGCTTTAAACTCTATATCAAATTCTTTTAAGGCATTAGCTGCACCTTTCATTATTTCAGTGTCTGATTTACTTCCAAAAAATATAGCAACTTTCATTTTTAACCCTCTCTCCTATAAATCCACATAAAATTTGTTTTATGTTTATGTATTTATTTTTCATACTATAAGTGATGCTTTAATTTACTGTTGATTTTAGACAAAAATTAAGTTAATTCCCAAGTTATCTAAAATCAACAGCATCTAAATAAATTAAAAAATCTTATTTAAAGTATTTAACACCAGACTCAAATATTTTTTGATCAAAGTTTCCTGGAATATTTTTATAAAGATTTTCACCAATTCTTTCTGAGTGTCCCATCTTACCTAAAACTCTTCCATCTAAACTTGTTATACCTTCTATTGCCATCATTGAACCATTTGGATTAAACGGCATGTCCATAGATGCTTTCCCTTCTAAATCAACATATTGAGTAGCAACTTGACCATTTTCAAATAAAGATTTTATAACTTCTTCTGAAGCCACAAATCTTCCTTCTCCATGAGAAATTGCAACATTTTGTATATCTCCTACATTTACTTCACTAAACCAAGGAGAAAGATTTGATGTTATTTTAGTTCTAACTATAGAGCTCATATGTCTACCTATATTATTGTAAGTTAAAGTTGGCATATCCTCTGTTATATCTTTAATTTCACCAAAAGGCACAAGTCCTAATTTTATAAGTGCTTGGAAGCCGTTACAAATTCCAAGGATTAATCCATCTCTATTATTTAAAAGATCCATTACAGCATCTTTAATTCTCTCATTTTTAAATACTGTGGCTATAAATTTACCTGACCCATCTGGCTCATCTCCAGCTGAGAATCCTCCTGGAATCATTATTATTTGACTGCTTCTTATTTCTTTTTCAAGACTTTTTATAGATTCATTTAACATTTCATTGTTTAAATTTCTAAATACTTCTATTTTTGTTTTCGCCCCAGCATCTTTAAATGCTCTTGCACTATCATATTCACAGTTAGTTCCAGGGAAAGTTGGTATTATAACTTTAGGTTTTGCAATTTTTATTTTTGGTGAAACTCTTGATTCACAGTTAAATGATTTGTTTTCTATATTTTCATTTAAATCTTTAGTTTTTTCTTTAAATACTTTAGATAAGCCTTCTTTAAATGAAACTAAAAGACTTTCAAGGCTAAATACTTCATCCATTATTTCTAAAGACTTAGTATCATTTGTTTCACCTATTTCTAAATAGTTTGCCTTATGAAATTCCTTTTCTAGGTCTACATTTTCTTTAACTTCTAGAACTAAAGAACCATAACTTGCATCAAATAATTCTTCCTTAGTTAAGTTAAATATTTTAGCACCTATCATATTACCAAAAGTCATTTTACTTATAGCTTCAAATACTCCACCAAATCTTACGGCAAAGGCACTTATAACTTTTTTCTCTTCTATAAGTTTTGAAACAACTTCCATATTCTTTTTAAATTCTTCTAAATCAATAATTTCTTCATCATTTCTCGTTGTTTTAATAAAAACTATTTTAGAATTTAAACTTTTAAATTCTGGTGAAATTACATTAGAAGCATTAGTTGTTGTTACTGCAAAAGAAACTAAACTTGGTGGTACATCCATGTCTCCAAAACTTCCAGACATTGAATCTTTTCCACCTATTGCAGGAATATTTAAATCCTTTTGTACTCTATATGCTCCAAGTAATGCACTAAATGGCTTGCCCCATCTCTCTGGGTTTTTATATAACTTTTCAAAATACTCTTGAAGAGTTAATCTAATGCTATCTATTTTTCCACCCATAGCAACTATCTTGGTGACTGATTCTATTACACTGTAATATGCACCATGGTATGGGCTCCAAGAAGCTAAATATGGATTAAAACCATTTGCCATTAAACTTGCAGTTTCTGATACACCTTCTAAAACTGGTATTCTACATGCCATACCTTCAGCTGGTGTTAATTGATATTTTCCACCAAAAGGCATAAGAACTGTATTGCTTCCTATAGTTGAATCAAAGGTTTCAACTAATCCCTTTTGACTTGTTATATTTAAGTTCTTTAAAGCACTTTCAAAACTTTCTTTAAGTGATTGTTTAATCATATTCTTTTTATGATTTTCAAAGAAGTTTTCATCTTCTTTTGGCGCATTTACTAAAACTTTTGAGTATTGTTTAGCACCATTAGTATTTAAAAATGCTCTCTTTAAATCTACTATTCTCTTTCCTTGCCAATACATTCTCATGTATCCTGTATCAGTTACTCTTGCAACTATTGTAGCTTCTAAGTTTTCTTTGTTTGCTAGATCTATAAACTTTTTAGTATCCTCTTCTTTAACAACAACAGCCATTCTTTCTTGAGATTCTGATATTGCAAGTTCTGTTCCATCTAATCCTTCATACTTTTTAGGAACTAAATCTAAGTTTATATCTAATGAGTCACAAAGTTCTCCTATTGCAACTGATACTCCACCTGCTCCAAAGTCATTACATCTTTTAATAAGAGTTGAAACTTCTTTATTTCTAAATAATCTTTGAATTTTTCTCTCAGTTGGAGGATTACCCTTTTGAACTTCTGCTCCACAATTTTCTATTGACTCTTCTGTATGTTCCTTTGATGAACCAGTAGCTCCTCCACAACCATCTCTACCTGTTTTCCCACCAAGTAAGATTATTACATCACCTAGCACTGGAACTTCTCTAACTACATTTTCCTTCGGCGTCGCACCTAAAACTGCTCCAATTTCCATTCTCTTTGCAACATATCCTGGATGATAAATTTCTCTAACTTCTCCAGTAGCTAGTCCTATTTGATTTCCGTAAGAACTATAACCATGAGCTGCTCCTAAAGTTATTTTTCTTTGTGGAAGTTTTCCCTTTAAAGTATCTTCAATTGAAACTCTAGGGTCAGCGCTTCCTGTAACTCTCATAGCTTGATATACGTAAGTTCTACCAGATAATGGGTCTCTTATTGCTCCACCTAAGCAAGTTGCAGCACCACCAAAAGGTTCTATTTCAGTTGGGTGATTGTGAGTTTCATTTTTGAACATTAAAAGATAATCTTTAGGTCCATTAGTAGTTTCTATTTTTACATTTATAGAACAAGCATTTATTTCATCAGACAAGTCTAAATCATCTAATGCTCCTCTTTTTCTCATCTCTTTCATAGATATAACTGCAATATCCATTAAAGTAATTGCTCTGTCTTTATTTTCATAAACAAACTCTCTAGATCCTTCATAAAGTTTAAATGTTTCTTTTAAAGAATTGTTAAAAAGACCACTTTCTATATCAACATCTGTAATATTTGTTTCAAAGGTTGTATGTCTACAATGATCTGACCAATAAGTATCAATTACTTTTATTTCGGTAACACTTGGATTTCTTTCCTCTTCTTTAAAATAATCTTTAATAACTAAAAGATCTTCTATTGTCATAGCAAGTCCAAAGGACTTATGGAAATTCTTTAAATCTTCTTCTGACATATTTATAAAATTATCTATTATATTAACTTCATCTGGTGAATTAAAGTTTAGGTTAACTTCTAAACTTTTGGGATTAACTTCTCTAGAATCCACAGGATTTATGTAGTACTTTTTAATAGAAGCTATATCCTCATTTGAAAGCTTTCCTTTTAAGATTATTATTTTTGCACATCTAACATTTACATGAGCATCATTTAAAATAGCGTAACATTCTTTAGCTGACTGTGCTCTTTGATCATACTGCCCTGGTAAAAATTCTACTCCAAAAGCATATTCATCTTCTGATAAGTTAAAATCATCATTTATATAATCAACTGTTTCCTCATGAAGTATATTAGATATACCTAAAACATCTAACTCCTTATCTGAAACAACTATATACTTATTTATTACTCTAACATTTTCTAAAGATATTATTGACAGATTTTCTTTAAAATCTGCTAATAAATTTTTAGCTTCTACGTTAAAGCCCAATTTTTTCTCAACATAAAATACGTTAACCATAAACTTCCTCCAGAAAATATTCACATCTTTTATTTTACGAATTATATTTTTAAAATATTTTATATAATTCGTATTTCATTTATATAGTACCATTCTAATCACAAAAAGTCAAATTAAATTAAATATTTTTATGGATATAGTTCGTGTTTTTCTATGTAAAAAAGAATACTATATTCTTAAATTCTATTAATAAGTAATTTTTTATAGAGAAATTATGCTGTCTAACGTACATTGATATACTTTGTCTCTATGTTTCCTATAATATCTATTAAAAGATTTTATAGGAATAATATGTTTATTTTTTTATAATATCGAATTTTATGTTAAAATTAAACCATATAGTTTTATAAAGGAGGAAGGTAGTTTTGTTTAAAAAACATATTCTAAAAGGTTTATTACTAATAATTTTAGGAATTGTATTCTTAGCACTAACTTTAACTAACAGTACATATGAAATAATTTTTATAATTATAGGATTTATTATAGTTTTAATGGGTTCATTTCTACTCGGAAGAGATATAGGAAAAATAAGGCATGAAAAGAGACGAGAAAAATATAGTAAATAAAGGAGAAATCCCTACATTAATATAGTAGGGATTTCTCCTTTATTTTTGCTCATTTGGGTTTTGTTTAGATTGTGCATTTCTTTTAGTTGAGCCATTATTATTTTCAAACTTTTTACCTTGTGGTTTTTTCATAAAATCAACTACTTTCCATAAATGTTATTATTTTTTATCACCATTTTTTTGACACTCTGAAGACGCACTTGCTTTACAACTTGACCATTGATTATCAGTAGCTGTTTTCTTATTTTCTTTATTGTTCATAATACTAATCTCCTCTACACCTATATAAATATTATAACTTTTAACTCATCCAATTGCTTTTAGGCTCTCTTGTTTCATCTATATTGCCCTTTGAATTTTGTTTATTAACTTGGTTTTTTTTCTTAGTCATTTCATTCACTCCTTATATAAAAAATATTATACACACTATGATACTTTTTTCTTTTTATAAAAATAATTTATAATATTAATAAAATATCTCTATGTATATATAAATATTTTGTCTATATTTTATTTATTTATAAAATATCTTTTAACCTTAAAAGGAATGTTATTGAAAATTTTAAACATACTTTATTTTCTCTGCCAAGGAATCTAAATGTGTAGTATCATTTAATTTTACTAAAACAGGCTTTAAATCATCTGTGAAAATTATTTCTGTAATTGATGTATTTCCAAGTGCACTTTTATGATACATTGTCATGTCCCAATTAAATATTCCAATTAAACTTGCCTTTATTATTCCGCCATGAGCTACAACGGCAACAGTTTGTCCTTTATGTCTTTTAACTATATCTAATACGCAATTAGTTCCACGAAGAGAAGCATTCTTTAAGCTCAATTCTCCTCCTACTATTTTTCCTTCTAGCTTATCTGTTTTCCAATTATTAAATTCATTATTATATTTCTCGCTTATTTCTTTTATAGTAAGCCCTTCCCAGCTTCCAAAATTAATTTCTTTCATTTTTTCTTCTATATTTAATGTTTTATTTGAAGACTGAGCTAGTATCATTGCTGTTTCCTTAGCTCTTTTTAAGGGGCTTGTGTATATAAAATCAAACTTATCTTTAAGCCTATTATTTAAAAGTTTAGCCTGCTTTTTTCCCTCTTCTGTTAGTTCTATATCTATACTCCCTTGAAATTTACCTAACTTATTCCAGTTTGTTTCTCCATGTCTTATTAATAATAACTTTGTTTTCATAAAAATTCCCTTCTAACATTTATAATTATCTTAAATTTATAACACAATAATTATAAACCCTATTTTTAATATAAAAAAGGGCTATATCAAAAGTAAAATTATCCCTATATAGGTGACAAACTATTTTGATACAGCCTTTTTTCTATTTATTTAATTTTATGTATTCACTATAAAACTTTGAATTTTTAAATCCACTAAGATTTTTTTCTATTTCATTTATATTTCTATTTGTTGATGATACATCAATCTTTATTCCCTCTACATGATCATTAATTGTATAAACATCTTTTCCAAGAGCACTTACTTCTTTTTTTATTTCTCCTATATCTTGTCTTATTTTTATCAGTTCACTTTCTAAACCTTTTAGAGTCTTTAGTATTTCTTTATTTACTTCATCCATTTACTTGCACATCCTATCTATATGTTAAACTAGAAATTTAATATAAAATATTTTCTTTCCCATTATATCATTCATATGTATATTAAATCTATATTTAATTTAATTTTCCTTATTTCTTCTTATAATTAACAAATCTCTATGTGATTTCATAAATTAATATAAAACCTCTTAGGGTGTGAAAAGTTTGAAAGAGCAATATATACTTATATTTTTATACTTTCTTCCTTTCTTTATGCTTTGGTCACTTTACTGCACCAATAAAAATAAAAAGAGAAAACTAAATAAAAAACATTAGAGAACAAGTATAGAGAAGTGTTATGCTCTCTATACTTTTATCCTTTTACTTTCTTAGATAAAGGTTTTACCTCTGATATTATAATTGCTACAAATATTATTATACAAGCTATAATAACTCTAATTGTTAGAAGTTGATTTAATAGTATTATTGCAAATATTGTTCCAAAAACTGATTCTGTAACCATTATAATTGCAGCTCTCGTTTCTGTTGTAGTCTTTTGTCCTAAAACTTGTAGAAATAATCCTATTGCAGTACTAAATAATCCTAAATATACTACTGCACCTATACCTTTAACTGTAGGGTCAAAATATAAATCTCCTCTTATAACCATTACTATCAAGGAAAATACAAAACATGCTGCTATTTGTATTATAGTTAAAACTACTACATCTTCCTCTTTTGCAAAACTATCTACTAAAATGATTTGCATTGCATAAAATATAGATCCTATTATAGTTAATATATCTCCTATATTTATAGATGAAAAACTTCCTTCTATAGTTAAAACTCCAATTCCTATCACTGTTAAAGCAGTACCTATTACGCCATATCTATCTATTTTCTTTTTAAATAATAATCCAATTAAAGGCACAAATATAACTGCTATAGCTGATAAAAATGCATTATTTGAAACAGTTGTATATTTAAGTCCTACTGTTTGAAATACAAATCCTATAAATAAAAAGAATCCCATTAATATCCCTTTTTTTAAAATAGACCTATTTATTCCTTTTAACTTATTTATAAATATTAAGCTAAGAACAATAGTTGCTATTAAAAACCTAAATGTCATAACTTGAAGAGGAGTTAAAGAATCTAAAGAAATATCAGTTGCTATAAACCCTCCTCCCCAAATTATTGCAGTTAAGAGTAAAATAAATTCTCCTTTATATTTTTTCATTATATATGCTGTAAAGTTTTAGTAAATTAAACAGCATTTCACCTCCCATATTATAATGTGTAGCACTAAAATAATTTAAGTTGTTCAAGACTATAGCTAGCTTTATAGTCTTTTATTATATCCTCAATTTTATATAAAAGATTATATTTTTCGCATTCATCCTTAAAAACTTTTAACAATTTTTCATTTTTTAAAGAAATACAATTAGATTTATCTTTATAAAATTCTTCATATTTTTTTATAAAATTATCTTTAGGAAAGATTTCTTTTAATGCTTCATAGAAATAACTCCTCTGGTTTCCCCTAAGTGTAACCCCTAAAAAATAACTAAAAACAAATTTTGCATTACATCTATAAGCTTCTCTTATTATATTTCTTATGTTTTCTTCATCATCATTTATAAATGGCAATATAGGAAGTAATAATACCCCAGTATAAATTCCATTATTAGAAAGCTCTTTTAAGGCTTCAAATCTTTTTTTTGTACTATCTACACATCTTTCAATTTTTCTACATAAATCATCATTAAAAGTTGTTATAGTGAGCTTTACTATAACTGGTGAATGCTCCCTAATCTTTTTTAATATATCTATATCCCTAGTAACTAAAGAACTTTTAGTATCTATAGAAACTCCAAATCTCTCTTTATTTATTTCTTCTAAAAAATTTCTAGTTAATTTTAATTTATTCTCTAGTGGATTATACGGATCACTCATAGCCCCTATTGATATAACACCTTTTTTTCGTTTGCTTTTTAACTCTTTCTTTACAATTTCAATAGCATCTACTTTTGGAGTAACTTTATTAAAATTTAATATCTTATAAACACTATTTCTTGAATCGCAGTAAATACATCCATGTGAACATCCACGATATAAATTTACTGTATAGTTAGTTCCAAACCAGTCATTCTCACTGCTATATGAAGATAACATAGTTTTATGTATCATTTTATTCATCTCTATTTTTTGTGAAATATATTTAATATATACTTACTTTAATTCCCCTTTCTTATCATATTTATACTCATGAAATCAATATTAACATATTTCATATTATATCATAATGTTATGTACTTAATTAATAAATATATCTCTATATAAAAGGGATGTATCAAAACAAATTATCTAACTAATTATGTAAATAACCTAAGCAAAAAACACATGTGATAGATAATAAGCTATTTTGATACAGCTCCTTTTTAATATTATTATATTGAAAGATCCATAAGAATTCTATTATAAAATTTATTATTCACCTTATAATACTCCTTATTCTCTCCAATCTTTTTAAATCCAAATTTTTCATACATCTTTATAGCCTGGTGATTTGAACCATTTACAGTAAGACATATATTTTTCTTATTCTTCTCCTTAGCAAAATCTATAAGTTCCTTCATAATAATAGTTCCTATACCATTTCTCCAATACTTTTTTTTAACTGATATTGCTATTTCACAATTATGTTTTATTCTCTCTCCCTCTACATTATATACTTGAGAAACACTTATAATTTCACCATCTATAATTCCTAAAAGCATAAGAGAATCGCTATCTTTATTTATCTTTTTTAAATATAATTTTTCTTCTTCTACATTTAAAATAAATTCATCTTTTCCAAATAATAAATAATCACTCTCCCCACCTACACAATTTAAATAATCTATTATGTCTTTTGCATCACACACTGTACTTTTTCTTAATATTAAATATTTTTTATTTCTCAACTTTGAAATTTTCAATGTTACCCCCTCTAATTTAAACGTTTCCATAATTAAACTAATAAATAATATATAATTTAACATATTAAATTATATATTATTTATTAGTTTTAAATTACACTTTAACACTTGAAAATCTATCTTTAGTGCAAATATTAAAAATCTTTATAAAAAACACCTTAATTTTTTAATATCTCATAAGCTTCTGTAATATTTATATTTTTTAACTCCTTATTCATTGAATCTTTTAACTTTTCTAAGCATACTTCTCTTTTAAATTTTAACTCTTCCTCTTGAAAATCAAAAATTAAATTATCAAAATATGTACCTAAATAAAATATATCTAACATATCCTTTATATTTACCTCAGGCTCATATATTAGCACTGCTGAAAATATTCTCTTAAATATTTCATAATTTTCATTAAATCCATAAGCATATATTGAAAATCTATTTATTATATATTCTTTTAAGGATTTATTACTAATCTTATCCCCATATAACTTAATGGCCTTACAACACCTTTCCATATCCAATTTTGATTTACGTTCTATAAAATAAGCAAGTTGTCCTATGAAAAAGTAATACTGATAATCATCCTCTATAAGGAAAGTTGCACTTTCTCTTATAATATTTATCTTTTCCTTTATTTTTAAAATTTTTTCCATGCTATACCCCACTTTTCATTTGCTACTCTTATAATTTATTAAATTTCAAGAAATTAATGGTATAATAAATACAGTTATCTATTTTTTCTTTATTTAGTATAATAAAAAATTAATAATAGGTCAATAAAATTTACCTATTTATTTAACGTATTACTAAATTTTATCACTCTACTTAATCTAATTATGTTAATTATATTTTAAACTTTAATATTGTATCTATTTTTAAAAATATTTACTTTCTATAATTATTATACCATTATAAATTTAATTTCTTATGTTATTTTTTTTAATATTTTATTAATTTTATAATCATTAAAAGTAAATAATATTATTACTTACATTTTATATTTATAAATATATTTAAATTACTTTAAAGGAGATTAATCATGAATATATTAGATGTTTTAAAACAAGAAAATACTTGGGTTATTATAGGAGACACTTCTAACCCTAAAAAATATGCTAACAAAATATATAATGAATTCAAAAGCTTAGGTTATAACATATTTTCTGTAAGTCCTTATGGTGGTGAAAACACATTTAAAAGCCTATTAGATATACCTTGTGAGTTTAAGGCTATTGACTTTTGTGTAAACCCTTCTATTGGGTTAAAACTTTTAAAAGAGGCTAAAAATTTAAATATTAAGTATCTTTTAGCTCAACCTGGAGCTAGAAGCCCAGAGCTCACTAAATACTGTGCTGATAATAATATTCTATATTTTGAAGGCTGTGCTCTAGTTGAATTTAAAAATCTCTAAAATTATAGAAAAATAAGGAACCTCAAAACTTTAGGTTCCTTATTTTTATGCATTTTATACTAAATTTATATTATTTTTATAAAAAATTTAATTTTCTTATATTAATATTGAAATTTATTCTAATATTAGATAAAATTATCCTATATTATAAAAAGTAATAAGGAGATGGACGGATTTAGTGTACAATTATATTACTACTTTAGATTTCACAATTAACTCAAAAAATATAAAAGATATAAAAGGTTATATCTGTCAAAGCAGTTATTATAAAAATTCTATAAACTCTAGACTTTGCAAAACACTAATAATTAAATTTTCTATATATATTTCTCTAATTTTTTTTGCTTTATTATCTTTAAAGGTATATCTTTTTATGAACATAGATATACTTTGGTCTATTCATGGTTTTTTGTATAATATAACTATATTATTAGAATTTTTCTTAAAGGTAATTATTGTGTTTATATCATCATTGTTTATGTTAATTTATTTAAATAAAAAGAATAATTCACATTTAATATCCTTAGAATATACTAAACTTAACTTATTTTTAGGAAACAATAAATTTTCTCTAAACAAAGACTATATACAAATTATGAATAATAAAATATCCTTATATATACCTTTTAGTGATATTGACTCTGTTTCTCTATACAATGAATTTATTTTCATCTCTAAGAATAGAAAAATAATTTGCATTGTAAAATGTGATGATAAAAATACTCGAAATAACTTAATTATACATTTAGAAGAAGCTCTTAAAAAACATATTTTTATAAAGGAGATTTAAAAATGCTCTATAGCTATGACATAAAAAAAGAGGACATTTATAATTACACTTACATTTTATTCAAAAAAATAAATAAATCCCATGATAAAAAAATTATTCTTACCTTTTGTATAGCTTTACTTATCATTTTTTCTGCAGTTAGCTACTTTTCCATAACTCCAGATTTCTTATATATCTCTACTAGTTCAAACTTTATTTTCCTTATTTTTATTATTATTAGTATTTATTTATTATATATATCAATAAATAAATTCTTTAAACAATTAAATTATATAGGAACAAAAAACCAAGGCATCATTATTAATGATTTTTATCAAGATGGCTACATTATTCAAATTGATGATATATGTAAAACACTAGAAATATCAACAAATCATATGTGTATTAATATCAATTTATTAGAAGATATTAACAAAGTACATGTTTTTAAAGATTTTATATCTACTAATTTTAATGGTATTAATATATTTTTCCCAAAAGAAAAAAATATATTATCTGTCCTTAAAGAATGTGGTCTTATATAAAAAAAATCTCTCACCAATTCAGATGAGAGATTTTTTTAATTTAGTGCAACTACTATTCCACCTATTGCAATTAATATAACTCCAAAAATAGCCTTTATAGACATAGTTTCTTTAAATAAAATCATTGCCATAACAACAGATATTACAACAGACATTTTATCAATTGGAGCAACTTGAGTTACTTTTCCATACTTTAAAGCCATATTCATAAATACCCAAGATAAAGCTCCACATATCCCTGTAAGTATTAGAAATATCAAATCCTTTTTATAATCAAAAATATTGCTATTCCCTGACGTAAAATCTTGGCGTACAATAGATACCCCAATTAAAAATATAGCCATTATAATACCTTTTATTGTAGCCGCTAAGCTTGGACTTAAATTATTAACACCTATTTTAGTAAATATAGTAGTCATACTTGCCATAAATGCTCCTAACAGAGCATAGATTAACCATATTGGCATAATATACTTCTCCTTTTGAAATTAAATTATATTTATATATATTAATAGCTAGTCTATTATAACATTAATTTTAAGATATAGTAGATATATTTTAATAAATTTTACAAATTAATCCTATATAAATATTAATTTCAAAAGATTATAATTCTATTACATCTAAATCATCAGGCACATATATATTTCCATTAAAGACCTCTTGTCCTTCTTTTGTATAAAGCTCTTTTCTATTATTTAAATTTTTATCTTCTGTATGATATAAAATAACATTTCTAACATCTAATTCTTTAGCATTTAAGCAAGCATCCTTAGCTGTTGCATGATGTTTTTCATAAGGCTTAAAAATATCCCTTTGCTCATAAAGACAAAAAGCTTCATGGAATAGATAATCTACCTCCTGGCAATATTTCTTTACACCCTCTCTATAAGGTTCATCTCCTAAAAAGGTTAAAACTTTACCGTTTGAAAGAGTTGTTTTAAATCCATATTGAAGTATTTTTGTGCTATTTATATCAAAGAAAACAGTATTTCGCCCTAAAATCTTAGTTTCATATCCATCTGTGACCTCATGAAATACTATTCTATTTCCAAACATTTTAGTAAACTTTCCTTGAAGAGTTAATAAGCTCATAGTTTTTATAGCTTCTATTACTTCTTTATGCCCATAAATATTGAAATTTTCTTCACCATATTTATTATTTAGCATACTTTGAGCTACAGCTCTTATAACCCAAACGCTTCCTAAGATATGATCATTATGAGTATGAGATATAAACATATTATGTATTTTGTTTATTGGTATATTAGATTTTTCCAAATTACTTAATATAGTGTTTCCACCTCCAGCATCTATCAAAAAATACTCATCATCCTTTGATAAAGTAAAACAAGTGTTATAACACTTCGTTGCCATAGCAAATCCTGTACCTAAAATATTTAATTTTTCCATTTAAATTCCCTCCTAAATAAACTTATGTCTAAATATAATTATAAGTCATATATTAAAATTTTGAAATCTCCTTTGTACATAAAAAAACATCAAATCAAAAAGAAATGATGTTTTTTTATATTTTATTATTTATATCTTGTCCATATTTTAGCCTGTCATTCCTATATACATTCCAACAAAATATGGTATAAGCCATATTACCCAAACAACTAAACTAAATTTATGAAAAGCCTTTTTTGCTTTTTCACTTCCTCTATTAAACACCCAAGTTGCCCATATAGCATGAAATAACATAAGTACTATAGCTAAAGTACCTGTTGTTTGATGTATTAAAAGTTCTGTACTTGTTATTCCTTTATCAGTTCCTGACGCTGCAATTAAACTCATAGTAAATGTTCCTAAAAAGTCACACACTAAACCACACCAAAATATAATTACATGTTTTTTCTTTAATGTTTTAGCTAAAAACTCCCCCCAAACACCTATAGTATAAAATACTAATGCTAGAGATATGAATATAATAGCTGGAATTAAGAGTGTTGGCATATTATCTCCCCTTTATCTTAAGTTCTTAATAGTTTGCATACAAACTATTAATCTAAATAAAAAGTATCTAAAAAGATACTTTTTATTGTATGATTTTTAATTGTTCACGATTTATTCTATCACTTATTTTTTATTTGTCAATAATTTTTAAAGTATGAACCCTTGATTTATGCATAACTTATCGTCCCAATTATCATTTAATATTTCTTTTTTTATTTCCTTATTAAATATTATTAATGACCTGTTATCCTCAGTGAACTTCTCCCAATATGTAAGACTATCTCCATTTGGGTTTCCTCTTTGTATAAAGTTTTTCCAATACATATTCATTTTTTCTCCTAAAGGTAAATCCTCTTCCTTTAGATTAAATAAAACCGGTTCACTTCCTGTTACTTTAAATACAAAAGGTAACTCTTGACCATGACAAGGGCCTATATTTCCACTCCAATCAAATCTATATAAGTATACATCTTCTCCTAACCTTGCAAACTCGTTAGCTAGTCTATAACTATATAACTTATATAAATAATTTGTTAATACCCTTTGCCATGAATCACCATCATCGTCACAAGTTTTACATCTATTATATGATTCAAAAACATTTTTATAATTTTCTCCAAAAATATCCTTAATACATTCTTCTTTTTTGTTTCTTAAATCTTCACTAAAGAATAAATATAAATTTGCTTCTTTAAGATTAGTTCCTATAAGAAGTGAAACTTTAGAACCTGCTCCTTTATTAATAGCTTCTATAGGCTCATAAGGAAAAACTTCTCCGTCTACTACAGGACCAAAAATTTGAAGATTTCCTATTTCTGAATTAGACATTTTATTTTGGGCATCTAAAATTTCTCTACAGCTTAAAGAAAATAATTTTTCTTTATTGTTCTTATTTATCTCTAAAACCTTTAAAAATCTTTCTGTTACTTTTTTTGCAGTATTTTTATCCCTAATAGCTTGGAAAGAACCACTTTCTAAAATAGCCTTATTAAATAACCCTTTAGCTAAAGGGCTAACTAAAAGTGCACCTATACATTTTGCCCCTGCAGACTCTCCCATAACAGTAATATTATCTTTATCTCCACCAAAAAACTCAATATTTTCTTTTATCCATTTTAATCCTTCAATAATATCTAATATTCCATTATTTCCAGAAGACTTATACTCTTTTCCTAGTATACTTTCTAAATCTAAAAACCCTAGCACCCCTAATCTATAATTTAAAGAAACATAAACTATGTTATCATCTGCAAAATTAATACCTGATTGTTTTTCATCACTTCCTGTACCTCTTGTGAAACCGCCACCATGTATCCAAAGAACCACTGCCTTTTTAGGAGCGTCTACAGATTTTGTCCATATATTAATAGTTAAAGAATCCTCTGATATAGTTTCCTTATCTTCTACATTCTGAACACATATCTTACTAAATTCCTTACAATTTAAAACTCCCTCCCAAGGTTTTTTAGGCTCTACTTTATTAAATCTTTTCTCTCCTATGGGAGCTTCTCCATAAGGAATTCCCTTAAATACATATTGATTATTCTCAAAAACACCTTCTATTAATCCAAGTTTTGTACTTACTATCAAAAAAAACACCTTCTTTTTTAAATTTATTTTATATAATTAGATATGTAAATGCTTTATGTAACAACTTTATTATACTTCATAGTATAGAATTTTTCTAATTAAATAACTTTATAATAAAAGTAAAAGTCATACAAAGTTATTATTTACTTCTGTATGACTTATCTAATCTCACTTTAATCTTTTTAAATTAACTTATTAACTTTATCTATAGTAATAGTCACTAAGAATCATCATTTTATGTGATGATTATATAAAATTAAAATCATCTTTTAATATTTTATTAAAAGATATGATGTACTTAAAACTATAGACATTATCATTAAAGGAAATCCTATTTTTAAATACTGTAAAAATGTTATCTTATATCCATTTTTCTCGGATATCTTTGATAAAATTACATTTGCTGATGCCCCTATAATACTTCCATTTCCACCAAGACAAGCACCTAAAGATACTGCCCACCAAAGAGGAATTGTATCTACCCCACTATTTCCTAAAGTTATTATTAAAGGAATTATAGTTGCAACAAATGGTATATTATCTAAAAATGCAGATACTACAGCAGAAATCCATAGCATCATTATCATTATTAATATAATATTTCCATGACCATAAGTAATTATAAGATTAGCTAACATTCCTATTATTCCGGTTTCTTCAAGGCCACCAACTAATATAAAAAGACCTAAAAAGAATAATATGGTAGTCCACTCTACATCATTTATAAATTTAGTTATCTTTTTCTTAGATATTATAAGTAATACACAAGCACCACCAATTGCAATAACTCCTGACTCTACACCCAATTCTTTCTCAAATATAAAACCTAAGACAACCATACCTAGTACTACTAATCCTTTTATTAAAAGAGTCTTATCTACAATAAACTCTTTTGGATTAATCTTCATAACTTCTGATATATCTTCCTTTTTTACATTAAGTTTTTTTCTATAATTTAAATAAATAAGCAAAATAGTTATTGTGAATATTATAATTACGATAGGTAGCTGATTTTTTACAAAAGTTAAAAAATCTAACCCTGAAGCACTTCCTATCATAATGTTAGGTGGATCTCCAATTAAGGTAGCTGTTCCACCTATATTAGCTGAAAATATTTCTGCCATAACAAAGGGTATAGGATTTACCTTAAGTTTTTTGGTCACAAAAAATGTTACAGGTCCCATTAATAAAACTGTAGTAACATTATCTAAAATAGCCGAAAATACTGCTGTTATAATCCCTAAACAAATAAGTATTTTAAATGTATTTCCTTTACAGATTTTAGCTGTAAATGTAGCCATAAATTCAAAAACTCCAGTTTCTTTTAAAACAGATACAATTATCATCATTCCAATTAAAACAGCTAAAGTGTTAAAGCTAACATATCCCATTACATTATCAATGGGAATAACTTTAAAAAATATCATAGCAACAGCACCTAAAAGTGCTAATACTGTGGTATCAAAAACCTCTAGTATTATACAAAGAATGGTTGCTCCAAAAATTATTAAGGCTAAAATTTGTTGTTGATCCATACTTTCTCCTAACGTAGTTTAATATAATTTTTTATCATAAGTGAAATATATTTGTATGGCTTTTATATTACTAAAATATTTATGTTATGTCTAGTATTTGTAATAATACAATTTTTTAATTAAAAAGAAAGAATTTCAGATAAAACTTAAATTCTTTCTAAAATTTTTATTAATTACATTATAAAACAACTTCTTTAGTATATTTTTTAACATTTACAACACTATTTATTATAACCATATTATAAACAAGTATTATAATAGAAAATAAGCTCCTACACCAAATAATATAAAGTATTTCCTATAATTCATGTTTCATTAAAACTTTCAATAAAAATATTTATCTATGAAAAATGGATTATACTAAAGCTATAGCATAATCCATCTTAATTCTAATTATTAATTTTATTTAACCTACTATAATATTTTTCATAAAGATTATTTATAATAATTCTTTGATTTCTAGTAAATTCTTTTAATTCAACTAACCTCTTACCACTATTTAATGCCTTAAGCTTTTCCTCAAAAAATGCTGGTAATATATATAGTAATTTTATTCCATCTTCTACTTCTCCACTTTCAATATCTTTTTTAAGTTGAACTTCTAAATCCTCATAATTTTTAATTATATCTTCATTATTATTTTCTATATTATAAGGAATTATATATTTAGTTCCAAGAAGTGCAATAATCATTCCGCAACCAACAAATAATAATCTATTTATTGCAAGATATACTGTTGTATTTTGTGTAACAGCTATAGATGCTATAGCTGAAAAAGTGACACATATTACAACATTTCTATATCTTGTTGCAAATGGATTTAAATATCCTACTAAAAGAACTGATAAAAGTCTTACTTGTGTATTTTTAAATACAATAAACACAATAACAACTAGTATAACACCTATTATAGTTCCTTCAATTCTATCCTTCGCCTTTGATTTAGAAAGTTCTTGATATGGTTGAACTAAAGCAAATATGGTAAAGACCATCCATTTCCCCTCTTGAAGATTGAAGAATTCAGTTATAAATATAGTAATTGCTCCTAAAACAGCTAATCTTACCCCATAGGACACTCTTAAAGAGTCTATTTTGAAATTTCTTTTAGTTATTTCTAAGCTTTCAAAATGTTTTGGTACTTTAATATGAAAATCATGTTTTTTAATATTCTCAATTTCAACAAGCTTATTTATCTTCATAGCTAAATCATCTATATTTTTTATTATTTCTAGTATTTCATTATCTAACTTGCCATCAAATCCTTTATAACTTACATTGAATTTTTTATTTTTTATATTAGATTTGATTTCTAATAGATAATTTCTAATATAATTATTAAATTCCTTATTTTTATAAATAGATTTTTTATCTAAATTTAAGGATATTCTTTCTAAAATCCAAACTATATCTACAACTTCCTTCATTCCTTTGTTTAAATAAAAGCCTTTTTTTCTTTTATCATATACTATCTTTTTAAGGGCATCTATTTTTTCTAAGATAGCGCTTCCCATTTCCTTATCATCTTTTAATATAGAGACTAAAGAATCTATTATTTGTGGGGAAGGGTCTATTAAGTTCTTTGGCAAATCTATTGTATCAATTAAAGAGTCTATTATACTTACTATGGATTCATTAAATGATTTTTCTAGTTTTTTCTTATTTGCTAGAAGTTGTACACCCATAATAAAAAATGCTCCAAAAATTAAAGCAAATATTCTTTTTTCAAAATCTACCCCAGTAACAGGAGCAAATAACATAAAAAGATATTGAAGGCCAAATGGCACTACAACTAATGCTCTTATATTAGAACTAAAAAGATATGCTATACTAAATAATGCTATTAAATTCAAAGGTATTCCAATCCAAAGATTCATAGCTGAAATATATGAAAAAACTCCAGTTATAATATTTACTACTAGTAATATAACAAGATTTTTCAAAGGGTCTGCTGTTAAATCCCTTTGTAGTAGCATAAGAACTGCAGTTATTATGGTTACACCAACTACACTATTAGCCTCACCAAATACACCCTTAAAAATACTTATATAAGCTACTATTATAATAAATATTAGTGTATTAGTTATTATTTTACTTTTGGTCATATACTTCCTCCATTTTTAATATTAAGTTTTCAATTAACTATAAAAGACTTTCATAAAGCTTAATTTTGTATAAAATCTTATATTTTTATTAATTTTCATTATATTAATATTACTATATATTTTATATCATTGTTTGAAATATATAGTAAGTTATATATGTTTATCTTTAACATAGTAACTATTACTATATTTTTCTTTTATTTTCTATTTATAATATTTTTATTCTATTATCAAATAATACACTAAAATTTTTATATTATTAAGTTTTAGTGTGTTACTTCATCTATTACTTATATATCCCATTTGTATCATCTCTTGATACCTTTATATTTTTTATATTATTTTAGAAAGTGATCAAGAGTTCTATTTTACCACTTTGATTATCTAATTCTTATAGCTCTTATTATATTTACAGCTTTTAGATTTGAAATAAAGAGTCCTCTACATACTTGTACTTATCCTAAAATTTTAGGTATAATATC
>JAUNBX010000023.1:6248-8255 GCA_030526875.1 Clostridium perfringens | reverse complement strand
AAATAAAGAGTCCTCTACATACTTGTACTTATCCTAAAATTTTAGGTATAATATCATACTTACAAAACAAAAACACAACATATGAAAAAACATAAAAAGTATATCTTTCTAATATATTGTGCTAAAACTTAAGTTTTAAAATTCCTTTTTCTTATATATATTTACTGATATTATATAAGATATAAAGCACATTAAAATAGCTATAATAGGTAAAATATATACCATGTGGCTTATTAAAATCTCAATGTTAGAATATCCTATTAAGTTATCTTCTAAATATGACCCCACTAATAATGGTATAAGTATAAATCCCATTAATGCTATTCTCGCTTTTTCAAGTCCAAACTTGCAAATTATAGGTATTATAATAGCTGAAAGTATAATCCCAATAGATAACTCAAAAGATACATTTTCTAATATCTTATATAAAACTATTTCACCACTTAAACTTTGAATAAAGATATTAATTCCTATAATAATAATAGTTGTTAATGTTACTATTGTTATAAGAGTTAGATACCTACTTTTTATAATATCCTTTCTTGTTATTGGCATTGTCATAGCATAATTATCCCACTTTGTTTTTTCATCCATTCCAATAGTGTTAGTTGCAATTATCATCGGTATCATTACTAATATAGTTGTTGTAATACTTCCTGAACCTTCTCCTTGAATAATTGATACAACTTCTAAAAATACTAAAACACATACTAAAATTAATAAACTAGATTTCATATTATAAAAATCTTTTAAAACTAATCCTCTCATTTATTTTTCTCCCTTTATATAAAATAACATTATTTCTTCAATATTAGAGTTATCTATAATTAGTTTTGGATATTTTTTAGAAAACTTAACTCTATCTTTAATTAAAACTTCATAGCTAAATGCTCCCTTTCTATAATAAGTTCTATCTTCCTTTTCTATATTTTCAAATTCACTTTCTGTACATTTAACAATTCCCATTTCATAAATAAGTTTATCTTTGTTTTCACTAAAAAGTATTTTTCCATCATGAATAAATGTTATATAATCTGCTATTTTTTCTAAATCGCTTGTTATGTGAGAAGATATTAAAATTGTATTTTCTTCATCCTGAATAAACTCCATAAAAATATCTAATATTTCATCACGAACTACTGGATCAAGACCTGAAGTTGCCTCATCTAATATAAGAATCTTTGCATTATGAGAAAGAGCTACTGCTATTGAAAGTTTCATTTTCATTCCTTTTGAAAATTCTTCTATTCTTTTAGAATCATCTATATTAAATCTTTTTATATATCTATAAAAATCATTTTCATCCCATCTTTTATAAATATTTTTCATAATCTTATTTATAGATTTTATGTTTAACTTTTCATGAAAATTTCCACCGTCTAAAACAATTCCTAAATTTTCTTTAACCTCCCTTGCATCTCCTATTACTTCCTCTCCTAAAATTTTTATAGAACCACTATCTTTTTTTATTAAATTTAAGATGGCTTTTATAGTTGTACTTTTTCCTGCTCCATTTTCTCCAATAAAACCCATTATAGTTCCCTTTGGAATCTTAAAAGATACATTATCTAATTTAAATTTTTTATATTCTTTATTTAACTTTTCTACTTCTATAGCATATTTCATGCTTATTCCCTCTCATATAATATCTCTATAATTCCTTTAAGAGTTTCGCAAGATATATTATTAACTTTTCCTATATTTACTGCTTTTTTTAAGACCTCTTCTATAATCTTTAAGTTCTCTTCCTTTATTGATTCTACATTTTTCTTTGCAATAAAGCTTCCCTTTCCAACTATAGTCTCAATAAACCCGTCCTTTTCAAGTTCCTCATAGGCTCTTTTAGTTGTTATAACGCTTATTTTTAGCTCCTTTGCTAAAAGTCTCATACTAGGTAATGCATCCCCCTCCCTTAACTCCCCTTTTATTACCATTGTTTTTATTTGATTTGTTATCTGTTCATAAATTGGCTTTCCACTAGAGTTATTTATTATTATATTCACTCTA
>JAUNBX010000023.1:0-6148 GCA_030526875.1 Clostridium perfringens | reverse complement strand
TTTAACTTTTTTATTATAAAATTAATTAAATAGCGTAATTTTATATACTTTTAGGAACTAAATAACTTATTATCAACTTACACTGAAAAATAATAGTACTATTTTCTAACTTTTTGACTTTTTATTTAATGTTCGCTTTATACTTATGTTATAATTAAATTAATACATATTATTTTATAAATTGTTTCTTAATGAATGTAGCTTAATTATTGGATTATATAATAAATGATATTTTTTTATCAAAGATTAAGGAGACAATAATTATGATTAAAACTTTACGTTCACCATCTAAATATCTACAAGGAAAGGGAGTTTGGAAAGATTTTAGTGAGTATGTATCACCTTTAGGAGATAAATTACTAATACTATCAAGTAACTCTTCATTACCTTCTGTAAAAGATAGAATAGCTAAGAGCTTGCAAAAAAATAATATATCTTTTGTTATTGAAAAATTTAATAAAGAATGTTCAAAAAAAGAAATTGCTAGAGTTTGTGAACTTGTGAAAAAAAATAAATCTAATGTAATTGTAGGAGTTGGTGGTGGAAAAACTTTAGATACTGCTAAAATTGTATCTCACCTTGAAAACATACCAGTTGTAATAGTTCCAACTATAGCTTCAACTGATGCACCAACTAGTTCTTTAGCAGTTACTTATACAGATAATGGAGTATTTGATGAATATTTATTCTTACCAAATAATCCTAATATGGTTATTGTAGATTCTCAAATAATAGCTAACGCTCCTACAAAATTTTTAATAGCAGGAATGGGTGATGCATTAGCAACATATTTTGAAGCAAGAGCTTGTGTTAGATCTCAAGCAAAATCAATAGCTGGAGGAAAGGCTCCTTTAGCTGCAATGTCCCTTGCAAAGCTTTGTTATAATACAATTCTTGAAAATGGCTTTAAAGCAATACAAGCTATAGAAAATAATGTTGTTACTGAAGCTTTAGAAAGTGTTATAGAAGCTAATACCCTTTTAAGTGGTATAGGATTTGAAAGTGCAGGTCTTGCAGCTGCCCATGCAATTCACAATGGATTTACTGAAATACCAAAGGTTAATTCCTTAATGCATGGTGAAAAGGTTGCTTTTGGAACTTTAGTTCAATTAGTTCTTGAAAATGAAAGTCTTAAACAGATAGAAGAAGTTATACACTTTTGTAAATCTATAAATCTTCCAATAACTTTAGAAGATTTAGGACTTTCTGAAATAAATTATGATGATTTAATGAAGGTTTCTATAAAAGCTTGTGACAAAAACGATACTATGGGAAATATGCCTTTTGAAATAACTCCTATAGATGTTTATTCAGCAATCTTAGCTACAGACTCTCTTTGCAAGCAATATAAGTAAAGTAAAAAAGCAGGGGTAAATATAACCTCTGCTTTTTTATATTTAGTAAATTATTTTATTATTTATAAAATCAATTAACTTCTTTACTATACTTCAACTATTATAGGTACAATCATTGGTCTTCTTTTTGTTTTATAATATATAAGTGAACTTACCTTATTTCTTATTTCAGTCTTTATATGAGACCATTGATAAATTTTACTATCTATACATTTTTCCATAGTTTCTCTAGATATTTCTTTAATATCTTTTAAAATCTCTTCGGATTCTCTTACATACACAAAACCTCTAGTAACAACATCTGGTCCTGATATAATTTGCTTACTCTCTCTATCCATGGCAATTATTATATTAACAATTCCATCTTGTGATAAATGTTTTCTATCTCTTATTACTATATTTCCAACATCTCCAATACCTAGACCATCTATTAAAATTTGACCTGTTGGAACTTTTTCTGTAACTCTAGAATATCTTCTTGTTAATGTTAATACATTTCCATTTTCTAAAATAAATATATTTTCTTTCTTTGTTCCAATATCCTCAGCTATTTTTCCATGCATTATTAAATGCTTATCTTCTCCATGAACAGGAACAAAATATTTTGGTTTTAATAAAGAATGTATAAGCTTTAACTCTTCTTGACAAGCATGACCTGAAACATGAATATCCTCTATTGATTTATATATTACATTAGCACCCTTTTGTATAAGTTCATTTACAATATTTGATACTGGCTTTTCATTCCCTGGAATTGGTGTTGCCGAAATTATTATTGTATCTCCCTTTTCAACACTTATACTTCTATGGCTTCCATTTGCTATTCTAGTTAAAGCTGACATAGGTTCGCCTTGGCTACCTGTTGTAACAATAGTTATTTGATTATTCTTATATAAGCTAAGGTCATTTAAACTTATTAATAATCCTTCTGGAATATTTAAGTATCCTAATTCTTTTGCTACTTCTGATATTTTTTCCATACTTCTTCCACTAAAAGCAATTTTTCTTCCATACTTTGCAGAAGAGTCTATAATTTGTTGAAGCCTATGAATATTAGATGCAAATGTTGCAACTATAATTCTTCCTGTAGCTTTTGAAAACAAGTTATTTAGTGTTTCTCCGACACTGCTTTCTGACATTGTATACCCCTTATTTAAGGCATTTGTACTGTCTGCCATAAGTAAAAGCACTCCACGTTTTCCAAGTTGTGCATATCTTGCTAAGTTTATAACATCTTTATCAATAGGCGTAAAATCAACTTTAAAATCTCCTGTATGAACAATTACTCCAGCTGGTGAATGAATTGCAATAGATGCGCTATCTGCTATGCTGTGATTTGTTTTAATAAACTCAACCTTTAAATTTTCAAGTTCAACTACATCATCATAATTTACTACATTTAAATCACAAATATCAAGAATCTCATGTTCTTCAAGCTTACTCTTTATAAGAGCAATGGTAAGTTTTGTTCCATACACAGGAACATTTATTTGTTGAAGAATATAAGGAAGCCCTCCTATATGATCTTCATGACCATGAGTTATAAAAAATCCTTTTACTTTCTCTTTATTATTAATTAAATATGTTACATCAGGAATTACAATATCTACTCCATACATCTCTGTATCTGGAAATGTGAGCCCACAATCTATAACTATTATTTCATCTTCACATTCTATAGCTGTAATATTTTTCCCAACTTCTCCAAGTCCCCCTAAGGGTATAACTTTTATACTACTTTTATTTTTCATTTATCCTCCATATAAATAGTTAGTTGTCCTTTAACTATTTTTAAATTTATTGTTTTTATAATCTAAAAAATCTTAATCTATTTTAAATAAAAATCATTAATTTCTATACTATTAGATTTAGCAAAATCTTATTAATTTAATCTTCTTATTAATTTAATCTTGGTAAATCTAAATTAATATGTTATATCAGTAAATCTGTAAAAATTCAAAACTGAGATTAAACTCTTATTAAATTCTAAAAAAACTTAAATATATATATTAACATTTTTAGAATTTAATATACACATTTAACTTTTTTTATCATTACTAAGATTATACACAACATTAAAAATATAATCAACTTAACAAATTAACAAAAAAGGATGGATTATATTTATAATCCATCCTTTTTTGTTAACTATAATATCCTAAAAAAATATTATCTTATTAATATCAATTATACAAGTATAAATTTTGTAAAATTAAAGTTATTTTATTTAAATAATCCATATAATATCCAATTAAATAAAGATAATAGTATTGAAGCAATAATAGCATTAAAAAATCCATACAATGAAGCATTAGGAACTAAAAAGAATGCTATTTTAAGAACAATTGCATTAATTACCAAAGAAAATAAACCAAATGTTAAAATTGTTATAGGTAAAGAGAAAAGTTTCATTATTGGTTTAATTGTATTATTTAAAGCTCCTATAACTATGGATAATATTATTAAGGTTCCTATAGAGCCAATGTACATACTACTTAAAAAGTTAGAACAAATATATAATGATAATGCACTTACAAGCAAATTTACAACTAATTTTTTCATATTTGAACCCCCCTATAATAAAATATAGTTTATTATAGCATATTTTTTAAAAATATCTATATTTAGAAAATGATATAACAAAATAAAAAATAATCTTAATTATATAATTGCTTATAATTTTGTCCTTAACCTATTATTTATATATTAAATTATATTGTTTTCTATATTTTTATTATAGTATTTATTAATGAACCTAAATATTTTTTTAAATTTTTTATTATTAATGATTACTAAATAGAAATTGTAAGTTATAATATTATTAAGAGATATTACATATCTTATAAAAATGTAAATTCACCACATAGGAAGAGAGGATTACAAATGGATAATAAATTAATAGAAAATGAAAAGAAATTTAAAGAAGAATATTATATAGGTTATACTACAAAAATTCTAGAAAACATTATAGTTAAATTTAATTTACACGATCTTGGTCACGCTTACACTAAGGATTCAAAAGAACTTAAAGACTTAGTTAAGAACTTAGATAAATATAATAACAATAAATTAAACGTAAAAATAGTAACTATTGTAAAAGCTCAAATGATGAGAATAATAAACAATGAATTAGATACTAAAGAAGTTGAAATTACTAAGGGATTTACTTTAGATAAAAAAGAATCTCAAGAGTTAGAAGACTTAATAGTAGCTATAATAAAAGCTCAAATGGATGAAGAAGACGATCCAACTATCTTAAATAGACTTGAAAACAAAATAGATACTATAAAAGATATCGTTGTATTTCAAATAACAATCTCTTTAAAGAATTTAATCCATGCATTTTCTGTACATGAAGCAAAGGTTAACAATAATAAAAATAAATTAGACTGTATTATATCTAATTTAGAAGAAAATATTATGAGAAACATGTAAGAATAATTTATTTATAACCTTTTTATAAGGACTATATAAAATATAATAATTTATAAGTAATATATATTGTGTAAAATAGGTTTACCTCATCTATTATATATAAATACCATTATATTTTTATGTAGTCCTTTTTTATATTTAAAACCAGAAAATTTATCTTTTAATTATTTTGTTACTTTTTTTCTAAGTACAAGTTTTCCTCTACTATATTCAATCTCTTCATATTCTTTAAAAACTGCAATTATTAAAGCAATTCCTAAAAAAGATGATGCAACTATTGCGGCCACTTCAATTCCTGTTAATGCTGATATGGGCACTAATGATGCAAGAGATACTCCTAAAGATGTTCCACCTGTTAAAGGAGCTGCTAAAACGCCTGCACCTGCAGCTACTGTTAGTATCTTTAATGCTTTTGAACTTAGTTTCGTTATACTTTTTGACTGTTTTAATTTTTTTGCTAAATCGCCTTTAGCAATTATTTCAGGATATTTTAAATCCATGGCTTTTTTTAATTCTTCTTTTGTTTTTACTATAATACTCATAATTTAAATTTACAAAACATTAAAATCTATAAATTTAATTTTCTACAGACCAATCAATGTCTTGTAATCTTCACCTCCATACTCTTATAAAAATCATATATCTTATTTTGTTTAAAATCAATGATTATTATATTGTTTATTTTTTCTATATCATTTACGTGTATTTTATATAAAAGTTAATTTTATTATATATTGTTAAAATTAATTAGTTATTTTAGTTAACCCATGAACTTTTTTATTTTAACAATATGGCTTCAATATAAAAAGAGCAGGTAAAAACCTGCCCTTTTTAACTATTATTAAATATATTATTTTCTTTTTCTATGTAGTAAATAGATTGCTGCACCACATACAGCAGTACATGCTATCACATCTACTAAAAACATTCTCTTTAGTCTTCTATCCTCTTTTATAAGCTTTTTAACAGATATATTAAGCTCTTCACTTACTTCATTATTATGAGCCATAGTTAAGATTTCTTTATTTATTTCAGCTTTTTCTTGATTTTTTATATTATTGTAACTTATTTCTTCCCTAATCTTTTCTGCAACTCCATTTGTTACTTTTTCCAAATCTTCATAAATTTCTTGATTAATCTCTCTTTTTAGTCCGCTTAGTTCTTCTTTTATTTCCTTCTTTAGATTATTATTAAATTCCATCTTATGTTCTCCCTTCACCTTAATACTATGTAATTTTTTATTAACTTAATTATACTACACTAGTTATGAATTTAAATACATTTTATGAATATTCAATAACTTTCTATAAAAGGATAAGTTATCTCACTAAATATATTTAATATCTTACTTTATTGTT
>JAUNBX010000079.1 GCA_030526875.1 Clostridium perfringens | reverse complement strand
TCTGGATATCGATATTTTCCAAACCATGTAGTGCAAATAATTATTGCTTTTGCCCAAGGATAATGTTCTTGTATTTTGGTAAACCCCTTCATTCTTTCATAAAAATCTTTACTTTGTGGAACTTTATTCCTACGTTCATCTAAACGTTCCTTGTAACCATCTAAATCAGAAAGTGGTATAATACCACAATTATCGAATCCACACTGTAGTGCAACATTATAAATCTCTTGTGATAATGTTTCATTTATCATACATAGTACCTCATTTCATAGTATTGTGTATATACACAATAAATAATAAAAAATATATGCCTGTGATTTTATACCTCAAGCAGGCATGTTAATAGTTCATTCCATTGTTGCATACGCTCTGGGCCTAATTTATCAGCAAATTCTTTTTGTGCTTTATCCCATTCTATGTTTGCAGCAGAAAGAATGTCTTTCCCCATTGCAGTAAGTTCAAGTTGTTTTCCACGTCCCTTTGGGTTAGTATATGTTACAAGTTTCCTATCTGTTAAGACCTTAATATTTCTTGATATAGTTGAACGTTCAAATTTCAAAATAGTTGCTAAATCAGTAACTGTGATTGGTGATAAGTTTAAAATATATTTTAATATTGTATATTGTTGTACTGTAATTCCAATTGGTGTAAAATACTTATCATATAGGGCAATAGTGCTACTTGTAATCCATCTTAAATTTAAACAATTACATGCTGATAAAGTTTTCTCCATTGTTTTTTTATCTCCTTATATTGTGTATATACACAATATACTTCATAATTATATTTATGTCAATAATCAAGTACCCTTATCTATAGCTGAATTCTTCATTTTTAAATATTCTTAAAAAAAGACCAGTTTCACAAAAGTGAAACTGATTAATACCCAAACATAATTATTTTACTATGAACGCAGGTAATGTACGTAAGCTCCATTACTACAAATCATATAAACTGATACTACATATTTTTTCATGAGATAACTGATTTTTTATATACATTTAAAACAAAGCTTTTTATTAAACCATTATCTCATTTCTCTATTTGATTCAATAGATTTGTGCTGAGATATAGGTTTCACATTAAAACTTGATCTATATTCTATTTCAGACCAGTAAATATTATCAGCAACTAGTGCTTCTGGATTTAATTCTACTCCATCTAAAATTATTTCCTTAAATTTATGATATCCTGCTCTATCTATTAAATGTCCACCATGTAAATATTCTGGTTTATAATCTAAAGCCCAAGCGGAAAATTTTTGCCAGTTTCCAAATACTCCAAGAACAACAGCTTCAGTTGCAAAATTTATAAATGTTTTACCCATTCTAGGATTCTGTTTTCCAGTTCTACCACCAATAACTATTCTATAGAATTTTTCTGGTTTACGAGTCCAAGCACTTGCAGGACATGCAATTGTACATTCTCCACACCCAACACAACAACAGCAATCTTTATCAATTAATCCATTAGCATTTAAACTTAAAACTCTTGTTGCATGATGTTCACAAGCCTTAACACAAGCACCACAACTAATGCATCTTTCTGGATGATACTCCATTCTAGCTTGTCCTATAACACCAAAGTCTTGGGTATGACCTTTACTACAATCGTTAGGACAACCTGAAACTGAAACCTTTATATGATAGTTTGATGGGAATATTAACTTTTCTATTTTACTAGCTAATTCTCCAGTATTGATATTTCCTTTAATACAATGAATATTACCAATACAGGCTACTGTGTTTCTAGCTCCTATAGTTGGATATCCATTCTTATTAACTTGCATATCGCAATCACATCTATCAACTTCTACTTCTTTGATGTAATTTTCTATGTATGCATTTACTGCATCTACATTTTCATACTTTATTCCTGGTATATCAAAGGTATGTCTAAGACCTACATGGAAAGTTCCATTTCCAAAGGTTTCAGCAATATATTGTATTTGTAATAAATACTTAGCATCTGTAATTGCTCCTGGTATACGCATTTGAAGCATAAATTCTCCTGGAACTTTTGATTGACGGAAACAATTTGTTCTTAATTTTTTTACATTTATATCATAGTTCATTTATTTTTCCTCCTAATCTAATAAGTTTTTAGCTTTAGTATAATTAAACACTGGTCCTTCTAAGCAAACATAAGTTTCATCAATTCTACAATGTCCACATTTTCCTACTGCGCAAGACATTTTTCTTTCAAATGATACCCATATCTTACTTTCTTGTATTCCAAGTTTTAAAAATTCTAGAGCTGTAAATTTCATCATTACAGGAGGTCCAACAATTATAACCTCATAATCATCATAAAAAGAATGAAATGGCACTTTACTTAAATGAGAAGTAACTAACCCCTTTTCAAATCCATCTTTTTCACCATTATCTAAAGTGTATATTATTGTATCAAATTCACTTCTCCAAGCTTCTAATTCTTCCTTAAATAATATTGATTTTTCTCCTTTAAATCCAAAGATTAAATGAAGACTTTTTACAAATCCAGGTTCATTAGAGAATTTATTTATCATACTTCTAACAGGAGCAACTCCAGTTCCTCCAGCAACTATTACAACATTTTTACTCTTTAATTTTTCAAGTGGCCATCCCTTACCGTAAGAACCTCTTAAAAATAAAGTATCACCTGCTTGTAAATTAAATATTTCATCTGTAACTTTTCCTACAGAACGTATAGTAAAATCTAAAAAGCCATCCCCAAAATTACTAACAGAAATAGGTGCTTCTCCAACCTTTGGTATTGATAGTTGTAAAAATTGTCCGTGCTCAACTTTAATATCTGTTTCAACTTTAAATGTATATTCTAGTTCAGTTTCTTTTTTTATACTTATTATTTTACATGGTTTTGGTGTTAATACATTTCCCATTAGTTAGTACCTCCAACTATTTCCTTAACTGCTTCATTTACTTTTTCTATAGTTGCTGTAATTGCAATATGTTCAGGACATCTATCTGTACATCTACCACAACCTACACACATATGATTGTCCTTAAATTGTGCTTTATAGTCATGTATTTTATGAAGAACCTTATACCTCATCTTATCTCCAGCTGTAACCCTAAATTTGTGTCCACCAGCCATTTCGTCAAACCCATCTACATGACAAGAAGCTTGAATTCTTTTTCTTTCTCCTGAGTTTTTGTTGTATACTATATCTCTTGTTGTGTGACAAGAACAAGTAGAACAAGCAATTGTACAACTTCCACATTCAATACATCTACTATTAAATTCTTTCCACATTGGATGGTCTTTTAATTTTATTAATATTTCTTTATTTTTTATCTCAGGAATGTTTACGCTAACATTATTCTTTTCTACAAACTTAAGAATAAACTCTTCTTCCTTATATCCATTAAAATATTCTTCAAATTCTTTATCTTTAACATTAAATATAGCTGAATCTTTAGAAAATCTTACTGCTAAACTATAATCCTCTGTTTTGTTGCTTCCCATTGAAGTACAAAAACATGTATCAAAGCCTTCAGCACATTCCATACATATAAACTTAACATTTTCTCTTACTCTTTTATAAAATACATCCTCAAAACCACCATTTTGTAAATATATTTTATCTTGTCTTAATTGAGCATTTATATCACATGGTCTTGCAAATATTAATATTTTTTTATCCCCATAAGGGTTTTTACTTTCTCTAAATTCATCTTCTGTGAAATAATATAAAGTTTGGCTTATAGGATTTATAACTTCCTTTGCTGGATATGTAGATTTTTTATCATATACTATTTCACTGAAAGATTTTATTTCATCATATTTAACTATATCAGTATCTGAATATCTTCCTTGCTTTTCAAAATTTTTTGGAGCAAATATTCTATATTCTTCCTTTAATCTCTTAAATAAAGCGTTTATCTCTTCTTCTGATAAATTGTATCCCATATTTTTCCTCCTAATAGTAATAAATTTAGCTTTTATGGGCTATTTTTTCAAAACATTTAATAATAGCATACTACGTTTTACTATATTTTTAAAGAAAATTTTAGAATCTTTACTATTAATATCTTTTATGTACTTTATTAATATCTTTTATATATTTTAAAATAATTATAGTAATTTAAAATATATATTGAAAATTTTATAAATATTTCAAGTATACTTTGTTATATTTATATCATATTTTTCTCCTTAAAATTTAAATATTTATACATTGATAAAGAATTTTTATACAAATAATTTATTTATTTTACTTATATAAATATTTGTTTTTTGTATTTGTTCTAATAACTTAATGCTATTATACTTAGTTACGTTAATAATTATTAACCTTCAAATACATGTATTTGCCAATTTAATTGGCTATTTTAATACTTTAATCAAAGAAGGGACTTATTTATGGAAATCTTTTTATTTATATTGTTACATAATATTTTGCCCATATTTTTAATAATACTTGTTGGATTTATAATGGGTAAGAAATTTAAACTTGATGTAAAAACTCTTAGTAAATTAAACTTTTATGTGTTTATCCCAAGTTTTGTATTTACTAATATATATGAATCTAAAACTCCACTAAAAATGATAAATATAGTTTTTATTGCTGCACTATTATTTTTATGGAACTTAATTATACCTTTTATAATTTGTAAGATAAGAAAACAAGACAATGATTTTATTGGTGCTTTTACAAACTCAATAGCGCTTTTTAATAGTGGAAACATTGGATTTACTCTTATAACATTAGTTTTTAGTAGTGCACCTTTTGTTATAGATGGGCAAACTCCCTATTTATCTTTTGCACTAACATGCCAGATAATGATTATGGCATTTCAGACTACTATGAGTAACTCAATAGGATTTATAAATGCAGGAAGATCTCAAACAAATTTAAAAACATCAATTACAAGAGTTTTAAAAATGCCAGCTATTTATGGAATTGTCCTAGCTTTTCTACTAAAACTTATTCCTTTTAATCTAGAACAAATACCTTTGTGGCCATCTTTTACATATATGGGGGACGCCTTAATTCCAGTTTCACTTATAAGCTTAGGTATTCAACTTACAAAAACTAAGTTTAAATTTGCTAATCCTGATGTGTATATCTCAAATTTATTTAGACTTTTAGTAAGCCCTCTTATAGTTGGTGTATTAGTTTTTATATTTAATATTCATGGTATTATGGCTGAAGTTTTAATAATAGGAACAGCAGCACCAACTGCCACAAATGCTGCTTTAATCGCAGTTGAATATGACAATCATCCTGACTTTGCTTCACAAACTGTTTTAACTTCAGTAATTTTTTCTGCTATTACCTTAGTTTTTGTAATCTATTTAGCAAGAATCTTATTTCCTGTATAAAAAATAGGTTATGTTTTATATTTTATTAAAACATAACCTATTTTTCATTCTTAAACTTATACAACCAAATTTTCTATTTTTTAATCTTTATCTTAGTAAACTAAGCTTTGCACCTTAATTATTGAGATAAACTTATTAATTAAATATGATAGTTTTTCATCTTTTCGAATACATATAAATATCTCGTTTTTAGGAACAATACAATCTACATAAACTCTTGCAAGTTTTTTAGATTCTATAAATTCTCTAACTGGTATTGCCGGACAAAATGTTACACCATAACCTTGTCTAAGTACCATAAGAGTTTCATGAAGTTCTCCAAATTCTATATCTATCTTTGGAGTATTAACACCATATGTATTACAAATTGACTCTAAAATAAGCCTTGAATGACTACCTTTTTTCTTCATTATAAAAGGCTCTTTAATAACTTCATCTAATCTTATATTTTTATTAGCATACTTATGATTTGGAGAAACCATAAAATATAAATCATCTTCTATAACTTTCATCATATTAATTTTATCTTTATAATTTATCGTATCTCCACATAAAAGACAAATATCTACTTCATAAGATATTAATTTTGCAACTGCCTCTTCAGTATTCATGGTACTAATTTCAATATTTACATCCCTATTATCTTTTTTAAATTCAGCTACCCACATAGGCAATAAAAAATTAGCTGAAGTGTAGCTACATGCTATTCTTAATGTACCAACATTACCTTGTTTATAATCACTTATTATAGTTTCTATTTTATTCTCCATCTCAAAAATAATTGCAGCCTCTTTATATAACCTCTCACCTATGTCAGTTAAATAAATTCCTCTACCTTTAGGTAAAAATAACTTTATATCATTTTCACTTTCAAGTTTCTTTAATTGCAATGTTATTGCTGGTTGACTAATCATTAGCTTTTCAGATGCTAAAGTAATGCTTCCTTCTTCAGCTACTGTATAAAATAATCTTAATCCATGTAAATTCATAATAAACCTCAATCAATATTGTATTTATAAATACAATATTATCACATATTATTTGCATAACCTCTTAAATATATATTGAGTAAATTATTTTATTCTACATAAAACTTATTGCTTTCATAATTCATTCTTAGTATTTTCTTTTGCTAATTCTAAAGAATGTATGTCGCTGTTCCACATTGCACTTCATTATCTGCTGAGTTTTCTCTTGCTCTAGTACCTTGTTTAATGAATACTCTAAAGCCTCACCATCCCTTTTATGGGTATTTATTATTTTTTTAAATCAATGTAATTTTTTAAAATTCATATGGTTTTTAATAGTAAATAATTATAACCCTATAAATTAATAAGACTGTATTACTACAATACGGATTTTAGATAAGATTGAAAAAATATTTTAATAAGCAGTTAATATTTTTTTATTTTTTAATAGAGTTCCTTTAATCCTTTAAAATTTCTAATATTAAAATTTATAATAAAAAGCAAAAAAATCTTTGTATGAATCCATACAAAGATTTTTCTTAGGCTATTTGGTTGCGG
>JAUNBX010000022.1:28145-39219 GCA_030526875.1 Clostridium perfringens | reverse complement strand
TTCTGGACTTCAATCTTTAAATATTAGTTATAATAAAATATCTTCAACTAAAGGACTATCAAGTATTAAGACATTAAAACACATTGATTCATCTAATAATTAATATTTTTATTTTCAAAAATTAATTATAATCTATCTTTAGTTTGTCTATCTTAAAAACTAAGTTTTTAAGATAGACATTAATTATTCAAAAGCAATATTCATTGGAGTATTAAACATATTAATAAAATATTAAGGAGAATAAAAAAATGCTAAAGGCAAAAATAATATCACTTGTAGCTGGAGGAGTAATAGCTGGAGGAGTTAGTATATCTTTACTAGCATTTAATGGAGCAAATAGTTTGCAAACAGCAACAAGCAATGCTGTAAATTATATGAATAATTCTAGTCAACTAATGCAAAAGGCTGAGGGAATTATAAAAGATGATGTATCACAAATAAGTTCATTAAGTAAGACGATTTCTGGTTTAAAAACCATTGTAGCAAATGAAAAAGCAACAGTAGCTACTTTAAAAGGTGAATTATCATCTGCAGAGAATGAGCTAAGTGAAGCACAATCAGAAAGTGCAGCTGAGCAAGCTCAAATTACTAGTTTAACAAATAATGTTAATACATTAAAACAAGAATTAGCATCAGCGCAATCACAATTGACAAGCGACCAGTCAGAGTTAACTAGTGATCAAACAACAATAAAAAATGATTCGGCAAATATATTAAAATTACAAGGACAGTTAACAAGTGACCAATCAACAATAAAAAGTGATGAAAGTACAATCACATCAGATACATCAACAATATCTAGTTTAACAAATCAATTATCATCAGCACAAAGTTCATTAACTAAGGATAAAAGTGCTTATACATATGAATATGATCAAGTACAGGAAGCTAATGAAGATGTTGCAAAAGCTACAAGTGCTATAGATTCTGCATATAATACAGATGAACAAACTCTAAGTTCATTTGAAAGTTATTTAAATACTGTAAATACAGGAACATCAAGCACGGGAACATCAAGTACAGCAAGTTAACAAATATAATAAATACTGTCCATTAATTTCAGTAATTTATAGAAATTAGTAATAAAAATGGCAGTATTTTAATTTTTAAATATATAGCTAGGAGATGTTAAAATGTTAAAATTGAAAGTAATATCCTTGGTAGCAGGAGCAATAGCGGTCAGTGGGGTTAGTATATTTTTATTAGCATTTAATGGAGCAAATAGTTTGCAAATTACAACAACAAATTCAGTAAATTATATGAATAATTCTAGTCAACTAATGCAAAGAGCTCAAAGCATTATAAAAAATGATATATCCAAAATAGCCTTGTTAAATAATGAAATACCTAGTTTGAAAGATACTGTAGCAGATCAATATGTAGAAATATATAGATTAGAAGGTCAATTAATGTCTACAGAAAATAAATTAAATGAAGTTCAATTAGAAAATGTAGGTGATAGATCTAAAATTAAAAGTTTAACAAATAATGTTAACACATTAAAAGAACAGATATCATCAGCACAGACACAATTGGCAACTGATAAATTAGAATTAACAAATGATGAAACAACAATAAAAAATAATTCAGAAAATATCTTGAAATTACAAGAACAGATAACAACAGATAATACTACAATTACAGGTGATGAAAGTACAATTAAATCAGATACATCAATAATATCTAATTTAAAAAATGAATTATCGTCAACTGAAAATTCATTAACTAACAGTGAAAATGCTTATGAATATGAATATAACCAGGTAGCGGAAGCTAATGAGGATGTTTCAAAAGATACAACCACAATAAACTCTACATATAGTACAGATCAACAAACTTTAAGTTCTTTTAAAAATTACTTGAATACTGTAAGTACAGAGACAACATCAGGTTAAATTAAATAAAGGAGAATAAAATGAACAAAGCAAAAATTTATGGACTACTAATTAGTGCATCTTTAGTTGTAGGAATAATCAGTATACCAACCACAACAGTGTATGCTCAAAATTTAGCATCTAAAACTCCTAGTAAAGTAATTACAACAGCTATAGATTTAAGTTCAAATAAAACAGAGAATTTAACAATTAATTTTAATAATTTTTTCAACTGGAATCCGGTGAATGTAACAGTTGTTATAAATGGAGTAAAATACAATGAAGTTTATGGATATAGTGGCTCAATAACTATAAAAAATGTCCCTAAAACTAGTGATGGAATAAATGATATTGAGATAGAAATACCAATGTTTAATACCATTACACTTAATACAAGTAGTACCAATATTTCCATAACCCCTGTTGCAACACTTATGACTTTTAACGGAAATAAAGTATTAAAAGATGCTGTAGCAAATGCTATAGGAGCAAATCCTAATGATTTAACATATTATGATGTGTCATCTTATTGCTATGCTGCTGAGAGTGGATTTGTGCCTAAACTTAGTATAAATTTGTCAAATAAAGATTTGACTACTTTGCAAGGCATTCAAGAACTACGAGGCTTTGATATATCTAGCTTAAATTTATCAAATAACGACATAAGTGATCTATCCCTATTAGAAGGCTTAACCATCAATAATTTAAATATTAGTAATAATGATATAACAAATCTTTCTCCAGTTAGTGAAATAAATGGTCTTAGTGTGTTAAATGCTAATTATAATTATATATCATCAGTTACATGTTTAAAAGGAATTGCTAGTTTAACAGATGTAACTTTAGAAAATAATCTTTTAAGTACAAATCCTTTATCTCTTGATATTAATGGATTAAATACTAGTGGTTTATCAGATAATTTTATATTAGGATTACAAAATCAGTTACAAATAAAACTTAATAAATCGACTTATTCAGGAACAGTTGGAAGTATTGTACCTATAACAGATAGCGATATTCAGGTTACTAATGGAACACTAGGAATAAATGAAACAGATTATTATAAAAAGTATCTAATCCTAACAAGTAGTAACTTACAAAATCTTATTCCTGAATCAACAGGGTTTAAAATACAAAGTACTGGTACAAACAGCATTATAGCTTCAGTAGATGGAATTGATAATAATTTAGGAGAGACTACTGCAACTATTCATTCATCTCAATCAACAAAAACAGAGAATTTGACAATTAATTTTAGTAATATGTTTGATGTAGAATCTTATTTACCAAGTATTAATATAGATGTTATTATTAATGGAAAAACTTATAACGAAATCTATAATTATAGTGGTTCATTAACCATAAATAATGTTTCTTTAAACGCTACAGGAACAAATAATATTAAGATAGAGATACCTGAATTTAATACTATTACATTAAATACAAGTAGTAACGATATCACTGTAAATCCCGTTCAAGAAATAATTAACTTTGATGGGAATAAAGCACTGATAAATGCTGTTTCAAATGCTATACAGGTTAATCCAAGTGAGTTAACTTATTATAATTTAGAATCTTACTGCTATGCAGAAGAAAATGGCTTTGGGACACCCCTTGATATAAATTTATCAGGGAAAGAATTAACTAATTTAGATGGCATTGAAGAATTAAAGGGATTTGATATAAATTCTTTAGATTTATCTAACAATAAATTAACTAATTTAACTGCATTAGAAGGATTAACAATTAATGATTTAAATGTAAGTCATAATAATATAACAAGTGTTACTCCACTTACCAAAGTGTCTGGACTTCAATCTTTAAATATTAGTTATAATAATATAATGTCAACTAAAGCATTATCAGATATTAACGGGTTAACTAATATTATTTCAAATAATAATTAGTGTTGAACAGTAACTAAACAAGTTATTCCCTTTATAAGTGGCTTTTACTTTCACTAAATTTTTCCTTTATCTTTACTTAAAATATATTTATATTCAATATAGGATAAAAACACCTCTAATTCTTTTTTAGCTTCATTAGGAATGTAGTCCATAATAAAAATTTTATCTTTTTTATTTAAAATGGTATCAGAATTTTGTCTTATATCTGTAAGTCCAATTAAATAATCAGAAGATACACTAAAAAATTTAGCTATAATTTTAATAGTATCCATATTAGGTTCACGGCTTCCACTTTCATACATTCCTATAGTGCTAGGTGCTACTTTTATAAGTTTTGCAAATTCTGCTTGTGTTAATTTTTTTTCGTTTCTTAGTAACTTTAATCTATTAGCAAACATAAAATCTCCTTAAGTTATATTATATTCTTAATTTTTTATAACTATCATTATAAAAATATTAAGATTTATTAAAATTCTTTAGAAAAAACAAATTTTTTTTTGATAATTTTAATACATTTATCACTAAATGTGATATAATATTAATATAATCACATTTAGTGATTTGAATCATATTTATTTAAATAAATATTACAAATTCAAAAATAATTTTTAAATTAAATATTTAACAATAAAATAATCCTTAATTAAGAGTAATTTTTATAATTATACCATAAATTTGCAAATTCAAATAATATATAGCTATGAAATAAATTAATTATATCTATTAAATTTATTAATACTTTTTTATAAAAGCAAAATTTAGGAGGCTCTTTATGAGAAAAAAGAGAATTTTTTTACTAATGATTATCGCATCTAGCTGTGCTTTATGTTCCCCAGCTGCTATAAATGCTATTCAAAATAATGTGGTAAATGAAATATTTCTAGCAAACTCAAGTAAAAGTTCACATGATTTAAAAAACTTAACAACTACATTAACTAGTACAACATCTGTTACTACTTTATCTAGTGGAGACACAAAAAAAAGTAGTTCAACTTCAGTAACTACTAGTGATACTTTAAGCAATCAACAGATAGCTATTAATAATGTTTGGAGTCAAGCATTAGGAAGTATAGGTTTTAATACTGAAAGTAAAACACTTACCTTTACAAGTGGTTGGGCTCAAACAAATCCATATTATACAGGCACAACATCTCTTTCTATAACCATATATAATAGTTTAGGCAAAGAAATTAAATCTATTGATTTTAAGGGAGGGGTTTATCCTGAAGATCAATTAGAAGAGGACTTAAATGGAATTACATTTAATTATGGTGATATTATTGATATAACAAGTAATTCAAATGGTAACCTTTCTATAACAAATTTTAATAATGAATCATCTTATAGTATGGGTTCATCTCTCCAAGTTGAAATAACTCAAAACGGTTTAAAAGATCTAAGCAATACCTTAAAAGTTAATCCTATTTATTTTAATATAAACGACAAAAATATAACTGTAACAGGAACAACTATTCCTAATGATTTAGTAAATGTATGGATAGGCTCAAATTATTATAGTGTAGAGGCAAATAGTGATGGAGAATTTTCTCTTCCAATAACTTTAAGTAGTGACCCAACTCCATTAACTGATGTAACCGTTTTTTGTGATAATACAGGTTTTGTTAGCACTACTTTACAGCTAAATAAAGATAATTATGGACTTCAAAATCAAAGCTTAACTCTTCAAGGTTCTTGGGGAGGTTATTATAACGTTGTTAGCATAGGATTTAATCAGTTTACTAACATGCTTAACATTAAAAGTTATGGTAATACATATTTTTCAGGCGCTCCAAGTTCAACAGCATATACTGTAACATTATATGATTCTCAAGGTAATGTCATAAAAACTGAAACTTATACAGGCTCAAGTACTGAAAGTGATTTTATAAATGATTGGAATAATAAATCTTTTTCTTATGGAGACTATCTAAAAGTTGTTTCTAATAGTTTACCTATGTATTTAGATAATAGTTTAACTAATTCCTCTTCTAAATTATCTAGTAGTACTGCATTTTATGAAATAACTAAAAATGGATTAGAAGAATTTACTGAGCCTACAACCACTGTAACTGGTGATACTTTAAATGTAAGTACATATGCTAATAGTACTATAACATTAGAAGCAAATGGAAACAGTTATACATATAAAACAAATGCAAGTGGTAATGCACAAATAACTCTTCCAAGTGGACTAATTTCTACAACTCCTATTAAGCTATATGTTACATCAAGCAGTGGAGTAACTACATATCCAATTACTGTTTATGAAAATGGAACCAATACCACTAAAACTTATACATTTGAAATGCATAGAGATGGAAGTATAAGTCCAAGTTCTCCTTTAGCAACAAAGGGAGATTGTATGACATTAACATCCTATGAACCAATTCCAATTGAATATATATCAAAAGGAGAAGTTTCAATTGATATAACAGGCTCTAATATAGCAGGTACAGCTACACTTTATGTTCAAGATGGAAATGGGTTAGTTTCTCTTGGAACAATTAAAACAAACACAAAAACAGAAATAGATGTGACGACACCTGGAACTTTAATATTAGATACAGGAAATATTGATTTAGAAAACGCTAATGAATTTACTCAATTTAATTTTAATGTTAATGTATCTACTTTAAGTGGAATTTACAGACAAATACCTGTATTTGATAATAGAACGGACTGCAAAGTAGCAAGTTTTGCAACAAATAATAGTGCAACCTTTGATAATGAAATAAATGAGGGAGATAATCAAAATTACGGGGCAATAATAATTGGTGATCATGTTAGAATATACGTTCCTTACGCAAGTTCTCTAGGTTCAAACTTTAATGCTGCAAACACTGTAAACTGGTATAATGAAGCCTTTGTTTCAGATAATGAGTTAAATGGTTTATCAGAAAATGCAACACAACCTATAAACAGATTCCACACAAACTTCTTCTTTGTTACAACACAAAATGGTGATGCAGGAGATGGATGGTTTACAGGAAGTGGTGGTACAAGCTGCATCCCTTCTATGTTTGATCAAGGTTTAACTAGTGCAGGATGGGTAATGTTCCATGAAGTAGGCCATATATTTGACCCAACTTGGGCAGATTCTTATTTAGGGTGTGAAGTTTATTCTAATATGTATACTATGGATACACAGGAAAAAATTCAGGGAACATCAACATGGCTTTGGGGAGATAGTAGAGCAGAAATGGAAGATAGTAAAATACTACCTATATACCAAAGTTATTATTCTGGTGATCCAGCTACAAATTATATAGCTGAGTATAGCCAAGGACTTTATTATTTTCAATTATTGCAAACATATTTCCCAGACTATATGCCAAAGATAAATACATTATATAGAGAAGAGGTTTATAATAAGGATTTACCTTTTAGTGGAATGAACTTCTTACCATATGCTTTTGCTAAACTTTATCATACAAATATAATACCTTCTTTAGATATGTGGGGATATAAAGTAACTAATGAAAAACTTATACAATATGTAATTGACAATAGTACAGGAACTACAAACTTAGTACCTAAAAATACTGATTTTAGTATTTATCAAAACACTACTGTAACTCCAACTATGGTAACCCCAACTGAATCAGGAGATAAGGTTACTTTAAGTGGTATTGTAAACCCAAATGCAACAGTATATGTAGAATATGATAATCATACTTATAATTTTACATGTAATAGTAGTGGGGTATTCACTGCTACATTTAATAGTGTAAGTGGAGAGAATACTGCAACAGTTTACGCTAAAAATGGAGATAAAAGTGATAGCAATAAGGTTACTGTAGACATTAATCCAACCTTTGATGAGAATAATGAAACATTTTCAATAAATTCAAGTAACTTTTCTCTAGGTAATATTAGTTTAAATGGAAATAATACTTTAAACTTTACGTCAAAACTAAGTGAACCTAATTGGGAAAGCAGTACAAACTCTGATTTTATGACGATTTCCTTATTAAATAGTCATGGGGAAGTTATAAAAACTGGTACAGTAACAGAATTAGATACAATGGAGTCTATTCAAAATCTTTTAAACGGAGTAGAGGTTCAAAGTGGTGATATTATTGAAATAAGTTCTCCAAAAGGAGTATCTGGGGGTTCTTTAAGCTATACAACAGTTGATTCATCTAGTGCAACCACAGTTAAACCTATTTCAACATCAAATGGAACAGTATGGGAACTTGTAGTTACATCTAAGGGTTTAAAGAATTTAACACCAATTTCAGTAAATTCTATGGTAGCAGGACAAGATGTATTATCAGGTAGCGCTATGGCAAATGCAAAGATTTTAGTTACTGCAAATGGAAAAGAATATACAACAACCACTAATTCAACTGGAGATTTTTCTGTAAATATTGGTGATTCTACTCTTGGAGAAAATATTTCAATGTGTTATGAGTTTGGTGATAATAAATCTGTAAGCACAAATTACATTGTTCAAGGATTAGCTAACTATAATTTAGCAATAAATAATGTATGGAAACAAGCTTTAGGAACTATAGGATTTAATACTAACAATATGGAATTAACAGTGAACAAGGGTTGGTCAGAAACAAATACATATATAGATTATTCACCATTTACAATTTCTCTTGAAAGTGCAAATGGCACAGTTATAAAAACATTAAAAGCAGATGATGGAGATTGGATTGCTGGAACTATTTATGACACATTTAATGGAACCTCTTTTAACTATGGTGATAAAATAGTAATAGATTACGCAGGGTCATCTAATATAGTTTTAAATCATTTAATAAATAATTCAAATATTGAAAATAATTATATTATAACCAAAAGTGAAACTTTTGAAATTACTAAAAATGGTTTAGAAACACTTTCATAAAAGTATTATTAAAGAAAAAGAGCTGAAATTTCAGCTCTTTTTTAGTTTTATTTTAAATAAGCGTTAGTTTAAAAGAGATTCTAGAATTAGTTTTAATATCTTTTAAAAGATTAACAAAATGTTAAATATGGTAAATAAAAATTAACTTTCAAAAATATGAATAATATGATAATATTTATTCGAGAACTTTCGAGTTTTTATCACTAAATTAGAGAATATTTTCATTAAATGATGGAAAACTAATGATTTAAGGGGGATTGTCAGAATATTAGACTATAGATAGATTTAATGAAAATATAATTAGTAGGGGGAACAAAAATGAGTAACAAAAGAGTTTTATCTTTTTTAGTAGCATGTTCTATGATTTTTAGTGTGGTTATGCCAACTACTAGTGTACTTGCTACAGAGAATAATGAAAATTTAGATACCACTATTGAAGAAGCATCAGATGATTTAGAAAATAACAGAGTTGATGCTTTATTAGATAATGGAACAACAACAGTAACTATTTTAGGAACTACAGATTTACATGGAAGATTTTTAAGTTATGATTATGCAACAGGTGAAGAAACAGATGGTGGTTTAGACAAAGTAGCAACTATAGTTAAATCTGAAAGAGAAATTGATGAAAACTTATTATTAGTTGATAATGGTGATGCTGTACAAGGAAATTACAATCATTTGTTTGTTGGAGGTCAAAATCCAATGATTACAGCATTTAACCAAATTGGCTATGATTCTTTTTCCTTTGGTAATCATGAGTTTAATCAAGGTCTAGGAGAAATTGAAAACTTTATGACAAATGGAACTACAGGCTCTGATCTTAGCTTTTTATGTGCTAATTTATATAAAGATGGTGAAAGGGTGTATAACCCTTACGTAATTAAAGAAAGTAACGGGGTTAAAGTAGCTATAATAGGTGTTGTAGCTCCTAACATAACAAACTGGGACGCTGTACATTTAGAAGGATACGATTCAACAAACCCTGCAAAAGAGGTTGGAAAAGTTATTGAAGAAATAAAAGCAGATAAAGGTGGCGCAGACCTTTACTTTGTAACAGCCCATGTTGGACTTGAAAATGAATATGGAAATGGTGATAGTGCTATAGATATAGCAAATGAAAATCCAGAAGTTTCTGGAATAATCGCAGGTCATAGTCACACATTAGTTGAAAGTTTAAATGTTGATAATGCTGTTATATCTCAACCTAAAAATAATGGAGACTATGTATCAAAATTTGTATTTACTTTTGAAAAAGATGGTGACTCATATAAAGTTATAGATAAAACCGCAACGGCTATATCTTCAGCTAATGTTGAGGAAGATGAAGATTTAAAGAAAACTTTAAGTTCTTACCATACCAAAGCATTAAATGATGCTAATAAAGCTATAGGAACACTAGATAATGACTTAGCAGAGGCAAATGAGGTAAATGGAATACCGCAATCTGCTGTAGAAGACCAAGGTATAACTGATTTTATAAATAAAGTGCAATTATATTATAGTGAAAATTCTTTAAAACAGTTAGAAAATTATGATGAAGATGCGTATCATGTATCAGGATCTGCACTTTTAGATTCTGAGTCTAATTTAAAGGCTGGAGATATTACAAAAGCAAATATTGCTAGTATTTATAAGTATGACAATAAACTTTATACTATAAAAACAACTGGTAAACAACTTAAAAAGTACTTAGAGTGGACTGCAAATTTCTTTAATACTTATAAAGACGGTGATTTAACAGTTTCTTTTAATGAAAATGTAAGATTTTATAACTATGATATGTTAGATGGTGTTAAATATGATATTAATATAAGCAAAGAAGCTGGAAATAGAATTGAAAATCTTGTTTTTGAAAGAGATAATAAAGAAGTTTCAGATGAAGATATAGTTTATTTAACTGTAAATGACTATAGATATAACTCAGTATTAAGTTCTACTGTATTTGATAAAGGTGAATATGAAAAGATATTAGATAGTAATAATGATGAAATATCAGATGTTAGAGATATGATAGCTGACTATATAGAAAATGTAGCTAATGGAAAAATAACTAGAGAAGTTGATGGAAACTGGAAATTAACAGGAATCTCTTGGAATGAAAAGCAAAGAGCATTAGCAGTAGAGGCTATAAATTCAGGTAAATTAAGCCTTCCAACATCACAAGATGGAAGAACTCCAAATGTAAAAGCTATAACTTGGGATGATGTTAAAAAAGCTCTTGGCATAACTGATGATGAAACTACAGATAGTGAAGAAACTCCTAAAAAAGTTATAGATATATTAAATATAACTGATTTACACGGAAACATTATTGAAAATGGGAAAAATATAGGTGCTGCAAAGCTAGCTGCTGAAGTTAAAAGATTAATGAATGAAAATTCTAATAGTATCTTTGTAGGTGGTGGAGATTTATATCAAGGAACAGCAATTTC
>JAUNBX010000022.1:0-28045 GCA_030526875.1 Clostridium perfringens | reverse complement strand
ATTCTAATAGTATCTTTGTAGGTGGTGGAGATTTATATCAAGGAACAGCAATTTCCAATCTTTTATATGGAGAACCTGTATCTAAAATCATAGAAGAGATGGGAATGAAATATTCAGCAGTTGGAAATCATGAATTTGACTGGGGATTAGATAAGATAGATAAGTGGTCAAAGTATGTAGAATTTTTAGCTGCTAACATATATGATAAAACTACTGGGAAACCAGTTACTTGGGCAAAACCTTATGCAATTGAAGAAATAGATGGTGTTAAAATAGGCTTTATTGGTATTGCTACACCTGAAACAGCTTATAAAACTTCAATGGAAAATGTTAAAGATTTAGAGTTTAAAGACCCAGTTGAAATTACAAATGCTTGGGCTAAATATTTAAAAAATGAGGAAAATGTTGACTTTGTAATTGCATTAACTCATTTAGGTGGAGAACAAGATGAAAATGGAGTAATTACAGGAGAAGTTTCTGACCTTGCTAATGGTTCTACCTTATTAGATGGAATAATTAGTGGACATACTCATAACTATATAGCAGGTACTGTTAATAATGTTGCAATAGTACAAGCTGCAAATAACGGTAGAGCTTTAGGAAATTTACAAATAACTATTGATGAAGATGGAACTTCAAAAGTAACAGCCTCTTTAGATGAACTTTATAAAAGAGTAGATACACTTCCTGTTGATGAAACTGTTCAAAAAATAGTTAGTGAATATGAAGATGAGTTAAACCCTATATTATCAGAAGTTGTTTTCACAGTTGATACTGAACTAAGCCATGATAGAGATTATAATGGTGTTACAAAGCTTGGACAATTCATGACGAAGTATATGGCAGAAATATCAGATGTTCAAATTGCACTAACTAATAGTGGTGGACTTAGAACATCATTAGATAAAGGTGGTGTAACTGTTGGTGATATGTGGGATGTTTTACCTTTTGATAATACTTTAGTTACTATGAAGCTTAAAGGTTCAGATTTAAAAAGAGTTATAGAGCATGGAATTATGAACAACAATGTAGGATGGATTCAATACTATGGATTAAATGTTTATTATGATTCTTCTAAAGAATATGGAAATAGAATAACATCTATGAGATTATTAGATGGAACTAAAATCGAAATGGATAAGTATTATAGCGTTGTTACTAATGATTTTATGTATGCAAATGGAGATAATTATGATTTTACAGGAGCTATAGATGTTGTAGACACTCAAACACCAATAAGAGATGCATTAATGGTTAGATTTAAGGAGCTTGGAAATATAAGCTTTAAATTTAATGAAAGTACTATTGTTGATGGACAAGACTCTGTAAATTCAGAAGATGGTGTTAATGATAATAATAGTGAAGCAAAACCAGAAGAGGGAGAAAACTCTAACGATTCATCAAATGGGACTAATGGAAGTACAGGAGAAGATGAATCAAATAAAGATGAAAATACTTCACAAGGAAAAGATGAAGAATCATCTACTGTAGGTGGTAGTACTAGTGAAGAAAACACTCAAAACAAACCAAATAGTGGTTTGGGAAATCTTCCACACACAGGCGTTCCAGCCCTTGCAGGAATAGTTGCCTTAATTGGAGTTGGATTTATTGTTGCAGGTAAAAAAATGAATAAAGATGATGAAAACAAAACATCATAGAATTTAGTAAAAGAATAGAGCCTAGGCTCTATTCTTTTACTTTTACAGTTATGATTAAGTATAAATTTTTTTGTGAGAATTATTAATTTTATATACAATACTTCTAATTAAATTGTGTAGCATAATTTATATATATGCCATTATTTGTATGCATAACTGTATTAAAACAAATGGATACTATATTTATACTAAAATAATAAAAATAGGTGTTGTTAATATGAGTAAAAGATTTAATTTTAAAAAAATTCAAAGCTACATAAAAACAGGAAATAGAACGAAAGTATTAATTTTAGGAGGTGTTATTGCACTTATAGTTCTTTGGATAGTTATATTTATTGTACAGCAGATAAATTATAATTTTTCTATTAATAAATATAATAGCTATATAGAAAGTTCTATAGCTACTGATGGTGTTTTAGTGCAGTCTTTAACTAACAATAATAATGACGTGAAAAATATTTATGACAAGCTACAATCTAGAAATTATAATGATTTTTTATATATGTTTAATTTAGAGAAGTTAGTTAATTCAAGTGTCCAAAATGAGAATATTGATGTTACCTTAAAAGCATACTCAAAAGCTAATTTAAATGGGAAAATACTAAATATTTATGAATATAATGAAGGGTCAAATACATTTAATTGTTTAGGGGAAACAAAGGTTGTAGATAATACTATAGTCTTTAAAACAAAATCTGCAGGAAAGCACTTTTTAACTTTAGTTCAAGCTCCAACTTATGACTTAGATAATGAAAAACTTATTTATAATGATGAATTTAATTATAAAAGTTCTTTATCTAACAATTGGAACTATGATATTGGAAATAATGATGGTTGGGGAAATGAAGAAAAAGAATATTATACAGATAATAGTTCAAATAGTTATATAAAAGACAATAATTTAAACATTACTGCTATAAAAGAATCCTATAATGGGTATGACTATACATCTGCAAGATTAGTTAGTAAAGGAAATTTTTTATATGGAAAATTTGAAATTAGTGCAAAACTTCCAGAAGGTGATGGAATGTGGCCTGCTATATGGATGCTCCCAGTTCAAAATACCTATGGACCTTGGCCAGAAAGTGGTGAGATTGATATAATGGAATCTATAGGAAGACAACCTAATTATATACGAGGATCTCTTCAAATGGATACATACAACTTTAAAAAGAATAATCAAATAACCAATAATATTGCAGTTAATAATATTTATTCAGACTATCATAACTATGGGCTTTTATGGACACCAAATGTAATTCAAATTTTAGTAGATAATGATGTATATCTTTCATACAATAGAAATCTATATGATACAGGAAATACTACATGGAAGTCTTGGCCCTTTAATGAACCATTTAACATTATACTAAATATTGCAGTTGGAGGAACCTATGGTGGAGAAATAGATAATAATATTTTTCCACAAACCATGAGCATAGATTCAATTAAGATTTATGATTTAGGCTTAAAGGATTACCAATTAAATACGGTTTATTAAAAAACCATCCAATATAGATAAAACTATATTGGATTTTTTAATATATAAGAAAATGGTACTTTTTATTTAATTATAAGGATCTAGTAGAAGATAATTTAATAAATTACTAAAATTTAGTATATATTAAAAAGTTATAATAAAATAAAGTGTGATAAAATACATAATATATAATTTTTGTATACTAAAGATTATATTAACATTAAGAAAGGGTAGAAGGAATTTTATTAAATGCCTAAAAAATTTATTACATATAAAAATTTTATCAAAGAAAAGATTATTAAATTGAAAGGATTTATTCAAAGAAAAAATTATTCAAAAAGAAAAATAATAATACTATCTATAATATCTATTTTAATTATAATAGGAGTTATTTTTCTTTGGAATAATTTAAGTTATGATTTAACAATAAGTAAATATGGAAGTTATATAAATGGTGGAACAACCACACAAAATATATCTGTTGAATCACTTAATAATAAAAATATAAAGAGTATATATAATGATTTAAAAGATCAAGGATATAATTCATTTTTATATGGATTTGATTTAGTAAATACTAATGATTCAAAAGTTTCAGGAGAAGATGTAGATGTAACTCTTAAACTATCATCTGATAGCGCTTTAGAAAATAAAATTGTAAATATTTATGTTTATAATGAAAAGTCTAATACATTTGAATGTTTAGGAGAGGTTAGGGCCTCAGATTCTGATATAGTATTTAAAACAAAAACTACAGGAGAGCATTTTATAACTTTAGCTAATGCACCAACTTATGATATTTCAAATGAGTCTATTGAAACTAATGAAGAATTTAATAATGCAGAGAATATAGGTAATGATTGGACATATGAAATAGGAAATAATGATGGATGGGGAAATGATGAATTAGAATACTATACTAATAGTACACAAAACAGTAATATAGAAAATGGCTCACTAAATATTACTGCTAGGAAACAATCCTATGGAGGTAAAGAGTATACTTCAGCTAGATTAGTTAGTAAAGAAACCTATTTATATGGTAAGTTTGAAATTTGCGCAAAACTACCTAAAGGGGATGGTATGTGGCCTGCTATATGGCTCCTTGCTGCAAATGATGTATATGGTAATTGGCCAGACAGTGGAGAAATAGATATAATGGAGTCTGTAGGTAAAGATCCAGGATATATTCGTGGTTCTCTTCAAATGAGCGCTTACAATTTTAAAACAGATGATCAAAAAACAGAAGCTATTAAGGTAAGTAACTTATATTCGCAATATCATGTCTACGGTCTTTTATGGACACCTAATAAAATAGAATTATCAGTAGATGGACATGTGTATTTTACTTATTATAGAGATGTATATAATATAGGCGCAGATTCATGGAAGTCATGGCCTTTTAATAAAGCCTTTAATATGATATTAAATGTTGCTGTAGGAGGTAGTTATGGAGGGGAAGTAGATAATAGTATATTCCCGCAAACTATGAGTATAAAGTATATTAAAGTATATAATTTAGGCTTAAAAAATTATGAATTAAATAAAGTTAATTAATAAAAATTATAATAAAGCTGTGTTAGAACATTTAATTTCTAATGCAGCTTTTATCTTTATCTTAAGGTGATTTGAAAATTTTTAATTTTAAAGGTTTTTAGATATAACATAATACTTTCTTTGTAATAGTAACAGAAAGAATACTAGTTTCATATAGTAAAAGTGTAAAGTACTTGATTGAATATTAGGTATTTTATGTATTAATAATCAAAAGAAAAAGGAAGGAATATTTTTATGAATGAAGAGATTATGAGAGAGTTAGTTGGATATGATGAAGCAAGTTTTAATAATGAAAACTTAAATTCAGTGAATATAGAAATTATGAGAGAAGTGGCAGCAGAGGAAACAAATGATAATATTATAGTTAATGGTGAAAACGTAACATCGTTAACTGAAACTATTAGCTTTACTACTGCTGAAATGATGACTTTAACTTTTGCAGGTGGATTATATGCAACAAAAGAATCTGAGACTCCAGTAGGTAAAGCATATAAAGGTAATGACTATTGGTTTATATACAAAGTTACTAATTCTAATGGAGGTACTAATAATCCTGAGAACGCTACACAAGTTATTTTAACAGATACTATTCCAACTAATTTTACTATTTATGACGCTGTTAGTGTATATAGTATTGATAATAATACTTCTCCTGTAGTAGATGCAGCTCTTGTCGTGGATGGTCAAAATATTAGTACACCAACTGGTGAAACAATTACTAGAGATAATACTAACGTTACTTTAGGTACTTTAACTATAGAACCTGGTAAAACTCTTACTGCTTATGTAAAAGTAAAACTTGACAGTGTACAAGCATAACATTAAACAAAATAATTTTTAAAACTAACTGAATCTAATAAATGTATTAGATTCAGTTTTTACTATATAATATATAAAGATTAGTATTAAAAGGTGTAGTAAGTATGGATTCAATAAATGGTAGAATAATAAAATTAAAAACTAAAGGCCTTGTAAGAGGTTATAATATTAATGATTGTGATGCTTCTATTTATATTTATTTAGAAACTAATGCCGATAACCCTAATTTACCTATAAGACAGTTTATTAGCAAAACCAAAACCAAAATAAGGTATAACATATATATAGTAAATATAACAAAACATGATATAGAAAATATAAAAGCAGTTGATAATCTTCCTATTGGTGCTGTAATACAGTTAGTTACTGTAGATGGGAAAAATAAAACTTTTAATTATGATGATACTAGCATTAACTTTGAAATTCCTTTAATAAAGCCTCAACTATATTCAAAAATTATAATAGAAATAAAAAATAATATACAAAATGAGAAAGATAATATGATGTATATTATAGAACCATAAGAATAAATTAGTATATTTAATAAGAAAAATAGCCCTCTAGTAGTAAGAATTATCATTTTGTGATATAACTAATATGTAAATATTTTTTTAAAGGGAGTGATTATTATGGCAAGAGGACTATTTTTAATCATACCAGGACATGGTCATGTAAACCCTACCATTGGTTTAGTTAAAGAATTAATGGCTAAAGGTGATGAAATAGTTTATATTTGTGCGGATATTTTCAGAGACAAGCTTGAAAAAGTTGGGGCAAATTTTGTTGGTTATTCTGGAGATGCTTTTATAAGATTTAATAGCAATGAAGGAAATGATAATGCTATGACTATGGCTATGAAATTTATAGAAATAAATAAAATAACCTTAGAATTAGCTATGAAACAAACAGGAAACTTTGATTACCTAGTTGTTGATAATTTTATATATGTTGATAAGCGTATTATAAATAAGTTCAATATAAAAAAGGTAATAGGAAGTATAACAACATTTGCATTAAATGAAGAATTAACTATGAATCTATTTGGTAACTTTAACTCAGATAAGACACTTCTTGATGGATTTAAAAGTCTTAAAGGTGAACTTATTAAAATGGGAGTAGAACTTACACAGCATCCTATTTTAGATGTTGTTAATAAGGATAGGGCTGATTTAAAGATAGTATTTACATCTAAATATTATCAACCATTTTCAGAAAATTTTGATGAAACCTTTAAATTTGTAGGACCATCTATAACTAATAGACATGAACTTGAAGATTTTAAAGTTGAAAATCCAGAAAATAAAAAATTAATTTTTGCATCTCTTGGAACAGTTGCAAATGAAAATCTAGAATTTTATAAGAATTGCTTTGAAGCTTTAGGCTCTAGAGAGGATTTAATAGTTGTAATGTCTGTAGGAAATAGAATCAATATAGAAGATTTAGGACCTATTCCTAAAAACTTTAAGGTATTTAACTACGTTCCACAACTTAGACTTTTAAAAAAGGTTGATTTATTTATAACTCATGGTGGAATGAATAGCTCAAGTGAAGGCTTATACAATGGGGTTCCATTAATTGTTGTACCTCAATTTGGAGATCAACCAATAGTTGCAAAGAGAGTAGCTGACCTTGGAGCTGGGATTGCACTACTTAACAATACTAAACCTTGTGATATAGAAAATGCAGTAAACACTGTATTAATAGATAAATCTTATAAAGAAAATGCTATAAAAATAGGAGAGTCTTTAAAAAATTGTGGTGGATATAAAAAAGCTGCCGACCTTATTCACGAAATATTATAAAATTTACATAAAAATAAACTTAGTATGGCCATGTAAAATAAATTACATGGCTCTTTTTTTAATTCTAATTTTAATAGAGAAATCATTATTTTTCACATTTTAATAGTAAAAAAATATAAAAAATAGTAATATATATATTATCAGTATTGAAATAAAGAGAAAGGGACAATATATGAAAGCATTAGAGGTTAAAAACTTAAAAAAATCTTATGGAAACTTTATGGCTGTTAATAATTTAAGTTTTTCTATAAGTGAGGGGGATATTTTTGGCCTTTTAGGTCCAAATGGAGCTGGGAAATCCACAACTATGAGTATGATTTGCGGTATTTTAAAACCGGATATGGGAAGTATTAATGTTTTAGGCAAAGATTTATTTAAAGAGAGAATGAGTATAACTAAAGAAATAGGCTTTGTTCCTCAAAATATTGCTTTATATGAAAATTATACTGCCTATGAAAATGCAAAGTTTTTTGGAAAAATATATGGGTTAAGGGGAAAAAAGCTAGAGGAAGCTATTAATAAAGCTTTAGAGTTTACTGGTCTTTTAGAGGTGAAAAATAAAAGAGCTGGAGAATTTTCAGGAGGAATGATGAGAAGGCTTAATATAGCCTGCGCTATAATACATTCACCAAAGCTTATAATAATGGACGAACCAACAGTTGGAATTGATCCACAGTCAAGAAATCATATTTTAGAATCAGTAAAAAAGCTTAATAAAAAAGGTGCAACAATTATTTATACAACTCATTATATGGAAGAGGTTGAAAGCATCTGTAATAACATAGCCATAATAGATAGTGGAAAAATTATAGCTAGTGGGACTTGTGAAGAACTTAAAGAGAAAATATCTGATGATAAGATTTTAAATATTAGAATTGAAAATGATGATTTTATAAATAAAGACTTATTTAAGGATATTTTAGGTGTTAAAGATATTAAAATTTATGAAAATAATATAAGAATAGTCTCAGATAGAGATATTTATAATTTAGATGAAATAATAAAGGTTTTAAAAGAAAAAGATATTAAAATTTTAGATATTAAATTTGAGGTAGTTGATTTAGAAACTGTATTTTTAACCTTTACAGGGAAGAAGCTTAGGGATTAGGTGAAATTTTAATGATAGAAATAGCAAAAAGAGCCTTTATTAATTATACAAGAAATAGAAAAACTATGACAACTTTTATAGTATTCCCCATAATTCTTATGTCACTTTTAGGTATTTTGCTTAGCAGTGCTTTTAGTAGTGATGAAACCATAGGAAATATTAATTTATATTATTATAATCAAGATATATCTAGTGAAAATGAAAATATTATAAATATTTTAAAAGAAAGTAGCAAGGAGTCATCTATTACCTTTAAATCTATAAAAACAGTTGAAGAAGGAAAAGATAAGGTTAGATTTGATGGAGATTCTTTTGTGATTTTTAAGGGTGATAATATAGAGCTTTATACAAGTGTTGAGGATACTTTAAAATCAACTGTAGTTAGTGAATATTTAAAATCTATTATAAAAACTACAAATGCAGTAGAAGAAAGCTTTAAGATAAACCCTATAAAAACTCAAGAAGCTTTAAATAATGAAAACACTAAATCTAATGTATCTATAAATATAGTTCCAAAAGAAAATGAAATAAGTTCATATGCTTATTATGCAGTAGCAGAACTTACACTTTTTGCTCTTTATATAGCTATAGTTCCTATTTTAGCAATTGACTATGATGAAAGAAAATCAATAAAAAATAGATTGAAATTAGCAGGAATTAGTGATTTAAAATACTATTTAGGAAACACTTTAGGATACTTTTTTGTTTCTATAATACTAACTCTTCCAGGATATTTATTTGCACAGTTTTTCTTAGGTGTAGATTGGAAAAACCCTTTAATAAGCTATGGGGCAATAATTTTTTTATCTGTAGTTAGTATTCTTTTAGGACAGGTAGTAGCTATTATATTTAATAATGCACAAAAATCAGCTAATGTATTAAAGGTTGTTATCTTTCCTATAATAGCTTTTTTAGGTGGGGCATATATGCCAATTTCAGATAACATTATGAATATAACAAATTTATTTGATATATTAACTAAAATATCTCCCTTAAGATGGATAAACTTAGGTCTTATAAATTACATGACCTATGGAACTTATAATGAATTAGCTATAAGTTTAGTAATCAATGGTGCTCTAATGTTTATATTTATAGCATTACTTATAGTTATTTCAAAGAGAAGGGAGAATTAATAAATGAGAAACGTATTAGCTTTATTTGAAAACAATCTAAAACTTACTATATTAAAGAAAAAGAAATTTTTTATCCTTCTTGTAGTGGCACCTATAGCTTTTCTTATTCTTTACTCAACAGTAATGGGTAAAAGTTCACAAACAACTATAAATATTGGAGTTGTAAATAAAGATAATAGTCTATCATCAAGGGCTATTATAGCTTCTTTAGATGATAACACTATGATTAATATAAAAAATATAAATGAAAGCAGTGTTCAAAGTAATATAAATAGCAAGGATATAGATTTTGCCATTATAATTCCAAAGGATTTCCAAGATAATATTTTAAATGATAAAGATGCAGAAATAACTATAGAAACAATAGAAGGAAATGACCTCTATAAAAGCATTGACAGTGTTATTAATTCAGAGATAAACAATTTAAGATATATTGCAAATGCCAGTATGCAAAATACAGAAGCCTTTGAAGAGGGGGTTCATAATTATTTAGAAAAGAGTATAAATCTTAAAACTAATAACTTAACTAACATAGAAGGGGATTATGAAGTTACTTTAAGTTTTATTGGAATTTTAATATTTTTTATGTTTACAATATCATCCTTTGCAACTAAATCAATATCAGAAGATAGAAAAAATAATGTGTATGCAAGAGTATTTATGGCTCCTATAAACCCTTGGCAATACTATTTAGCTAATATAATGACATGTATAATAAGCTTAAGTTTACAAATTGCATTAGCACTTTTAGCATTAAAATATATAGTTAAAATTGAACTTGGAGTAAGGACTATAGATATTTCAATTATATTATTTAGTATTGGACTTTTAGCAATAGTTTTAGAGCTACTTGTAATGAATATAACAAAAGATGATACAAGTATGCTTGGAAGTATTATAATTTTAATAATGTCTATGCTTGGAGGTTGCTTTGTTCCAATGTCACTTTTCCCAAGTTATATAAACAAAATATCAATGCTTATGCCAACAAGGTGGGCAATGCAGGCAATTACTGACCTTCAACAAGGATTTACTTTTTTTGATGTTTCAAAATATATAATATATACATTAGTATTAACTTTAATTTTATTAATAATAGTTGCTTATATGACATCAAAGGAAGAGAAAGTATTTAAAGAACTTTAGAAAAAGATTTTAAATTTAATTATAATATTTTAGCCAAACAAACTAAAGTGTAATAAAATAATTATGTTATTATAAAAAACAAAACCACAAATGTATAAATGCTATGTATAAATTATTTATACATAGCTAATTTTAATTATAGCAAAGAGCATAGTTGTAAAACTTTCCTATAGTTTTTATTAGTGTAAGGAAATAAAGAAACTAAATTATGTATTTAATTTTACTTGTAGGAAATATATCTTCAATAGTAACTTTAAAAAATTCTTTTAAATCACTAAGGTCTTCCTTTGGATAAACATATTTACCATAGCCAAATTGTCCATATTTAAAGGTTCTTTCCTCTTCAGTCATTGGCAAAGTATTATCAGGAAATACTTCATTAATAATATTTTTAGCCCTTGTTGTATATCTGTGGGATATTACTTCAAAGGTTAAAGTATGTTCTAAATCACTTGGCAATTTTTCCTTTAAATCAAGTAATAGCTGTTTATAATCATCTTTCCAATTCTCATAAATAAATACAGGGGCAATAATAAAGCCAACAGGATAACCAGCCTTTATACATTTAACACTTGCATTTATTCTATCCTTTATATTAGCTGTTCTCTTTTCAAAATCATCTCTAACCTTTTGTGTGTTTATAGTAAATCTAATTTCAGTTTTATTGTTGTGCTTAATATCAAGCAAGCTATCTATATCAGCAAATTTTGTAACAAATCTAAAACGTCCATGATCATTGTTAGCAAAAAATTCTATACTTCTTTTAAGCAGTGTACTATAAGGTTCAATAGGAACAGGATCTGAGGTGCTAGAGCCTTCAAAAATAGTAGGAGCTGGAAGTCTTTCATTAATATATCCTTGAGCTTTATTTAAAATATCATCTATATTTGCATTAATTTTAATATAAGGCTTATCACTTAAATTAGTATTTAAATAGCAATACTGACAATGCCCCATACACCCAGAAAGTAGAGGCAATTGATAATGAGCAGAAGGCTTACAAGTTTGAAATTTACTTACCTTTTGGGTTCCTACAACTAAAGTGTTTTTACCATTTCTATAAAAATCATAAGGATTATCTCCTGGTATATGTTGTTTAATTCTATTTGAACTTAAATCAATTAGTTCAACTCTTTCATTATCTTTAAATTTATTATAAATATTTTGTGCAATCTCATATTCCATAACATTTTTCTCAAATAGTATCCTTTGAGGAATAAACATAAAAATCACTCCTTTTTATCTTAGGTTTATCAAAGGTAAAAATAAATATACACTTAATGTTTATTCTAAACCTTTCATAAAACTAAAAAGTAAATAAGGGATATATGATATAATTAAAAGAAAATATACTGATTCTATATTTTTTATAAAAAACTAAATTTTAATTAGGTTTAAAATACAGAAGGGAGAGAAGATACACAAAGTATCCTTATTATGAAAAATTATTTTAAAAATATAAATATAGTAGATGTTATAAATGGAAAAGTGTTAAAAAATAGAGGGATGGTAGTTGAAGATTCTATAATAAGAAAAATCACAGAAAACAATTATGAGGTAAGTGATAAGTTCGATTTAGTTACTGACCTAAAAGGTGCATACATAATGCCAGGACTTATCGATTGTCATGTCCATACCTTTATTGACCCTACAGGAGAAATAAATTTCTTTAGAGATAAAGAGAACCAAGTTGCAGTTGTAGCTACTGCAATAAAGAATCTAGAAAAGCTATTAAAATCAGGAATTACATATATAAGAGATCTTGGAGCTATAAAAGGATTTGATGTTCAATTAAGAGAACTAGTTAAAAGTGGCTATGTAATAGGACCAGATATTAAATGTTGTGGACAATTTATTACAATGACAGGTGGACACATACACGCTATAGGTAGGGAAGCAGATGGTATTGAAGAAGTTAGAAAAGCTACTAGAGAATCTATTAAAATGGGTGCAGATGTAATAAAGTTAGCTGCATCAGGTGGCGTAATGACTTCTGGTAACAGTGTTAATGCTTATCAATTTAATGAAGATGAATTGAGAGTTGCAGTTATAGAGGGGCATAAAGCAAATAAGAAAGTAGCTACTCATGCTCATAGTACACAGGCTATAAGAAATTCAATTTTAGCAGGCGTAGATAGCGTAGAACATGGCTCTTTAATAGACGAAGAATCTATTGATTTAATGGTTCAAAAAGGAATTTTTTTAGTGCCTACCTTAAAAGTTGGATATGGTATAATAAAAGCCTATGAAAATGGGAAAAAGGGTATTACTTATGAAATGTATGAAAAAGAAAAATTCTTAACATCAAAGCGTGGTAAAAATTTAGAAAAAGCTTATAAAAAAGGTGTAAAAATAGCAATGGGTACAGACTCAGGAGTTCCAGGAAATATATTTGGAACAAATTATGAAGAACTTTTCTTAATGAAGGACTGCAATATTTTAGTTGAAGACGTTATAAGAATTGCTACTATAAATGCAGCAGAACTTTTAGATATAAAAGAAAGTCATGGCTCCATTGAAGAGGGAAAAGTTGCAGACTTTTTAGTATTAAAAGAAAATCCATATGAAAATTTAGAAACAATAAAAGATTTAATATCTGTTTATAAAAATGGTAAATTAGTGTAGTTTGGAAGTCTAACATCAACAACATTTATTTATATTAGATTCATTATGAAAATAAAAGAAGAATTTATACAAGTTAATTGTTTATATAACGAAATTTAATATTGTAATTTTTAAAAAAAGATGCATGCATTTTTGATATGAAAATATATATTTAAAATGAAAAAAATTTAAGAAGATACTGCCATAAATTTAACTTTAATTAATTTAAATAACATTGGTAGTGAAAGTGAGGTAGAGATTATGAGTAAAACATTAGTAGCATATTTTTCTTGTAGCGGAATAACTGAAAAATTAGCAAAAACATTATCATCTGTTGTTCATGGAGATCTTTATAAAATTGAACCAAGAGTTCCTTATACAGATGCAGACCTTAATTGGCACGATAAAAATTCACGTAGCTCAATTGAAATGAAGGATATGAAATCTAGACCACAGATAGAAAGTAAATTGGAAAATATGAACGATTATGATGTAGTTTATGTAGGATTTCCTATTTGGTGGTATGTTGCACCTACTATAATTAATACATTCTTAGAAAGTTATGATTTTTCTGGAAAAATAGTAATTCCTTTTGCTACATCAGGTATGAGTGGAGTTGGAGAAACAGACAAATGGCTCCATCCATCATGTTCTAAAGAAACAAATTGGCGTCCTGCAAAACGTTTTGGAAATGTAAATGATAAAATAGCACTAAAATCATGGGTAAATGGCTTAAAGTTATAAATAGAGAATAGGGATATTATTTAAATTACCTTTAAGTAAGTTAAACATCCCTCTAGGAAAGTCACTTCCCCTTCTACAATATTCATCTATCATAAGGCTAATTAAGAAAGTAGGGGTTTTGCCCCTCTTCTTTTTAAAAGTCTTAATAGCTTCCCTAACTATATTTTCATTAGCTAAGGATAATATTTTCTTAGCGAAGCTACTGTTATCAACATTTGTAACACTTCTAGCCAGTCTAACATTTATGTGAGAATCTATATGATTTTTATTGCCATTACTATACTCTATATTATTCTTAGTATTTTTAGCAGCGTCTATATTATTAATATCATTATTTTCCATATTTTTATCATTAACTTTCTTAACTTTATTAGAAATCTTATTTTTAAGTTTTTTAACTATTTTACTGTGTTTAGTAGCATTTTTAGTGCTTTTATCTTTATCTTCAATGGATTTTAAGTGTTTCAAATCCTTATAAATATTAAAATTTCCTGCTAATCCTTTTCTCTTTTCAATTGTTATATATTTAAGCTCTGCAAGTCTTTTTATAGATTTCTTAACTGTTGTTAAGCATATACCAAGTTTATCTGAGATTACCTCTAAAGAAGGATAACTACAATTTTTTTCACTATTATAAAGGCTTAGAAGATATGTATATATTCTAAACTCATTTGCTGTTATTTCTTTATCTGTGATTAATTCATAGGGTAATTTTAAAAATTGCACTTGTTTTTCCTCCTTTGTGTTCTAATATATTTCTATTATACCATTGATACGGTATTGATGCAACATCTTTTCTCTTATTGATGTATCAATGTCTTAAAAATGGCTTAGTTAGAGGCTTTATGATATAATTTTTATTGCTAAATATAGATAATTTAATGGTTCAGGAGGAGTTATAGTGGAGAAAAAAACTAATACTGCTAGAATACCAGAAGGAAAAAAGAGAATCACGATAACATTAGAATTAGATGTTATTGATAAGATAGAAGAAGTAGCTGAAAAAAATATGAGAACTGTTTCAAATGAAATAGCAATGTTAATTAAAGAAAAATATATGGGTGAAAAAGAGTAAATTTTAATTTGCTCTTTTTTATTTTTTTATATCTTTGTATTAGCTAATTTATTATAGGCTAATTAATAATTCTAGATATATAAATATAGATTATAGATGTATTTTAAACTTCTAAAGAGGTGTTTATTATACTTTTTGAGTTTTTATAATTTATTATGTATAGTTATGATTTAAGTAGTGTTACATTTAACTAATATGAAAAGCTAAAAGTTCAATATTCTTCCTTTAAAGAAGAGTTTAGGTGTATAACATATATAATGTATTTTTGAAAATAAGGATAAGCATATAGGTTATGGGAAAATAGAATTTTCTGAAATTAGCAAGGACAAAGTTATAACATATTTTATTTAAAGTTTATTCTATTAAATTATAATAGTCTTGTAAGAATTATGAGCTGAAATAAAGTAAAGTTATATCTTATAATATAGAAAGTCTTAAATTTAGCAATAAAAAAGTATGTTAGTGTTAATATAATTCCTCAATGTGTATCATTCTAACTTAATATATATTATTAGTAGAATTATAGATTAAATCAAATTAATTTTTAGAAAACTTTGTGAATTGTGTGAATTGAAGGACTCTTTAAAGTTAAAATAGTAAAAGTATAAATAATATGTTTAAGGGAATTATAGATTATATAATTAAAATATAAGTATAGAGCTAAACTATATTAAAAGTAATATACTTTCAAAATAGACTGAATTTTATGAATGAAGTGTATGTTATGAATAAATTATATTTTAAAAATAAACTGTATTTTATGAATAAAATGATAGTATTGTAAAAAAAAGAAAATTAACGAGAAACGGAGGAAATAACATTTGAAAACGCTACTAACTTCAAAATAGCATTAGATGGACCGTTTTCATTAATTTTACATAACACAATTTAAAGGTGTATTATAGCAGTAGAGGTTAGCTCGTACATAAAGTAAATCAAAAGTTAACAAAAGATAATTGGAGGAAATACATAATGAAAATAACAATTGCAGAATACTTATTAAAAAGATTAAAAGAAGTAAATGTAGATCACATGTTTGGAGTTCCAGGAGATTACAACTTAGGATTTTTAGACTATGTTGAAGATTCTAAGGACATTGAATGGGTAGGAAGTTGTAATGAACTTAATGCTGGATATGCAGCAGATGGTTATGCAAGACTTAGAGGATTTGGTGTAATACTTACAACTTATGGAGTTGGTTCTCTTAGTGCTATAAATGCTACAACAGGATCTTTCACAGAAAATGTTCCAGTATTACATATATCAGGTGTACCATCAGCTAGTGTACAACAAAACAGAAAATTAGTTCACCACTCAACTGCTAGAGGAGAATTTGATACTTTCGACAGAATGTTTAGAGAAGTAACAGAATTCCAATCAATCATAACTGAATATAATGCAGCTGAAGAAATTGATAGAGTTATAGAATCAATTTGTAAATATCAATTACCAGGATATATAGAATTACCAGTTGATATAGTTTCAAAAGAAATAGAAATTGACGAAATGAAACCTTTAAACTTAACTATGAGAAGCAATGAAAAAACTTTACAAAAATTCATAAGTGATGTAAAAGAAATGATTGCTAATTCAAAGGGACAACATATATTAGCTGACTACGAAGTAATGAGAGCTAAAGTTGAAAAAGAATTAGAAGCATTCATAAACGAAGCAAAAATTCCAGTAAACACTTTAAGTATCGGAAAAACTGCAGTACAAGAAAGCAATCCATACTTTGCAGGATTATTCTCAGGAGAAACTAGTTCAGACTTAGTTAAGAGACTTTCTGAAGCATCTGATATAGTTTTACTATTCGGAGTTAAATTCGTAGATACTACAACAGCTGGATTTAGATATATAAACAAAAATGTTACTATGATAGAAGTTGGTTTAACTGAATGTAAGATTGGTGAAACAATTTACACAGGACTTTACATTAAAGATGTAATAAAAGCATTAACAGATGCAAAAATCAAATTCCACAATGACGTAAAAGTTGAAAGAGAAGCTAGAGAAGAATTTGTTCCAACAGATGCAAAATTAACTCAAGATAGATACTTTGCACAAATGGAAGCATTCTTAAAACCTAATGACGTATTAATCGGAGAAACAGGAACATCATATAGCGGAGCTGCTGGTATGAGATTCCCAGAAGGAGCAAGCTTTGTAGGTCAAGGATCATGGATGTCAATAGGATATGCAACTCCTGCAGCTTTAGGAACTCAATTAGCTGATACAAGCAGAAGAAACATTCTTTTAACTGGAGATGGTTCATTACAATTAACAGTTCAAGAAGTTTCAACAATGATAAGACAAAAATTAAATACAGTATTATTTATTGTTAACAATGATGGATATACAATTGAAAGATTAATCCACGGACCAGAAAGAGAATATAACCATATTCAAATGTGGAAATACACAGAAGTAATAAAAGCTTTTGCTACTGAAAGAGATATTCAACCAACTTGCTTCAAAGTTACAACTGAAAAAGAATTAGCAGATGCTATGGAAGCAATCAACAAAGGAACTCAAGGTATTGCTGTTGTTGAAGTAATCATGGGTAAAATGGATGCTCCAAAATCATTAAGAGCAGATGCAGACTTATTTAGTAAACAAAATAGTTACTAAAATTAAAATAAATAAGAGTACTTTAAATTTAATTATGCCTTTTGCAAAAAAGAGTTAAATAAAGATTGCAAACTAAATTTAAAAAGATGATTTCTGTACTTTCAGAAGTCATCTTTTTGTATTTAAAAATCATTTATTGTATTTAAAAGAATTATATAATAAGGTGAAAAATAAGCTTTATAAGATAAAATCTCATTTATAAGAAAAATTTAATCTTTATTTAAGAAGTTAATTGTATAATATATAACACAGACTATTTATTAAATAGGAGGAATTTAGATGCTTTATACATTATCAATTAGTAAGGAAAAAATAAGAAACTTTTTATACGATAATAAATCGCTTTTAACAAGTGGTGTTTTTCATATCGATTTTATTCCTAATAAGAAGTTAGTTAATGCTTCAAAAATATATAATGTCAGCGTTAACTCAATCCTAGCTTTATATGATACAACCTTTTTAAAGTCAGGTAAGGATGGTCTATTATTTAGTAATAATTTTATTGGAGTTAAACATACTTTTTGCAGTGCAGATAAGATATCTTACGAAAACTTGCTTACAGGGGGAATAGATAAGATAAGGAAATCAATAATAATAAATAATACATATGTTCACTTAAGTAAAGATGAATTTGTTGATTTTTTTATGAAACTAAAGATATTCCTAGTTGTAGAGGATAGTGCTTCAAAGATTATTTATGAAAACTATGTAAAAGATCGATTAGATAATATTAAACTAAAAATTGAAAATAATCTTTATACAAACCTTGATGAGGAGTTTTTACTTTTAAGTAAAGTTATTATAGAAAAATATGATATAAAGACTGATGCTATGTTATATTATCTTGGATGTTTAGTTTTCCTTGAAATGTTTAACTTTAAAGAAGTAAATAGATATTATTTAAAAGTACAAGAGTTAAATCAGTTCAGTGAGGATACTATAAATAAATTAAAAGAGGATATAGAAAAAAGAAAAGTACAATATGAGTTTAATTTATTAGAGAGTGAAAAGAATAGATTTATTGAAATCCATAAATATAATGATGCTATAAATATTGTAAATAAACAAAAGTTATTAAATATAAAACCTATTGAAGAATTAGATAGAGAAATTCAAAAGATAGCAAAACTAAGGGAGAACTATATAAAATCCCTTGAAGAAAAGATAGTAAAAAATTTATTGAATAATGAGTATACAGAAATATTTAATACTTTAGATCTTTTAAAAGAAATAAATCCTAACGAAGCCTATAGTGAGTATTACATAACAGCTCAAATTGGAACTTTTGATTTTGCAAATGCAATGGTGAATATACAAAGTCTTTCTGAAACTGATGAAGTGTTAGCTAAGGAATTAGAAAATAAACTACAAATAGAAAAAGAAAAAGCAAGTCAAACTATTAGAATAGCTGTAGAAAATAAAAATTATAACTTTTTCAAGGAAAATGAAAAATTAAAATCCTTTAAAGATAAGTGGGGTATGACTCCTCTAATGTACTTTATAGTTAAAGAAGATTTAGACGGCATTAAACTTTTAAAGAATGAGTTTAATAAAGATGATACAAATTTAATAGGCCATACAGCTTTAAATTTAATAGTTTTATGTAATTCTTATAAATTTAGAAGTGAAGTATTTAGAATTTTAGATGAAAATCTAGATAAAATGATTAAAAAGCATAAGACTAAAAATACTATGGGAAAATTTAAAAAACTTGCATTAAATGGTGGAGAATTATTAAATAATAATGCTATAATTCGTTATGATATAACAGAAGCAACTGCTTCTTATGAAAACTCAATAAACAAATCTATTGAGAGTATAGAGCATGAAATTCACTCTTATTTAGATAACTTAATATCTAAAAATGAAAGAGAATTTAAAGCTTTAACAATAAATCCAAAAAACTTTCAAGAAGAACTTAATAAACTTAATGAGTTAAAAAGCAGTGCTATAACTTACTTAGAAGCTATAAAACAAGATAAAAATACAGTTGAAAGTTCTTTTGGAGACAGATTAAATGAATCTATAAATAAAAATTTGGAAGGGTATATTATAGAAGCTGCAATTATAGAAGTTGGTGCAAAAGATGAGTTTGAAACAACTTTAGAGTATGAAGAACGTAAAAAGGCTAAAATAGAAAACATAAGGGCAAATTCTTTACATAATAATTATGTTAAAGAAAAAATAGAAGGATTAAAAATTCAAGTAAAACTAGAGATTGAATATAAAGTAAAGGAATTAGAAGATATACTTAAAGCTAAAAATGAAGAAATACTAAGTTTAGAAAATAAAATAAAAGAGTGTTCTTATTTAATTCATAGTAAATCAATTGTAGATATTAGTGAAATATTTAATTATTATTATGAAGAGTATAAAAATAATATTGATATAGGAACTTATAATGCAGACATAGAAGCATTTACTTCAAAAATAAGTGATAAGGAGATAGAAGTAAAAGTTCCCCGTATAATAGCAAGAGAGTTTAAAGCAGAATTTAAAAATTTAATTCCAAAGTATGAAAAAATAGTTTTAAAAGAAGATGATAAAGATATCATTGAAAATATTTTTTGCTATGAATTTAATGGCGAAAAAATTAAAATACCTTTTATGAAATGGTAATTAAATAGATATTTATAAACAGAGGTGATTTAATGAGTTTTTCTGCATGGTGTTTAAGGACTACTTTTAGAGTCTTTGACGTAAAACATGGAGGTGGCAAATTTTTAATGGGTAAAAAGGACTATAGCAGTCCTCCAGATAAAATTTTAAAAGGGATATATAGAGAATGTGAAGAGGTCAATGGTCGCAATGTATTTATTTTGTATAGAAAGAAAAATAATAAAAAGGCAATTTTATATTTACATGGTGGCTCATACCTTAGTAGCTTTGCCAAAGCTCATTGGAAGTTTTTAGTGAATATTGCAAGTGGTACTGATATGGATATAATAGCACCTGATTATCCTGTAGTGCCACATACTTATAGAGACTCTTATAAAATGGTGATACATATTTATAAAGACATGCTAAAAACATATGGAAATAATAATATTATAATTATGGGAGATTCAGCAGGAGGGGGATTTGCCCTTGGGTTTTGTATGTATTTAAGGGATAATAATATACCATTGCCTAAAAAGAATATTATGATTTCACCATATCTTGATATGGCAGAAACAAATCCTGAAATTGAAAAAATGGAAAAAAATGACCCATGGCTTAGCTATGAACTAGCTGAAGAAACTATTAAATATGCAGGAGAAGACGATTTACATACCCCATACTTATCTCCTATGTATGGAGAACTTAATGATTTAAATGACATGTATATATTCTTTGGTACATACGATATGTTGTACCCAGATGGCAAAAAGTTTAAGAGAATGTGTGAAGAACAAAACATAAAACTTCAATTTAAAGAAAAAGAAAAAATGATGCATGTCTATCCAATACTACCAGTTAGGGAAGCTAAAGAGGCATTACAAGACATATTAAAGATTATTAATGAAGCTTAAAGTACTTTTGTGTAACTAAAGAGCAATTTGGGGGATTTTTATGAAAAACTATAAATACATATTATTTGATTTAGATGGAACACTAACGGATTCTAAAGTTGGTATAGTAAAGGCTACACAGTATGCTTTAGAGTATTTTAATATAAAGGTTGATGACTTAAATGAACTATGCAAATTTATAGGGCCACCTATTAAGGAAGCCTTTATGGAGTTTTATAATTTTAATGAGAAAGATACAAAAATAGCTGTTGAACGATTTAGAGAGTATTATAGAGAAACTGGAATTTGGGAAAATGAGCCTTACAAACATGTAGAAAAAGTTTTGAAAGAGTTAAAGGATAATGGGAAAATTTTAATGGTTGCAACTTCTAAATCTACAGATTCAGCTATTCAAATTCTTAAACACTTTGAGCTTTTAACATACTTTGACTTTATAGGAGGAAGCGATATTTCAAAGGAACGAAATACAAAAGGAAAAGTTATAAAACATGTTTTAGATGAAAATAATATTAGTGATTTATCTAAAGTGTTGATGATTGGTGATAGAAAATATGATTGTGTAGGTGCCAAGGAAAATAATATTGACTCTATGGGAGTTCTATATGGATATGGTAGTTTTAAAGAGCTTGAAAATGCAGAAGCTAATATTATTGTAAAAGATATAGAAGATATAAGTAAGATTTTAATTTAAGTAAGGTCTAGAAATTAGGACAACTTACAAAGTAGATTAATGAGAATATTATGATATAATATTCTCATTAATAATATAATTTTTTATATAAAACAATTAATTTATTGACAATTTCTCTAAATTATATTATATTTAATTTAGTAAAATTATATTTAATACAATTATTTGGAAGGGAAGAGTTAATTATGTACGAATACGTATTTGAATGGTTAAAGACAGCAAGTAAAGAAGAACGTCACTGTAAAGAGATGGAGTCATTTGCAAAAAAACATCCTATATTATTTATGAAATTTCATAAACCAATGAGGGCTATAGTTAATAGTGATGTTAATTCAGAAGAATACATAAAAGCTAAAGAAGATGTTACTAATTTGTTCTCTAAAAATGAGAGTGCTTTCAAAGAAATATTTGAAGCAATTAAAAGAATGAGAGCATAAATTTAATATACTCATTTATGAATGAAGTTCATTATTAAAAAACAAAAAAGAGTTAAAAAACTTTAACTCTTTTTTGTTTAATTCATATTATTTAAGTGCAGATTTTACATCTTCAACAATTAATTCTTTAGTTAAATGATAACGTTGATATAAATCTTCTCTTGAAACATTATCTGTGAATTCTTTAGTAGCACCAAAGTTTACAACCTTCATAGCTTTATCACCATAGAATCTAGCAATTTTTTCACCAAATCCACCGTCTAATAATCCATCTTCAAGAGTGATTACTAGCTTGTGGTTATCTAATAAGCTATTTAACATATCTTTGTCTATTCCTGTTATAAATCTAGGGTTAATTAATGTTGCATCTATTCCTGTTTCAGTCTTTAATAGTTCTTTAACATTTTCTCCAAGGGTGAAGAAATCTCCAAGAGCTATAATTGCAACTTCGCTTCCATTTGATACTTTTTCATAAGTATTTAATTTGCTAAAGTCGGCTACAACTTTTTTACCAGTAGTAACAACACCTAAACCTGGAGTACGTACTGCAACTGGGTGTTCTTGTTGTTCTAAGCCCCATTCAAGCATAGCAAGGTATTCTTCCTTATTAGTTGGAGCAAGGTAAACTATGTTTGGTATATTAGAGATTAGAGGTATATCAAATATTCCAAGATGTGTTACATCTGAAGATGATACCCCTGTATTTATTCCACCACCATGAACTACTATAAGTGCTGGGTTGTTGTTTATAGCAAGGTCTTGTGATAATTGGTCATAAGTTCTTTGAATAAATGAAGCAAAGATTCCTACAACTGGTTTAGCTCCTTGAGATGCCATACCAGAAGCTAGTGCTATTGCATGTTCTTCAGCTATACCAACATCTATAAATTGATCTTTAAATTCATTTCTAAATGTGTTAAATCCTACATAAGCAGGTGTAGCAGCTGTTATTCCTACAACAGTTTTATCTTTCTTAGCTTTTTCTGATAAGAAGTCACTCATAATAGTTAAATAGCTTTCATCAGTATTTTCGTCTAATATCTTTCCTGATTCTTTATCAAATGGAACTATATAATGGAATAATTCCTTGTTTTCCATTGCGTATTTATATCCTAAACCCTTAGTAGTATGTATATGAACAACTACAGGGTGATCTACGTCTTTTACTTTAGAGAAAGTTTCTATTAATGCTTCAACATTATTTCCTTCTCCAACATAGTAATAATCAAAGCCTAAAGCTTTAAATAAGTTAGTTTCTGCTTGTCCATTAGTTTCACGAAGTAGTCTTAAGTTTTGATAAAGTCCACCATAGTTAGGTGCAATAGACATATCATTATCATTTACAAGAATTATTATGTTCTTGTTTGAAGCTGAAGCATTATTTAAACCTTCATATGCTTCTCCACCACTTAATGAACCATCACCAATAACAGCGATAACATTTCCTTTTTCACCTTTTACATCACGAGCTTTTGCAAGTCCACAAGCTAAGCTAACTGAAGTTGAAGTGTGACCTATTGTAAAAAAGTCATGTTTACTTTCATGTTGAGAAGTATATCCTGTAACACTTTTATATTCAGCAGGGTTTATAAAAGCATTTTTTCTTCCTGTTAACATTTTATGTACATATGATTGATGTGAAACATCATAAACTATTTTATCAATTGGTGAGTTGAATACATAATGCATAGCAATAGTTGCTTCAACCATACCAAGGTTTGGTCCACAGTGACCACCTACTGTACTAACTTTTTCTAATAAAAGAGCTCTTATTTCAGTAGCTAATTCTTTTAATTGTTCATTTTTAAGTTTTTTTACGTCCTCTGGACTGTCAATATTTTTTAGAATGTCTAAATTCATATTTTTCTCCTATGTTCATTTGTTCATTATTATTTTTATATATTATTTTTTCATGCTCTTGTGCGGCATGCATTCATTATACACCTTTAGCTTTATACTAGGTCAATGTTTAAATTATCACATATTAAGCTAAGAAAACATTTTTATTGGCCATGTAAACATTAAATAATCAATAATTTCCCTATTTTATTCACTATAGATCATATTTTCAGTGATTTTTATTAAAAAATACATATAATTCAATGAAAATTTATATATATTTTTACAAATTTGAAAGCGTTTAAATGAATTTTTATAAATTTGAAAAAGCAGTATTTAAAATATTATGAATATTTTAAGTTTCTTATAATTTCTAACTATATTATTAAAAATAAGGATATAGTTAGAAATAAATATATATATGTATATTTATTGGTATTTTTATGCTATAAAAAATTTTAATTAAACAAAATGTATCTATAATTATGTTTAATTATATTTTATATAGCTAAAGTATTATAATATTTTTATATTAACTAATATTGAGAATTTACTGATAATTTTTAATATTAATTAATATGATATTTTATAATATATAAATAGTAAAAACATATGATAAATTTTATAATATATACATAGGAGGAATTTTATATGAAAGTAGATTTAAAAGATGTAATAGAGGCAATAGAACTTCAAGGGGATTTAGTTAATCATTACTATCATAAAAACTCAGGAATTATTATATATGTAGAAGATCCTAGTGTAGCAAACTATAAAGCATCTGATATTGAACAACTTGATGAATATGAAGAATGGGAGAAAGATTTAATATCTAGTCTTTATGATTTTGAAGAGAATCCTTATGATTACATAATTTTACCCAATAAAGAACATATAAATGAAGATAAAATGATAATGGACTTTTGTAATTCCATAGAAGATATATCTTTAAGAGATAACATACTAAATGAAATTAATGAAGAGAATTCATTTTTTAAGATTAAAAAGGCTATTGAAAATAATGGGCTTCTTAGTGAATGGTATGACTATAGAGAAAATGCAGAAAGAGAATTAGCCATTAATTGGTGCAAAAATAACAATATAAGTTATAGCCTTTAAAAATGGAGAGTAATTTCATATCTAAAATGGTATCTATAAACAGGAAGCTTAGAAAAGTAATTCCGTTATAGATGCCATTTTATTTATAAAATCACTTTTTTATGTTTAGTATAAAACTTTGAATTATTAAAGTCTTTAATACAAATACTAAATTTATTAATGATTTCCTATTTTTAATTATAGACAATAATTTTTAAGGTGGTTAAGTAAATGAAAGAAGTGATTATTATTGGTGGTGGCATTGGTGGATTAGCTACAGCAGTTAGGCTTTTAAGTAAAGGATTTAAAGTAACTATATTAGAAAAAGAATCTGCAGTAGGTGGGAAAACTAACATGAAAAATGACAGAGGGTTTAAGTTTGATTTAACAGCATCAGTTTTAATGACACCAGATACCTACATTAATATATTTAAAGATGTTAATAGAAACTACAAAGATTATATAGATTTAGAGATTTTAGACTTACTTTATAAAATAAATTATTATGATAAAACAAGTATCAATATTTATAGTGATTCAAGAAAAATGATAAATACACTAGAAGATTTAGAAAAGGGCTTAAGTTATAAGTATTTTAAGTTTTTAGAAGAAGCTTTAGAAAAATATCTTATAAGTAAAGAAGTATTCTTAGATAAACCTATGATTAATAAAGAAGAATTTTTAAATTTAGAAGTACTAAGTAGTTTAAAAACTATAAATCCATTAGAAAATTCTTATAAATATATATCATCAAAAATAAGTAATGAAAAACTGCAACAATATTTGTTATTTAAAACTATGTACATAGGAATTGATCCTTATAAAAATTCTAATATATATTCAATGATTCCTGGAATAACTAGTCTTTATGGACTTTGTTATGTAAAGGGTGGAGTATATAATTATATTTTAGCTTTAAAAAGACTTATAAAAGAGTTAGGGGGAGTTATAGAATTAAATAATGAAGTTCAAAAGGTATTAATAGAAAACAAAAAAGTTATAGGAGTTAAATCTAAAAATAGAATTATAAAAGGGGATATAGTTATATGTAATGCAGATTACCCTTATGCAGTAGAGAATCTTTTTACTTGTGATATAGGAGATACTAGTTATAGTAAAGAAAATATAAAGGATAAAGATTATTCCTCTTCAGTTTTTATGATTTACTTAGGATTAAACAAAAAATATGATGAGATAAAACTCCATAATATTTATATAAATAAAAACTTTAAGGATAGTATAGAATCTGCATTTAAAGGAGAAATACCAAAAAATCCATGTCTTTATTTTTATTCTCCAAGTAGTATAGATGAAACTATATGTAAAAAAGGATTTAGTGCTGTAAATATTATGGTTAGAGTACCTAATTTATCTTTTGAAAAGGTAAAATGGAATAAAGAAACTGTAAAAAATCTTAGAAATAACATTGTAAATACAATGAAAAATATAAAAGGATTAGAAGATATAGAGGATAGTATCATTTTTGAAGATTACTTAACTCCTTTAGACTTAAAAGATAAGTTTAATAGTTATTATGGAAATTCCTTTGGATTAAGTCATAAGATAACACAAAGTCTATATAAAAGACCTCATATTAAAAGTAAAAAGATAGAAGGTTTATATTTTATAGGGGCATCAACTCACCCTGGAAATGGTGTATCAATAATAATAGAAGGAAGTAAAGTTCTAAGTGATTTAATAAGTAATGACTATAAGAATTGTTTTTAGCTTTACAGTAAAAACAAAAATCCACAACATAAAGATCTAAAAATAACTTTATATTGTGGATTTTTGGACCTAATATTATTAAAGAAAATATTGTTTTTTAACCTCCAAGTGTAACATCTTGTTTATCATACCAGCTTAAAGCATCATAAAAATCTTGTGATTTAAAATCAGGCCAATAATTATCTAATACATAAAAATCTGCATAAACAGATTGAACAGGTAAAAAACCACTAAGGCGACGTCTTCCTCCCCATCTTATAATAAGGTCAATTCTAGAAATATCAGTTGAATGTATAAAAGGTGCTATATGTTTTTTAGTTGTGTTAGTATTCTTTAATGAATTTAAATCCCATTCCCAACCATAGTTAACTAAAAAGTTAACTTTTAGTCCACCTTTTCCTATCTTTTTTCTGGTTGTAAAGGGCATAAGCTCTTTAGGAAAACATGGCGAATCGGTATTGCCTATAACTAAAATTTCACAGTCTTCATTCATTAAGGACATGACAGCATCAACACAAGCTTTAGTAAATGCTGTTTTTTGATCTGCTGGTCTTTTGGTATTATCCACAGTAAATCCATAAAGACTAATTTCCTCTATATTTTCTTTTTGACAAAGTTTAAATAGTTCAAAACCAGGATTTATACCATTTTCATAGCCTTTATCTTTAGTTAAGTTATTTAGTACAGCCCAACGTCTATTTCCATCAGGAATTATTCCGATATGTTTTGGTATTCTCATTAGTCCCTCCATAAATTTTAGATTATTATAATATTTTTACCATTAATACAAAAAATAAACTTAATATTTAATCTATTTTAAAAATTAACATAACATTAAAAAAATTCCTATTTAAATTATGTTAAAATTAATCATATTAGGAATATAAGGGTATAGTATAAATATTTTATAATTTATAGGAGGAACTTATGAAGAATATAAAAAGTTTAACAAAGAAAATAAGCTTTATGCTTTTAGTAAT
>JAUNBX010000078.1 GCA_030526875.1 Clostridium perfringens | reverse complement strand
ACTTAACAAATTTAACATAAATATAATAAAATCTAAACATTCCATAAAGGTGTACCTTAAAGTGTACGTTTTTTGATATATTAATTAACCAAAGTAATTTAATGATACATTGTGTGCATGTTTTATAAAGAATAGAAAACTATGAAAGTTAGCACAACTATGTATAAAGATTTATATAAGTTAATTGAAGATATATTTCTTAAAAATTAATTTTATGATATTATATATAAAACTTAAACAATATGTTGCTTATCTTTATCCCCGGGTAAAGATATAAAAAAGCACCAAAATTTATTCCATTAGGGCCTTTTTAAGGAGGAATAAATTTTGGTGTTTTTCTATTTATAATATGGCTTGAGCTTATATTATAATTTGATATTTTATATAGTTGGAGGTAAATTAATGGATTGGAGTATTAAAAAATTTAATGAATTAAAGGCAGAGGAGCTATACGAAATTTTAGCATTAAGAAATAAAGTATTTATTGTAGAACAAGAATGTGCATATCTCGATTGTGATAATAAAGATTTAAAGTCATATCATTTATTTTGTGCAAAAGATAGAAAAATAATTGCATATCTTAGAATTTTAGAAAAAGGGGTCTCTTATGATGAAATATCCATAGGAAGAGTACTTGTTGAAAAAGATTATCGTGGTTATGGTATTGCAAGAGAAATGCTATTGAAGGCTATTGAATTTATAAAAAATTATTTAAAAGGTGACACTATAAAAATTCAAGCACAGGCATATTTATTTGATTTTTACAGTAACCTTGGCTTTAAAGCAGTTTCTGGGGAATATTTAGAAGATAATATCCCTCACATAGATATGTTATATAAAAATAATCAAAATGTACTTTAATGCTATATTAATTGATTTAAGAGAAAAGGAAGGGCGTATATTAGCCCTTCTTACTTTCATGGATATTAACAAGCTTATAAAATGTGATTCTTTTAAGTCCTAAACTCTCCATACATTCTTTAGCTGTTATATCTTTATTTTTCCACTTGGTGTAATACTCTCTAAAATTAGCTGGAAATGTAGCATTTGGTCTTCCTAAGTGCTTCCCCTTTGCTTTAGCTATTGCAATTCCCTCTAATTGCCTTTGCCTTCTAAATGTAGTTTCCTACTCTGCCACATAGCCCAAAACTTGAAGTATTATATTACTTATAAAGTTACCTAAGAGGTCCCTATATTGTCTTGTATCAAGGATTAGCATATCTAAAACAACAATATCTGCTCCCCTACTGGTAATCTCATTCCACAGCTCTGTAACTTCTTTATACCGCCTGCTAAGTCTATCAATAGATTTGACTACTACTAAATCACCTTCTCCAATAACTTTAAGCATAAGCTGTAAATTTGGTCTATCTTTATTGGTACCGGTAGCTTTATCTATAAGCTCTATGGGATTTACTATATTATTATCCTCATTAAACTTCCTCATAGCTTCTATTTGTCTTGCCTCATTCTGCTCTTTTGAACTAACTCTTATATAATTAAATACTTTACCCATAATTTTCTCCTTAGTTACAAATTATAAATCCACTATATTCTTTTTATTATTTGCAACAGAACCAAAATAGAGATATAAAACGCCTATGAAAAGAAACTAAGAATTCTTTCCATAGGCGTTTTGATTGTTGATTTGTAAAAACACAACTTTTGGGATAATGAATTTATAGATATAATTTAAATTTTTGATATTTAAGTAAGATATTATCTTATTAGTATCTTTTTAATACCTAAACAAAAAAAGATTAGTACTTGTTTATTTATTACCTTATGATAAGATAAATTTAATGACATACATAAAAAAAATAACTATCAAAGGAGAAAAAATGGCACATTTATTAGAGTCTTTAAAAACAGAAAAAATAACTTTAAGCAATAGATTAGTTTATCCGCCAATTCATATTGGAAAAGCAGAAGAAGATGGAAAACTAAATGAAGATATTTTGAATTATTATGATGAAAAATCTAAAGGTGGATATATAGGATTAATTATTATAGAACATAGTTTTATTAACCAAGAAGGTAAAGGAAGTAAGAAACAAATATCCGTTGCAGATGATAATAATAATCATATGCTAAAGGAATTAGCTACTATTATTCATAAAAATAATTCAAAAGCGGTAGTACAAATAGGTGCGGCAGGAAGTGCGACAAACTCAGAAATTACTGGTAGTCAAATTATTGCACCATCACCTATTCTAAATCCGAGTATTAGTTTTTTAAGCCCTAAAATGCAACAAATACCTCGAGAAATTAGCAAAGAAGAGATAAAAAAACTAATAAAAGATTTTAAAAATGCAGCAAAACGTGTAAAAGATGCAGGATTTGATGGGGTTGAACTTCATTCAGCTCATGGCTATCTTTTAAATCAATTTTACTCACCACTTACAAATAAGAGGACTGATGAATACGGTGGGGATATTTTAAATAGGATAAGAATTCATTTACAGGTTATAAAGGCTATAAAAGAAGTAGTTGGAGATGATTTCCCTATATTCGTTAGATTTGCAGCTTACGACTCCATAGAAGGAGGAAGTACTCTACAAGATGCTAAAATAGCAGCCAAAGAATTTGAAAAAGCTGGAGTTAACGTGTTAGATATTTCTGCTGGAATGGGAGCAAATTTCCTAACGATTAAAGATAAGATTTTTTTTGAAGAATACACAGAAAAAATCAAGGAAACTGTATCCATTCCAGTTATATTAACAGGTGGTATAACAGATGTTAATACAGCTGAAAAATTACTTTTAGAAAATAAGGCGGACCTTATAGGTGTTGGAAGAGCTATTTTCAAGGACTCAATGTGGGCAAAAAACTCTATTGAAACCTTAAAATAATTGTACTTACTTAAAAATAATAATTAAATTTTTATTTAGATTTATGTTAGCATAAGCTAATAAGTATACAAATACTACTGTTTGTTGTTTCAATATCAAAATATACTATATAAAATTACAAGAAGAAAGGATTCGATATGATGGAAGATAAAACTGATATAAAAACAGCTGACTCAAGAAAAGCTTATGAAGATATATATGAAAATGTAAATACTGTATATGATATTAAATCACCTATTCTATATACTTTAGATATAATAGGGCAAAAGTGGAGAATACCTATAATTTGTATTATTTTTAATCATGGAACAGTTAGATATAATGAGTTAAAGCGTAAAATTAAAGGAATAACAGATACAGCGCTTATTAAAGGCTTAAAAGAACTTGAATATAATAATCTTATACTTAGGGTACAATACAACGAAATTCCCCCAAAGGTTGAATATTCACTAACTGAAAAAGGAAAAACCCTTTGGCCTATAATAAATGAATTATATAATTGGGGAGAAAAGCAAATGAATGATGAGGCAAAACATAAACAATGTTGCTCATTAAATTTTAATCACAACCGGAGGTAATAAATTATGGATTTTTTAGAATTAGCAAAAGAAAGATATTCCGTTAGAAAGTTTAGTAATAAAAACATTGAAAAAGAAAAATTAGATTTAATTTTAGAGGCAGGGAGAGTTGCTCCAACAGCAGCAAATTATCAACCTCAAAAAATATATGTTATAGCTAATGAATATTTAGAAAAATTAGATGAATGTACACCTTGTAATTATAAATCACCAATTTCTTTATTAGTTTGTTATGATTCAAATATAAGCTGGAAAAGAGCAGGTGATGATGAAAATATGGGAATTGTTGATGGTAGTATCGTTCTTACTCATATGATGCTTGAAGCAGCTAATTTAGGATTAGGAAGTGTGTGGATAGGTCATTTTTCACCAGACGTTGTTAGGGAAAAATTCAATCTACCAGAACATATTGTTCCATTTGCAATTATGCCGATTGGCTATCCAGATGAAAATTCAACTCCTTTAAACGTACATAATATTCGTAAAGATATAGATGAGACTGTATCATTTATAGGTTTATAATATCTTTTTATTAGTTATTTGTATAGAGATATATTAAGTTTAAAAGCTTATCTAACTTATTGTAAATAAGTTAGATAAGCTTTTTTCCTTTTCATAGATATTAACTTAACGATTTTCCTACACTATTTTTCTACATAATCCCTTATTTATTATCTGTATACCCTTTGATAATTACTTAAAATCCACTAAGTTTTTTAGTATACGGATTTTAATTGACAATGAAGTATTGTTATTTTGTCGTATTTTAATTCTTGATACAATATAGGGCTATTTGCCCCTATAATCATTTCCAAGCAATTTTTACTATTTTTCAATAAATTTATCTACTACATTTTACAGTGCGTTAGTGAAGCTTAGAACGAGTTTAACGTACATAGTATAATCTCATAGAATATAAATTTTCATTAAGTAACTCCTCTATTTATTTTGATACTTATTTTTGAAACTATCATATCTATGATTATACCGTTATTTTGTTAGCGGTATCAAATATGTTCAGTTTTGAAGATTAAAAAAAGTACAAGTATTTTACTTGTACCCTTTTATAATTTAATATTTATTGTATAGTCAATTCTTATTTATATGTAATCATTTTTATGAATATATAAATACTTTTATTTAACTAATTTATTTTATAAATTAACGAAAGTTTAAAGAAGGTTTATATTATTGCGATTTATTAAAATTTCACCCATAGAACATTTATAAAATCTTAATAATAACTTAACTAGAGTACTTTTTCCACTATCACTTTCTCCAACTATTGCATATTTTTTATTACTTTCAAATTTAATATTAATATTACTTAGAGATAATTTTTCTTTAGTGTCGTAATAAAAAGATATATTTTTTACATCTATATCTTTTATAGATTCGTTTAATTTCATTCCTGTATCATTTTCACATTCAGTTTTTAGAATTCCTAGAATTCTATTCTTTATTTCTTTAGTTGAATATATATCTGATAACATGGATGGTAGCCTTTCTATAGGAGAAACAACACCACCTATTAGTTGGGATAATGATACTATTAAACCAACAGACATTACTCCAATAATAGCAAAATATCCTCCAACTGCAAAAGTTAGGACGTACATCAGTGAACTAAAAGCCATTGAAATCCAACCTATAGAATAAATATAAGTGCTAGATTTACATCTGCTTGTTTCTTCAATCCTATTATATTTACTATGATTATCTATTATATTTTTTTGTATATTAAAACTTTTAATTATCTCAAAGCCCTCAAAAATATCCTTTATTTTAGATATATATGTATTCATGTTATTTGAATAGTTTTCTTGAATAATAGAAAGCCTTTTTTCAAAAAGTTTTGGGATAATCACTGAACATAATCCTACTATTAATAGGATAAGAGCTATTGTATAATTCAAAAATACTACTGTAATAAATGAAAATATGAAGCTTATAAAAACTTGATATATATCTAGATAATTTCTATAATAACTATTTCCTATTATATCAATATCATTATTTAAAATAGATATAAAATTACCACTATTTTTCTCTTTGAAGTCAGATATATTCATATTAAGTATATTTTTAAATAAATCTTCCTTTAAAGTTATATAAGTTTTCTTTAGTATGTTTTCTTTAATATATTTTAAAATTAGAATCGAAATAACATCAAGAAAAGCAAAAATAGCAGAATAAGTAATTACTGAATATAATACAGAAATATTTTTATCTATTGCTGAGTTTATTATAGGTTGAAAAGATAACGCAAATTCAATTGATAACATACATGAAACAGGCACTAGTATTATAAATATTGCTAATAGTAATTTGTTTTTTATTAAATATTTAATCATATCTAAAATCAAAAATCTCCTCTTAAAACTTATTTGTATTTTTCATAATTTTCACTTCTTCTTTAATATTAAATAAATTTTAGATATTATTTTATTAATTCCTATTTTTATAATATCATTTATATCCTAATTTTTAAAATTTATTTGGAAATCAATCTAATCAACTCACACATTACTAAAAAATTTTTACGACCCGACACACATAGTAAAAATGATTGTAAACACTGATTTTTAGCATTGAATTTCGAGAAATATTAAAATCTCTCTTTATTAAAATTGAATGGCTTAAACACTCATGTATACAGTACTTTTTAATATGTATACATGTAAATTCCCGAACGACTTTTTTAAGATTTTCTAAAAATATGACTTAGCTATTTATAGTACTTTTGGTCGTTACGACTAATACTCCGAAGTTTTCTCCGAACGTCAAAAGAAAACGATTTAAAAAAAATGGAATACTTAATTTTAGCTTGAAAATAAATTTTCCCGACTGATGCTCCGAACGACTATTTTTTCTAAATTGTTACTTTTCAAAGTTCAAATAATATTTCTTTCATATAAAGTATTTGCCTAATAAAACTGACAATAAAATAAAATTGTACGCATATAGTATGTATAAGATATGTAAACTCGCATGACTGCTATATTCTATAAAACTTTATATTGCAAGATAAGAAAAAAAGTGTTATTATAAAGAAAAGTAAATTTAAACATTTAACTAGAATTAAATTCTAGTTTTTGAAGTATACATGTTATTAATTAAGAATTTTAATTTAAAAAATTTTATATATAAAAAGAAAAAAGCCTTATTGCTTAATAATCGGTCGCCAAACCTTTTACTAAGTAGCTACTAAGATGTTCTGACCATCTAAGTAACATTTTTACAATGAAGACTTTTTTCTCTATTTCATAAGTCTATTGACTTTAAAGAACTTATTTGTTCATATTTATTATAACACAAATAAGTAATTTAATTCAATATCTTTTTATAGAGAATTTATAAGTTTTTATAAGCATTTTGTTACCGGGATAGTTTTTTGGTGTAGCAAGATGCTTTTTTCTTTGCCAAAATTGAAAGGTGGAGAAATGAAAATGGGCTATAAAATAAAGTTGAGAGCAAATGAATTAGAAATAATAAATTATATATCTACAAGAAAAGATAAAAGAAAGAGGTTACAATCTATATATCAGTATGTTGTAAAACATACAACTTTAAATAACGGCTACTTTATGATAAAGAATAAAGACTTTCATGACATGTACTCAAGATATCACTATAAAATGAAAGCTGATACTTTTAGAAAGCTTTTAGATGCACTAACTA
>JAUNBX010000021.1 GCA_030526875.1 Clostridium perfringens | reverse complement strand
TTTTCTCCTTCATAAACATATCCACATACTGTACAAACAAATTTTTTCATAATTACGTCCTCCTAATTTCTTGACATCTCATCTTTAAATCTCTTTTTTAAATCTCTCTTTTTGAATCTCTTTTATATGTTATTTATTTTAATTCTTAAATTAATTTACGTTTCTATTTCTTAACTTTTATCTTATGTTTTAGGTGTTTACTTTTGTTTCTCTCACCTTATGTATTTATTATATAATAATAATTATTAAATAGCAATAGTTTTTCATAAATATTTTTTATTATTAATAAAAAAGCTTATGAATTAATTAACCCATAAGCTTTTTACTATAAAATTTAATGTATAAAGCAAAAAATGCCTTAGGTCTTTTTACCTAAAGCATTTTAAATAAACTGCTATTATTTGTTTAAAGCTTCTATTAAAGTTTCTACGTTTAATCCGTGAACCATAGCAGCTTCTTCTAAACTTTCAGCTTGTGATGATGGGCATCCTATGCATCCCATTCCAAAGCTCATTAATATTTGTGCAGCATCTGGTTTAACTTGTAATATTTCGCCGATTCTCATTTCTTTTGTTATCATTTATATTCACCTCATATTTTATTATTAAATGTTTTATAATAACTTTGAATTTATTATAACTCTAAATTTATTTAAATACAAGTAAAACACTCTGATTTAATATAAATAAATTTAATTATATAATAATTTTTATCAATGTTTATAAATAATATTAAAAAAGTTCTAGCTATTAATATCTATTTAAAAACAATTAATTATACATTTTTATCTACAATAATTTAATCTTATGTAATGTAAGAATTTAAATGTTGTTTTTATAATTGTTTAAATTTAAATTTTTTATTATATCTTCTATAACCATTCTATCTGGTGGATTTATATCACAGATTTTAGGAAGTTCTTCTTTACTGAAAAATACTGCATCTTTAGTTTCTTCTGGGTCTAAGATAAGTTCTCCATCATAGTCAGAACATATAAATATTGCAGATGCATTATATATCTTATGACCATTTGGATATTTGTTGTAGCATTTCTCACCTGAATAAACATTAAAAAGCTTTAAAGTTTTTAATGTTAATCCAACTTCTTCTTTAGCTTCTCTAATTGCAGCTTCTTCAAAACTTTCACCAAGTTCTAGGCTTCCACCTGGAAAACCCCATTTATTATTATCGGTTCTTTGTTGAAGAAGGATTTCACCTTTATTATTTACTATAATTGTTCCTGCCGAGGTCATTATTAAAGGCCTTGAAGGGTTTTTTAACTCTTTTCTTAAATCTAATATATATCCCATATTTATAATCACCAACTTTCTTTTATTTATACCATTTTAAGATAATTATACTATAATGTTTAAATATATTTTTCATTATTACTTTCATCTAAAATAACTCTCTTCAAAATTAAGCTAATACCTTTCTTTTTCTAAAATTAACCCATATAAAAATAAGAGTTGTATAAACAATTTATACAGCTCTTATAATATCTATATTATATTTTAAAGTTCTTTTGTTATTCTTATAGTTTGATTTCTTTTTGGTCCAACACCAACTATGCAGATTTTAGTATCTGTAAGTTCTGCTATTCTATTTAAGTATATCTTAGCATTTTCAGGTAGCTCTTCGTAGCTTCTTGCCTTTGCCACTTCTTCTCCCCATCCTGCGAACTCTTCATATACAGGTTCACATTTAGCTAAATCTTCTAAGCTAGCTGGGAAATAATCTATTATTTCTCCATTTAATTTATATCCTGTACAAACTTTAAGCTTTTCAAGTCCTGCAAGTGTATCTATTTTAGTTACAACTAAAGATGTCAATCCAGAAACTCTAGCTGCTGTTTTAACTATAACAAGGTCAAGCCATCCACATCTTCTAGATCTTCCTGTAGTAACTCCATACTCATGACCTTTTTCTCTTATCCAATCACCAGTTTCATCTAAAAGTTCTGTTGGAAACGGTCCTTTACCAACTCTTGTAGTGTATGCTTTAACAATACCTACAGCGTTTGTTATCATGTTTGGTCCAATTCCTGTTCCACTTGCAACTCCACCTGAAGTTGTATTAGATGATGTAACATATGGATAAGTTCCATAGTCAATATCTAAAAGCATTCCTTGTGCACCTTCAAAAAGAACATTTTTATTATTCTTTATTTCATTATATATTCTAACTGAAGTATCCTTAACAAATGGTTTTAATCTTTCAGCATATTCTAAATATTCATTAAATATTTCATCAAAATTTAAAGCTTCTCCACCTAAAATCTTGATATACTCATTTTTCATATCTATATTATTTTGTAATTTCTCTCTAAATTCATTTTCATGTAAAAGATCTGATATTCTTATTCCTGATCTTTCAACTTTATCTGTGTAGCAAGGACCTATTCCTTTACCTGTCGTTCCTATATCATTTTTTCCTCTAGCCTTTTCCTTTAAAACATCTAGTGTTTTATGATAAGGCATTATTACATTTGCTCTATCACTAATTACAAGCTTTTCAGGGGTAACATTTACACCTAAAGCTTCTAAATAATCTATTTCTTCAAATAAAGCTTTTGGATCTACAACAACACCATTACCTATAACATTTAATTTTTCATCATGTAATATACCTGAAGGAATTAGGTGTAGCTTATATTGCTTATCACCAACTTCTACTGTATGTCCTGCGTTGTTTCCTCCTTGGAATCTAACAACTACATCAGCCTCTTCTGCTAAATAGTCTGTCATTTTTCCTTTTCCTTCATCGCCCCATTGAGCACCTAATACAATAAATGCTGACATAAAAAATTTCCTCCTCAAAATAAAAGAAACACGTTCTTTTAATTATGTAAATACCGCCGTTTGTTCGGATTTATTTACAGGAGTAATATTCGTATTTTTTAGTATTTTTTCTAATTTTTATTACTCCATTACCATATTAACAGACTAATTTGCCTAGGTCAATTAAAATACATCGTATATTTTTTTTTAACCTTAAAATATAGTTCGTAATTTCATGCATAATTTCCAGTTCTTTTTTTTAATAATTACTTAATAAATTTATTATTCACCTATTTTTCTATTTTAATCTACTTTATTTACGTTAAGTTATGACATAAAATGATATTATAATTTATTATTAATTTTGACGGAGGGGTTTTATGCAAAATTTTGGAGTTTTCGATATAATAGGTCCTATAATGATTGGTCCTTCTAGCTCTCATACAGCTGGTGCCGCAAGACTTGGTAAAGTAGCAAAATCTATATGTGGACACAGTAAACTTAAAAAAGTTACATTTTTACTTCATGGCTCTTTTGGGAAAACTTATAAAGGCCATGGAACTGATAAAGCACTAGTTGCTGGTATTTTAGGTATGGAACCTTCAGATGAGCGCCTTAGAAATTCACTTGAACTGGCTAAAAAAGAAGGTATTGAAATTGAATTTAAAGAAACTGATTTAGGTGATGAACACCCAAATACAGTTAAATTCTTAATGACTACTGTGGATAATGCACATTGTGAAGTTATGGGTTCATCAATTGGTGGTGGTAATATAAAAATAACTGAAGTTAATGGAAACAGTCTAGATTTTAGCGGTGAATACCCAACTCTTATAATATCCCATCAAGATGTTCCTGGTGTTGTTTGTAAAGTATCAGAAATTGTTTATAAATACAATGTTAATATAGCATTTATGAAGGTATTTAGAATAGAAAAAGGTAAATCTGCTGTGATGATATTTGAACTTGATAACTCCCTTGATGAACATATTGTTGAAGATATTAAAAAGGTTGATTATGTAAATAAAATTATTGTTATAAACCCTGTAGAAGGAGGAATTTCTTAATGTTTGCAAGAAATGGTGAGGAACTAATAAAAATTTGCAAAGAAAATAACATCTCTCTTTGTGAGTATGCAATTTTACATGAAATTGAAGATAAAGGTTCTACTAGAGAAAAAGTTATAGAAAATATGAGGCTTGTTTTAAATGTTATGAAAGACTCTACTAGCAAAGGTCAAGAATCTGAAGTTTTTTCAGTTAGTGGACTTATAGGTGGAGACGCTTATAAACTTAGAAAATATCTTGAAAAAGGTAATACTTTAACTGGTGAAACAATGGTTAGTGCTATGGCAAAGGCTTTATCTTGCTCTGAAGTTAATGCTTCTATGGGAAGAATAGTAGCTTGTCCTACTGCTGGTTCTTGCGGGATACTACCTGCTGTTATATTAACTGTTGGTGAAAGATTAAATCTCTCTGATGATGATATGATTAAGGGACTTTTAGCAGCTTCTACCGTTGGAATGATTATAGCACAAAATGCTACTTTAGCTGGAGCTGAAGGTGGTTGTCAAGCTGAATGTGGCTCTGGTGCTGCTATGGCTTCTGCTGCTACTGTAGAGATGATGGGTGGAACTCCTGAAATGGCATTAAATGCTGGGGCTATTGTGTTTAAAAATATATTAGGCTTAGTATGTGACCCAATAGCTGGTCTTGTAGAAGTTCCTTGTGCTAAAAGAAACTTTGCAGGTGCTGTAAGTGCACTTACTACTGCCGATTTAGTTATGGCTGGAATAACTAGTAAGATTCCTTTTGATGATACTGTTGAAGCTATGTATAGAGTTGGACGTGATATGCCAAGTACTTTAAGAGAAACTGCAATGGGTGGTCTTGCAATAACTAAAACTGGACTTGAACTTAATAAAAAGGTTTTTGGAAAGAAAAAATAATTTTAAAAGGTTGCGATATTTCGCAACCTTTTTTATTTACATACTTTTAGATTTTTCTTCACATTTTTCTATAGCACTTATTACTGCATTTCTAAAACCTTGTCTTTCAAGTTCTATAACAGCTTCTATTGTTGTTCCTCCTGGTGAGCAAACATTATCTTTTAGCTTTCCTGGATTCTCTCCTGTTTCTAAAACCATTTTTGCTGAACCTAAAACAGCTTGGGATGCCATTTTATATGCTTTATCCCTTGGTAAGCCTTGTTTCACAGCAGCATCTGCCATAGCTTCTATAAACATATAAACATAGGCTGGTGATGAACCACAAAGGGCAGTAAAGGCATGAAAATATTTTTCTTCTAAAACTTCACTTTTCCCAAAAGAATCAAATATACTTATAACCATATCTAACTCATTATCTATTACATTCTTATTTGCACAAATAGCAGTCATTGCTTCTCCAACTAAAGCCGGTGTATTTGGCATGGTCTTAACTATTTTAACATCTTTGTTAAACCATTCTTCTACTTGAGCTAAAGTTACTCCTGCTGCTATTGTTACTATTATTTTTTCATCATCTATATAATCTCTTATTTCTCTTATAACATCTTTATACATATAAGGCTTAACTGCTAAAAATACTATGTCACTTTCCTTACAAACTTCAACATTATTTAAAGTTGTTTTTATATTAAACTTTTCCGCTAAATTTTTGGCGCTAGATTCCCTTTTACATGATGCTATTATATTTTTTGCATTTACAAGGTTAGAATTTATTATTCCTCCAACCATTGCACTTCCCATATTTCCACAACCAACAAATCCGATTTTTTTGTTCATGTAAATCACTACCTCTCTAATTTTAAAATATGTAATAATTTAGACTATGCCTTAACATAATATTAATTTTAAATAAACAAAAATCTTATTAAAATCAATATGTGTTAAAATCATAGCCTAATATTTATTCTCTATAATTGTGTTCTAAATTACCAAATTTACTGAATTGACCAATCCATGCAAGTTTAACAGTTCCAACAGGACCGTTTCTTTGCTTGGCTATAATACATTCAGCAACATTTTTTTCTTCTGTCTCCTTATTATAATACTCATCTCTATATAAAAACATAACAAGGTCAGCATCTTGTTCTATTGAACCTGATTCTCTTAGGTCAGAAAGCATTGGTCTATGGTCTGCTCTTTGCTCTGGTGCACGAGATAACTGAGAAAGTGCAATAACTGGACACTGCATTTCTTTTGCAATGGCTTTGATATTTCTTGATATTTCAGAAACTTCTTGTTGTCTACTTTCTTCTCCACTACCACTCATAAGTTGAAGATAGTCAATTAAAATAAGATCTACTCCATATTCCATCTTTAATCTTCTACATTTAGATCTCATTTCCATTATGGAAACCCCTGCTGTATCATCTATATATATTTTAGCTGATGATAAAGGCCCTGATGCCCTTGCAATGTTTTCCCAGTCTTTATCTTCTAAATCTCCAGTTCTAAGTTTCAACATATCTACATTAGCCTCTGAACATAAGAGTTTATAAGCTAACTGTTCCTTAGACATTTCCAAAGAGAATACAACAACACTTTTACCCTGTCTAAGAGCTGCATGCTCTGCTATATTTAAAGCAAAGGTAGTTTTACCCATTGAGGGTCTTGCCGCGATTAATACCATATCTCCTTTTTGAAATCCAGATGTTAGTTCATCTAAGTCTTTAAATCCAGAACCAACTCCTGTGACTTCACCTTTATTATTAAAAAGAGCTTCTATTTGTTCAAAGCCTCTCTCTAAAATATTACTCAAAGGTTCAAAATCACTACTATTCTTTTTTTCAGCTAAATCAAATATTTTTTTCTCTGCTGTATCTATAACTTTTTCTACATCATCTTGATTGTTATAACAACTTTCTATTATTTTAGTTGACGATTGAATAAGCTTTCTTAAGGTAGCCTTATCTTCTACTATTTTTATATAGGATTTAACATTTGCTGTTGTTAAGATAGCAGAACCTATTTCTGTTATATAACTTATTCCTCCAGCCTTTTCTAACCTATCAGTAGATTTTAAATATTCTAAAAGAGTAATTTCATCTATAGGTTCATCTTTTTGATACATTTCAATAATGCTTTTAAATATATATTTATGGGTATCCCTATAAAAATCATCAGCACTTAATGCTTCTGCCGCCTGTACTATAACGTTTTTATCTATCATCATAGCCCCTAGGACAGATTTTTCAGCCTCTATACTTTGAGGATAGCTCTTTATTCCTTGTGCCTCCAATGGATAAACCCCTCCCTTCTATAAATTAATTTTCTAAATATTGATATATACCTTAACTTAAAATTCTAATTATCAGCATATAATTCAAAACTTATTTTCTATTATTTATAATAAAAGTCTTACATTAAAGACTATAATTAAAATCTTCTCAAATTTTAATTATAATATATATGCTTTTAATTGTGAACCATTCTTATTACAACAATTATATATAAATAATTTAACTGCTCTAAATTACAAAATAAGCTATATCTTTTCTGATATAGCTTATTTCCCTAATACTAAAAAAATATTAAATTATAATGTATTACTCTTTAATGACTTAATCCCATCTTTTGCTGAATCCTTTGTAAATTTAACTATCTCCTTTAATCCTAAATAGTCTCTTAATTTATATATCTCTAGTAACATAGGTAAATTTACTCCGGTTATAATATCCATATTATCATTTTGTAAAGATATAGAAGATGCTATTTTAAATGGACTTCCTCCAAATATATCTACCAAAAATAAAACCCCATTATCTTTATTTAAGGCGCTTAATTGCTCATCATACTTTCTTTTAAGGGCTTCTATATTTTCCTCTCTAAGAAAAGTAACAACCCCTACATTTTCTTGTTTTCCAAATATCATTTCTGATACTTTAACTATTTCATCTGCAAGTTCTCCATGAGTGGCAACTATTACTGCTATCATCTTTCCCTTTCCTCCTTAATTAGTTATTTTATCTAATTTATTTTCTTGTTAAAAAGCTATATAATGCTCCTATTAGATTTGAATCATTTCTAAATCTACATCTATCTACAACAGGTTTTGGGAAAAAATATTCAAATTGACTATGATAATCATCAATATTCTTTTTAATATATTCCATTAAAATATCTTGCTCACTTATTCCACCACCAATTAAATATTTATCAGAATCTAAAATACATTGGAGGTTTATTATTGCAAGAGCAGTTTTATAAGTAAATTTATTTAAAATATCTAAGGCATCTTTATCTCCATTGTTTGCATACCAAAAGAATGTTATTCCATCAACTTCATCTCTATTTAAATTTTTAACTTCAGCAAAATCATCTAAAAGGCCATCTGAACCATTTAAAGTCCCCCACCATTCTCTATCGTTATTAGCCATTACATTTATATTACTTGCTATAAAGCTAAATTCTCCAGCGAAAAAATGTTTACCTTTATAAAGTTTACCTTCCTTAATTATTCCTCCACCAACGCCAGTGCCTAGAAGAATAACTACTCCATTCTCACAATCTTGTAAGTTTCCCTTCCAAAATTCTGCTAAAGCTGCACATTTCCCATCATTTTCAATAGTGATTTTTGTTTTACATCTTTCACCTAATATTTTAACTATATTTTTGCCTACATTATATTCTAAAGCTCCACCTGTATACATATATCCTGTTTCACTATTTAAAATTCCTGGAATACTTAAAGCCATACCTTTTATATCTTCTTTATATTTATCATAAATATTTCCTATAACATCTACAAATTCCTCTATAGAATCTTTAGGAGTTTTTACTTTTCCCTTTTCTAAAAAATCTAATTCTTCAGTCATTAAAGCATATTTAATTGCTGTTCCCCCTATATCTAGCACTAAATATTTCATAACTAATCACTCCTTATTATTTTAGAATCTCAATTTTAAATAACGTTTTCATAATGTTAATTAATATCTATTACGCTGCTTTAGATTTGTGTCCTTCAAATTTAGGTGTATTTTTACTACCATTAAGCTCCATCTTTCCTATAATACAAATTAGCATTGCTACAATTATAAATACTATACAAAGAGGGAATATTAAGAATGGCTCATTAGTTACTAGTTCCCCAGCTACAAGATTACCTATTATTTGAGGTACACATAAAAATACATTATTTATTCCCATATACTCACCTAATCTATCCTTAGGTGCAACTGCAGGTATCAAAGCATAGAACACTACACTGAATATGGCACAAGCTAGTCCAAAGATTAATGTAAATGCCCATAACATACTTATGTTCATAACGAAGGCCCCTACAATAAATCCAACAAGCCATACTGCACAAGAAATAAATAAAATTAATTGTTTATTATATTTATCGCATAACTTTCCTATAAATATTGAGAATATAAGACCCATTAATGTCATACCAATTAATGCAGTACTAATTTCATTGCTTGTAAATCCATTCATTTTTTCATAATATTTTATCCAATATGGCATTATAAATCCGTAAGATAGATATAAGAAAAACGCTGTCATAAATACTTTCATCGCTGACTTATTCTTTAAGAAATCAAAACTTAATTTAGATGTAGATTTTACTAAACGAGCGCTGTCTTCCTTTACAGTAGCAACAGTTATTAAATTTGTTACTATTACAACTATTCCTGATACAACAAGTGGTAAAGCTGGATTTACATTAAACAAAATAACACCAACACCAAATACTATAATTCCACCAATAAAATAAAACGCTGTTCTAAATCCTGTTGCAAGCCCAACCTCATCTTTTCCAACAGCTTCTGGTACCCATGCATAATATGCACCTTGATAAAAGTTCATTGAAAGATAAAATAAGAATGCAAAAATAAACATTTCAAAATAAAAAGAAGAGTATCCTAATAAGAATAAGAAAACAGCTCCTGCTAAAGATCCAACTAAAACAAAGGGTTTTCTTTTACCCACTCTATCACTTAAAATACCTGATATGTACGGTGCAAAAATTCCTGTAACCGATGCCATAGCAACTAAAATTCCTAATAAGAAAGAAGATTTAGTAGCAATGGCTACTAACAATGGAACTACTGTACTATTCATATTCCAAGCAAGGCCTAAACCAATAGCTGGTAATGAAACTAAGATAGGTACTAATTTACTATTTTTCTTTTTAATTTCCATAATATCATGTCCTTTCTTGAATTTTTCTTTAATTTTATGCTACGAATAAACTGCGACTTTAGTTAAAATGAAATTTTCTATTTTTAGATATAGATATCTGTTTTTAAATTGATTAAAGATATTATTTAAACGTTTAAATTAATATATTTTGTATAAGTTAATTATATTACTTTTGTTAATCTTAGGAAAATATAATTAAATTTTTGTAATACGTTTACATTGGTTTATCTTTAAATAACTCAAGTTTTCTAATTAATATTCTAGAAATGTACATTTTTCAATATTGAAAACATTTACTAAAAGTTTTATAATAAATTTATATGGCACCTCTCTTCTATATAAATTTATTTAACCCAAACTATAAAAAACTGTGGAATACTCTTTTTAATATTCCACAGTCTTTATTATAATTTTTTAGATGTTATTTATTTTAGTTAAAAGCTATATCCATTAATTCTTGAATAGTACTTATAGCTTTAACTTCTATATCTTTTAGTCCTACTGGTATTTGTTTTTCATTATCTTTTGGAACAGTAACAAGTTTTATTCCTTTTCTTCTTGCTCCATAGACTTTTTCAAATATTCCACCTACAGGCTTTATATGTCCTCTTAGAGATATTTCTCCTGTAACTGCTAAATCTTGTCTTATTGGCTTCTTTAAAAGAGCGCTTATTATGCATATTGTTATAGCTGCACCTGCTGAAGGTCCATCAATATTACCTCCACCAATTACATTTACATGAACATCATAATTATTTATATCTTTATCAGTTACCATTCTTATTACAGAAGCTGCATTAAATACTGAATCTTTAGCCATAGAACCTGCTGTATCATTAAATCTTATATGACCTTGTCCTTCTTTGTTTGCTTTAAACACAGTTGCCTCTATCTCAAGAGTTGATCCTAAAAATCCTGAAACTCCAAGACCATATATATGACCTATTTCCTTATCTTCTAATTTTTCAATTCTCTCATAAGGAGTAAATCTTCCTATGCTTAAAACTTCTTCCACATCTTTTAGAAGTATCTTTTCATCATCTTTAAGTGCGCCGTCATTTCTATATATAGCACTACCATAAGCATCCGCTAAGATATTTACAGCTCTTCTACCTTCTATTGTATAAGATGATATAAGCTTTGCTATACCTTCTTCTAGTGATACATTAAGCTTTTCCGCTGCATTTTTGACTATTTTTTCAATATCTTCTGAAGCTAGAGGTTCAAAATAAACTTCTGTACATCTTGAACGAAGAGCTGGATTTATCTCACCAGGTTCTCTTGTTGTAGCACCTATTAAAATAAAATCAGCTGGTGCTCCATTATCAAATAAATATTTTATATATTTTGGAACATTTTCATCATCTGGATCATAGTAAGATGATGAAAACTCAACTCTCTTATCTTCTAGAACTTTTAATAGCTTATTTTGAAGAATTTCATCTAATTCTCCAATTTCATCTATAAATAAAACTCCACCATGGGCATCTGTAACTAAACCTGGTTTTGGTTCTGGAACTCCAATTTCAGCTAAATCCCTTTTACTACCTTGATATATAGGGTCATGAACTGAACCTAAAAGAGGATTTGTTATTTCTCTTGGATCCCATCTTAAAGTAGTTCCATTAACCTCTATAAATCTAGACTCACCATCAAAAGGAGTTGCTTTAAATTCTTTTGCCATTTCTAAAGCAATTCTTGCTGCTGTTGTTTTACCAACCCCTGGAGGTCCATAAAGTATAATGTGTTGTGGATATGGAGATACAAGTTTTGATAATAAAGATTTTATAGCTCTTTCTTGACCCACTATTTCATCAAAATGCTCTGGTCTTAAAAGAGACATTATATTTTTATTTTTTTCTCTATTATCTAAAGCTTCTAAATCTGTTAACTTCTTTAATGTCTTAGCATTTTCATTGCCTTTTTGCTTTTTCATTATATTAAGTCTTAGCTCATCAACATATTTATCTTGCTTTTCCATTAAGAATTGTTCAACTTTTTTTTCTATTTCAGTTTGAACATATCTTTTAGCTATAACATCTGATATGCTAGAGCATACCACTTTTAAAACTTCTTCTATATTTTCTTCATTTGGAACTTCTTTTATTCCGTTTCCTTCTAATACTATATTGCTTAGAGCATATAATCTTTCATAAGGGCTATCAGATTTAACCATCTTTTGAAGTTTAAATCTGATAGTTCTAGCTCTCATAGCACCTTCATCTAATATATTTTTAGTTACTTCATAAAGCACATTTACTTGGGCATCTACGCTTAAATCGCTATTTAAAGCCTCATACAGTGCATCTATTTCATTTAATGATTTCAAATTAAAATCCCCCTTAGTTAATAGGAGACACCATCACCTTCATTTTTGTTGAAACTTCTGGATATAGTTTAACTTCTATATTGTATGTCCCCGCAATTTTTATTGTATCCATTACAATTTTCTTTTTATCAACTTTTACTTTAAATTGATCATTTATTTTATCTGCAATATCTTTACTAGTTATAGCACCAAATAACTTTCCGCTATCTCCAGCTTTCGCTTCTATTTTAACTACTTTATCTCTAAGATCTTCTGCAAGTTTTTGAGCTGCTTCTATTTCAGCTGTTTTCTTTCTTCTCTCTACATCCTTTTTAGCATTTAAAACATGTAAATTTGAATCTGTTGCTTCTTGTGCTAAATTTCTTGGAAATAAGAAATTTCTTGCATATCCATCTGATGTACTAACTACATCACCTTTTTTTCCTAATTTTTTAACGTCTTGAAGTAATATTACTTTCATTATTGCTCACCTTCCCTTAAGTTTTCTTTTATTGATTTCTTTAACATAGTTAAGGCATCTTCTAAGGAAACACCTTTTAATCGTGTTCCTGCCATAGTCATATGTCCTCCGCCATTTAATGATTCTAATATTACCTGTACGTTTATATCTCCAAAAGATCTTCCACTTATACATATACTGTCATCTATTATAACAAACACGAAAGATGCTTTTATACCAGTAATATTTAACAATTCATCAGCTGCTTGCGCTGCTGTAACTGTATCCTTAACACTAGGTGGACATATAGCAATTGCTATATTATCTTCTACTTTTGCTGATTTTATTATCTCTGCCTTAGTTATGTAGCTTTCTAAATTATTACTAAACATTTTCTTAATATCAATGGTATCAGCACCAAGCTTTCTCAAAAATGATGCTGCCTCAAATGTTCTTACCCCTGTTTTAAAGGTAAAATTCTTAGTATCCATGTATATTCCAGCAAGTAAACCTTCAGCTTCTAATTTACTTATCTTAGGTTTATCTAGCATATATTGAACCATCTCTGTTACAAGTTCTGATGTAGATGAAGCATAAACTTCTAAGTATGTTAACATTGCCCCTTCTATTATATCAGGACTTCTTCTATGATGGTCTATTATAACTACTTTATTAGATAATTCAACTATCTCATTATCCATAACATATCCTTTATTATGAACATCAACTAGTATCAATAAAGTATTACTGTCTATTGTGATTTTAGCATTTTTAGGAGAAATAAACAAATCATCATATTCTTTTTTATTACTAATCTTCTCTAAAAAGATGTCTATAGCATTAATATTGTCATCTAAGACTATTTTTACGTTCTTTCCAAGACCTTTAACTACAGATGCTATACCAAGTGCTGCTCCAAAACAATCCATGTCAGGATTTTTGTGTCCCATTATATAAACTTTGCTGCTTTCATAAACAAGTTCCTTTAATGCTCTTGCAACAACTCTTGCTCTAACCTTTGTTCTTTTCTCTATCTCTTTAGTATTTCCACCAAAAAATGATATTTCCTTTTCGCTTTTAACTACTGCCTGATCTCCGCCTCTACCAAGTGCTAATTCCTTTGCACGTGCTGCATCATCATAATTTTTAGCAGGAGTGTTTCTACCTCTCCCAATACCAATACTAAGAGTAACTTCTATTTCATTTCCAAAGTTTATGTCCCTTATCTTATCTAGTATATCAAATTTCTTCTTCATTTCATTTTCAATGACATTATCATCTACAGATAATATATATTTTCCATAATCATATTTTTTTATCATGGCATCAATAGAACTTGCGTAATTATTTAATGTTCTTTCTACTTCTGCTACTAATAATGGTCTAATATTTTCATCAGTACTTTTTACAACTTCACTTAAATTATCTACTTCTATTAAAATTATGCTTTCTTTAGTTTTTTCACTTAAATAAGTAACATCATTAAAATGTACCATACAAAAATGAGTACTATTATCTTGAATAACCATTTTACCATAAACTTCGTAAATTGATTTTTTTACTTTTATCCTTTGATATTGCTTTTTATCACACTTTAATACTTTATCTAAAGCTACTCCCCTAACTACTGAAACTAAATTACTTCCCTTAGCATCATTAATAGCAAATAATTTTTCAAAGCTTTTATTGTACCAAATTATATCCCCATTTAAGTTTAGCATACATATAGGATATATAAGATTAAATATATTTTCTCTTATATTATTGTTTATATTTATAGATAAGTTTTCAATATTATTGTCATTTAATCTTTTCTCTTCGGTTAAAACTTTTATTATATGTCCTAAATATATAGAACTTAATCCTAAAAATAAAAACAACGTAAATGATAATCCAAAAAATGCTAATACCAAAGATATAATCAGTACTACAATTAAGTAAATAGTAACCTTAGGACTTTTATTTAAAAAATTTAACTCCATCTAAAACATTCTCCCATTTAATTTTCTACTAATTTTTATTTATCTTTCCTTTAATAAAGTTTTTTAAACTATTAGGATCCACGCCCCTTATATCCATTATTAAGTCCCCTATTCCAATAGCAATTATGTACAGGGATAGAGGAGATATAATTATAATAATCTCAGTAAAAACTATAAGTGGATTGCTTAACTTTAATGTATTTTTTAAGAAATAAGCAATTACAGATAAACTCTGAATCATAAATACAAACATTAATAGATAAATCATAGTCATAAAGAAAGACTCACTATAAAGTACATTATTAGCTTTCATTATATATGATAAACAGAAAAGAATTATTAATATAGCTGATATTCTGTTATCTAAATACCATCTTGAAAATGGAGGTAACGATTTAACTTTAAACCCTAATCTTCTTAGTATTCCTCTTGCTATTACAAAATTAAGAAATGCTGATATTATTACTGATAATATAAATCCAATAGGTAAAATCATTAAAAGAAAATCAACATTTATTGATTTATAAAGTTCAATAACCTGTTGCATGGATGCTGAACTTTGCCCCATACTTGATGCCATGTTAGCCGTTTGATGAAATACATCCACAAATTGTTGTAAATATTGCGTTAAGGTTATTCCACTAAGTACTGTAAACATTAAAGTATAATTTATTACAGTCCCAACTCCATTGATTATGGCCAGGAAACCTATTGTTTTTGCTACAGACTTTTCCTTTTTTATACAGTAACCTAATGTTACTCCTAAAGGTCCATATATTATAATAACATTTACTATCATTAATGGGGTATAAAATAAAGCTGCTAAAACCCCACCAACAATGACACTTAACCACGCTGCCTTTTTTCCATGTCTTAAATAAAGAATAGTTATTGGTATAGGAACGATAAAGCTCCCTATTATATCAAACATAGGCGAGGCCGTGAGCATCATAAGTATAAATATTATAGCTGCCATAAAACTAGCTTCCACTATCCATTTATTTTTGGTCCTATTCTCCATATCTTCCTCCAATCAAAATTTATAGCTTTTAAATTTATATATAATTTATTTCTTTTCATAACATTCTACATATACATCTTTTTACCATAATATTATTGTATTTATTTTTCTATTTTTATGCAATAATAAACATTATCATCAATGTAAATATTTACTTTTAATATTATGCCTATTTTAACTCATATCTAAAATAAAAACCCCTGACACATGTCAGGGGCAATAAACTACTACTCAGTTGTAAATGGTAGTAATGCTATATTTCTTGATCTCTTTATAGCTTCTGTTAATTGTCTTTGATGCTTAGCGCAAGTTCCTGAAATTCTTCTTGGTAATATTTTACCTCTTTCAGTGATGTACTTCTTTAATTTTGGTACATCTTTGTAATCTATAGATTCAGCTTTATCAACACAGAAGATACAAACTTTTTTTCTTGCTCTTCTCATTTTTCCGCCTTTTCTTGCGTCTCTTTCTCTGCTCATTACGATTCCTCCTTACCTTAAATTATTGAATTAGAATGGAATATCTCCATCATCTATTGGCATCATGTCGTCATTATTAAACGAAGATTCATTAAATGAATTGTTTTGTGAACCAAACCCTGTATCATTAAAATTATTATTGCCTCCGGCATTAAAGTTTGAGTTTCCTTTAGAATTGCCATTGCCAGAACCTGAATCTATAAAATCAAAACTATCAACAACTACATCAGTAGTATATCTTCTAGTTCCATCTTTAGCTTCATAGCTACCTGTTTGGATACTTCCAGATATAGCAAGCTGTCTACCTTTAGTTAAGTATTGAGCTATTATTTCTCCAGTTTTTCCAAATGCAATACAATTAATGAAGTCTGCCTCATCTTTTTTAAATGGTCTATTTACTGCTAAAGTTAACCTTGTAACAGCTGTACCACTACCTGCAGCAAATCTTAAATCAGGATCTTTAGTTAGTCTACCTATAAGAACAACTTTGTTCATACTCATTCACCTCTTATTTTTCTTCTTTAACGATCATATGTCTTATGATACCATCAGTGATTCTGAAAACTCTGTCTAACTCTTTTGGTAATTCTGGACCTGCAGTAAAGTTTATTAAAGTGTAGTAACCTTCGTTAACTTTAGCGATTTCGTAAGCTAATTTTCTCTTACCCCAGAAATCTACGTTATCGATAGTTCCGCCACCATTTTCTATAACACCCTTGAATTTTTCGATTAATGCTTTAACAGCTTCCTCGTCTAATGATGGATGTGCTACAAATATGTTTTCGTACTTTCTCATCAATTACACCTCCTCCCTATGGACTATGGCTGTACTTTGTACAGCAGGGATTACAATTAAGTATTTTAACACTAAAACTACCTTATTGCAAGTTTTGTTTTAGTATCAATATTTAATTAATTTACCTATTTTAAAAATTTTATACAGTTTCTTCTTCTGGTGCATTACTTTTTATAATTTTCTTTACACCTTTTTGAAATTTACTCCTAGGTAGCATTACAAGTCTTCCACATCCAACGCATTTTATTTTTATATCAGCACCAAGTCTTAAAACTTCCCAGTCATAACTGCCACATGGATGTTGCTTTTTCATTTGAACTATATCACCTAAATAAAATTTTCCTACCAATTATATTAGCCCTCCCTTTTTTATTTACTATTTATCACTTGAACTTTATTATATGGTATCTCTATACCCTTTTCATCTAATCTAAGTTTTATTCTTTTTCTAAGTTCTCTTTCAGCCTCCCACTGTTTCATTGGTTTTGTTTCACCAACTACCCTTATGTTTACATTTGAATCATTTAAGGCAGTAACACCTAAGACCTCCATTGGAGTTGTGATATTAGAATTTATCCCATTATACTCTTGGCACACCTCATTTATAATATCTATAGCTGTATCTATATCAGCCTCATAAGCTATACCAATATCAATTAATACTCTCATATCACCCTTAGAATGATTTACTATAACCTGTATTCCACCATTTGGAATTATATAAACATCGCCATTAAAATCTCTAAGTTCTGTAGTTCTAAGACCTATAGCCTTTACTATTCCTTTGCTATTATCAATAGTTACATAATCACCAACAGAATATTGTTCTTCAAATAAAATAAATATTCCATTTATTAAATCCTTAACAAAACTTTGAGCTCCAAGACCTACGGCAACCCCTCCAACAGAGGCAAAAGCCCACGATATTGGCCCAAAAATTAAAGATAACATAGATGTAACGCCTAGAAAATAAACACTATATCTAACTAAGCTTTTTAAAAGAATACCTATAGTATTTGCCTTTTTTTCTTCCATACTAAACTTATGTTTACTCTCTATTTGATTTTTTACCATTTTATCGATAAATTTATTAGCTACTTTTATAGCAACCATCATTAAAATAAATATTATAAGTATTAAAAGTATCTTTATAATTACCTTTGCTATAGTTTCTGTACTTATACTGATTCCCAAGAAATTTATTGTTTCTTGACCTAACAAATTTGTAATTTCATTTTCCACTTGTATACTCCTACTTTATTTATATACTAAAAATTCTAAACCATTATTTAAATATATATTCTTAAATTTTAAATTATCTTTTTCAATTATAGAGTTAACTTTTTCAATTATATTCTCTCCAAATCTTATGCATATACCGCAACTTTGTGTTATATATGTTGGAGTTGGCATTATAGCAAATTCTAAATTATTATCTTTAAAAGTCTTTTCTCCACTCATAGCATCATTGGTATTATTAAAAACCATTATAAAGTATTTCATAAAATTTCCTCCATACATCTTATTGACCTATATAGTATATATTATATTTTGAAAATATAAAATACCATTGGAATTTTACTGAAAAAACATTAAACTTACTTTAGATAAAATAAACAATAACCTAAATTAAGATTTGGAGTGATTTAATTTGAGTAATATATATTTTGATAATGCAGCAACTTCTTTTCCTAAACCTAAAGAAGTTGTAGATGCAATGATAAACCAAATGACAAACTTTGGCGGAAGCGCTAATCGTGGTTCATCAAAAACTGTTTTACAAAGCAGTAGACTTGTTTATGAATGTAGAGAAGCCTTAAAAGAATTTTTTAATTATGATAAAAACGAAAATGTGGTTTTTACAAATAATATAACTTCTTCTATAAATATTTTACTTAACTCTATTGTAAAACCTAACTGGCATATTATAACTACCTCTATGGACCATAATTCTGTTTTAAGACCTTTATTTAAATTAAAAGAGGAGTTAGAAGGTGTTGAAGTTGATGTTGTTAACTGTAATGAACTTGGTTTTTTAGATATTTCTAAATTAAAATCTCATATAAAGTCTAACACTAAACTTATAATCTTATCCCATAGTTCAAACTTAGTAGGTTCTATTCAGCCTTTAAAAGAAATAAGTACTCTTTGTAAAGAAAAAGATATCTTTTTAATTTTAGATAGTGCCCAAAGTGCTGGAATACTTCCAATTGATATGAAAGATTTATCTTTAAGTGCCTTAGCTTTTACTGGACATAAATCTCTTTTAGGACCTCAGGGCATTGGTGGATTCATAATAGATGACAGGCTAAATAAAGAAGCTACACCTGTTTTTGTTGGTGGAACTGGAAGTAGCTCTTCTCTTTTAACTCAACCTGACTTTCTTCCTGATAAATTTGAGTGTGGAACTTTAAACATCCCAGGAATAGTTGGCTTACTTCACGGCATAAATTATATTAATAAAGAAGGAATAACTACAATAAAAGAAAAAGAAGATTTTCTTTGCCAAAAAGCTTTAGATGGATTACTAAATATAAATAATGTAAAAATTTATGGTTCTTTAGATATGAGAAAAAAAACTTCTGTTATCTCCTTTAATATTAATGATATAGACCCCTCTCTTGTAGGATATATTTTAGATAGTGAGTTTAACATAAGTTCTAGAACTGGACTTCACTGTGCACCTCTTGCTCATAAAACTGTAGGCTCTTATCCTAACGGATCTGTTAGAGTAAGTTTTGGATACTTTAATACAGAAAAAGAGATAGACATATTCCTAAAGGCTATAAATAACATAAAAAATAGGAGGTAACTATTTGGAAAGTAATCTTTTAATTAAAAGATTTAAATCAATACTTTTATTTATCTTTATTTACACTATTTTATTCATATTGTTTTTTAAAACATTAAAATATACATTACCTTTTGTATTAGCTCTAATTTTTGCTTTTTTACTAAAGAGGCCTTCTAAATATTTAATAAGAAAATTTAGTATACGACCCTGGCTTTCATCTTTAATTACAACTATAACTTTATTTTCATCATTACTTTTAGTACTTTTTTTAATAACTATAGTATTTGTATCTGAAACTATAAATTTAACTAAGCATATAGAAGGAATTTTCATGGAGAATAAAGAAAATATCTTCATGTACATTAAATCATTACAAAACTCAACCTATAGCCTAAGTGCTAATTTTGATGAATCAATTGTAGAAAAACTAAATACCACTATTCATTACTTTATAAATAGTGGTATTAATTCTACAGTGTATATGTTTCAACAGATATTTAATATGATAAAATTTGTTCCCTATTGGATTATGACTATATTTTTCACCTTAATATCAACCTATTTACTTACAAAAGAAATATCTATGAACTCTTACAATAAATTTCTAAAATCAAGTACCCTATATAAGTATCCTAAAATACTAAGTATGATTAAGCATAGTAAGAAAATGATATTAAATTACTTTTTATCTACCATTACTTTAATATTAATATCAACATCATTAACATTTATAGGCTTTTCTTTTCTAGGAATAAACTATTCACTAGTACTTAGTTTATTGTCTGGAATATTAGATTTGCTCCCTATTGTTGGTACAATTTTAGTTTATGCACCTTTAATAATAATCAAAATATTAAATGAAGAATATCTTATAGCAGTTCTTCTTTTCATACTTTATATATTAATAATGGTTGCTAGACAACTTCTAGAACCTAAACTTATTTCTAGTACTTTAGGAATTACTCCTTTAAGCTCATTAATGGCTATTTTTATAGGGCTCCAGGCATACGGATTCTTAGGGGTAATATTTTTTATATTTATGATAGTTTTTTATAACATGCTTAATAAATTTGATGTTTTATAGTATATTTTTCCATATAAAGGTAAATAATCATCTATAAAGGAGGTGTTACTTTTTGAAAAATAATTTATGTATTGATGCATTAAATAGCAAATCTCCATTTATTATAAGAGATTATTTATATAATGAATTAAACCCTATATTAAAACAAAATAGACCAATAATTTTTGTATGTATAGGTACTGATAGATCCACAGGGGATTCATTAGGACCTTTAATTGGGGAAAAGCTAAAATTTTCTCCTAAAAGTAATATATATGTGTACGGAAATTTAGAACACCCTGTTCATGCAAAAAATATAAAAGATACCTTAAAAGATATAAATAAAAAATTTAAATCACCTTATATAATAGCTATTGATGCTTGCCTAGGTTCTATAGACAATGTAGGCAAAATAATTATAGAAAAAAAACCAATATATCCTGGAATGGCAGTTAATAAAGACTTACCTCCTGTTGGAGACTTAAGCATTATGGGTGTAGTGAATGTTGCTGGTAGTTTAGAATTTATGGTTCTACAAAATACAAGATTATACACAGTTATGACAATTGCAAATACTATATATAGAGGAATACATCACTATACTTTAAAATCCTTAGGTAATAAAAATCCATCTATAAGTTCCATACTGTCAAACATATTATAAAAATACAATTAAAAAAATTAATATAAAACCCATAGTAATTAAAAATTTACTTCTGCAAAAATTTCTTATATATCTAATATACTGTAATTATTTATATTTAACTGAAATATTAAAAGAGTAATGTTCCACGTGGAACATTACTCTAAACTTATTATGTCTAATATTCTTTGTAAATCTTCTTCAGAATAATACTCAATTTCTATTTTTCCTTTATTCTTACCTGAATTTATACTTACCTTAGTACCAAAATAATCTTGAAGTTTATCTTTTATATCCTTGTAATAAGGATTAATTACTTTTTTAGTTTTTTTATCTTCATCTACACTTACTTCTTCATTTAAATAATTTTTTACTAGTTTCTCGGCTTCTCTTACAGATAAGGAATCATCTATAATTTTTTGTGCAGCTTCATATTGTTTCTCTTTTTCTAGGGGTACTAAAATTTTTCCATGCCCCTCAGATATAACACCTTGAATTATAAAATCTTTAACTCTCTCGTCTAAATTTAATAATCTCATAGTATTAGATATTGAGCTTCTAGACTTACCTATTTTTATTGATAATTCCTCTTGTGTTAAGTTGTATTCATTTAGTAGTTTCTCGTAAGCAATAGCTTGTTCTATTGGATTTAAATCTTCTCTTTGAATATTTTCAATTAAAGAAACCTGTAAAAGTTTCGCATCACTTATATCCATAATTATAGCAGGAACCTTTTTAAACCCAGCTATTTTAGCTGCTCTATATCTTCTTTCTCCTGCTATTATAGAATATATCTCTCCTACCTTTTTTACAACTAAAGGTTGAATTATTCCATGTTCTTTTAGGGATTCTGAAAGTTCTATAAGTTTATTTTCATCAAAAAATTTTCTTGGTTGTTCTTTATTAGCTTTAACACATGCTATATCTAATTCTAGTACAACATTTCCTGTTTCTTTTAATTCATCTTTTTTTAAAGTGCTTTCGCTTACTGGTATTAATGCATCAAGGCCTTTTCCAAGACCAAACTTCTTTGCCATTTAACTTATACCCCCTTGTCTTTTAAGGAACTCATTAGTTAAAACTTCATAAGCTTCTGCTCCTTTACATTTATCATCATATAAAACAATTGGAAGACCAAAACTTGGTGCTTCTGCAAGTCTTATGTTTCTAGGTATAGTTGTTTTGTATAGCTTGTCTTTAAAATAATTTTGAACTTCTTTATAAACTTCATTACTTAGGTTAGTTCTTGTATCATACATAGTCATAATAACTCCTTCAATTTCTAAGGACTTATTAAGTGACTTTTTTATTCTATTTATTGTATCTATAAGTTGCCCCACACCCTCTAATGCATAAAATTCTGATTGCATTGGTATAAGAACAGTGTCTGCACTTACTAAAGCATTTATAGTTAACATTCCTAAAGAAGGGGGACAATCTATTAATATATAATCATACTTATCTTTTATTTTTTCTAACTGATTTTTAAGAATAGATTCTCTATTTTCTAAACCTATAAGATCAATTTCTGCTCCTGCTAAATTCATCATGGCAGGAACAATATAAAGATTATCAACTAACTCACTCTTTACTATTATTGACTCTATATCTTCATTTTCAGTAAGTAAATTATACATACTTTTATCTAATTTCATTTTGTTTATTCCAAGACCACTTGTAGTATTTCCCTGAGGGTCTATATCTATTGCTAAGACTCTATGTCCCGCCATAGCGAGATATGAACATATATTTATGTTTGTTGTTGTTTTTCCAACGCCACCTTTTTGATTAAAAACACATATAGTTTTCATAATTACATCAAGAATTAAAAACTCTCGACTTTCCACCTCCCTTTTCACATATAATTATTATATCTGTTTATTTTAAACAATAAAAGATACTATAGGTTCTATAAATAAATATTGTTTAAAAATCCAACTATATTTTAAAACATTTATTAACCTTAAAGCCGTTTTTAGTATAAATTAACTCATAAAAAAGATGATGTTCCACGTGGAACATTTATAAATTCTATTTTAAAATCTCTTTTTTTACTATTCATTTTTAACACATTGAACATTATGTTCTACGTGGAACACTTTTTTCATAGACTATAATTATTATATAAAAAAGTACAATGTTCCACGTGGAACATTGTACTTTTAAAATATTTATTTATAATTTTATATTTATATTACTAATAGAATGTTCCACGTGGAACATTCTATTACTATAAATTCTAACCTTAAAATCTCTTTCTATGTTCCACGTGGAACATTTTTAAATTAGATTTCAACACTAAATTATTTTATTGGTTTTTTAGTTATAGAACCTGCTTTTCTTGGATAAGTCTTTGGTGTTTCTTTAACCTTTTTAATTACAACTAAATTATGTTTTAAATCAGTATCCTCTATAGAAACTTCTATAACTCCAACTAATTTTCCACCTAAAGTACCTATGGCATTTTTAGACTCATTAAGTTCATCAGTTATTGCAGGTCCCTTTAAGGCTATAAAGTAACCCCCTATCTTTACATAAGGAAGGCAAAACTCAGAAAGCACAGCCATGTTAGCTACTGCTCTTGATGTTGCTATATCAAACTTTTCTCTTAACTCTTTGTTTCTAGCTCCATCCTCTGCCCTTGAGTGAATAGTAGTTACATTATCTAATCCTAAAGAGTTTTTAACTTCATTTAAAAAGTTAACTCTTTTATTTAAAGAATCTAATAAAGTTACCTTTAAATCATCCCTCATAATAGCTATAGGAAGTCCTGGAAAGCCTGCTCCTGTTCCTACATCAATTAAAGTTTTAGCTTCTTTAAACTGTTTTTCATTAAAAGCTTTTATACAATCTATAAAATGTTTCTTTATTACCTCTTCATCTTCAGTTATAGCAGTTAAGTTTATTTTTTCATTCCATTCTTGTAATAGATTTTTATAAGTTATAAACTTAGTATACTTTTTTTCATCAAAAGCCATTTCTACACTATCACAAGCACTTTTCATCAATTCAAAATACTTCATTAAAGCTACCTTTCTACACTTAAATTAATTAGTTTTACTTTTTTTAAGTTCTAAATATATCATAAGAACAGACATATCAGCAGGTGATACTCCTGATATTCTTGATGCTTGACCTAGGTTTATTGGTCTTATTTTATTAAGCTTTTGAATAGCTTCTATTCTAAGGCCCTTTACATCATTATAGTCTATATCTTCTGGAAGTAATCTTTTTTCAAATTTTTTAAACTGTTCAACTTGTTCTAATTGCTTTTCTATATATCCTTCATACTTAGCAATTACATTAACTTGCTCTCCAATATCTAATGAGTGGTTTGGTCTTTCTGGATCTAACTCAATTACGCTAAAATAATCAAGTTCTGGTCTTTTTATAAGTTCATATAAACTTATTGGTTTTTTAAGTTCTGCTGAACCTAAAGAAACTATTATCTCATTATTTTCTCTTTTATTAGTTATTTGAAGGTTTTTAATTCTTTCTAATTCATTTTCAATGTTAGCTTTTCTTTCGTTAAAAACTTCCCATCTTTTTTCAGTAACTAGTCCTATATCATGGCCTATTTTTGTTAGTCTTAAATCAGCATTATCTTGTCTTAATATAAGTCTATACTCAGCTCTTGATGTCATCATTCTATATGGCTCATTAGTTCCTTTAGTAACTAAATCATCAATTAAAACCCCTATATAAGCATCAGATCTTGTAAGTATCATAGGGTCTTTCCCTTGAACCTTTAAAGCCGCATTTATCCCTGCAACTAATCCTTGTGCTCCTGCTTCTTCATAACCTGAACTACCATTTATTTGTCCACCACTAAAGAAACCTTCTATATTTTTAAATTCTAAGGATGGTTTTAATTGTGTTGGGTCTATACAATCATATTCTATTGCATAAGCTGTTCTCATTATTTCAGCATTTTCAAGACCATCTATTGTTCTTAACATCTTTATTTGAACATCCTCTGGAAGTGATGATGACATACCACCTACATAAAGTTCTTCAGTGTTTTCCCCTTCTGGTTCAATAAATAATTGATGTCTTTCCTTATCAGGGAATCTCATAACCTTATCTTCTATTGATGGGCAGTATCTAGGTCCAACTCCCTTTATACTTCCATTATACATAGGAGATCTTTCTATATTTTCTCTTATTACTTCATGAGTTTTTTCATTTGTATAAGTTAAGAAACATGAAATTTGATCTCTATCTAAATCTCCACTTATAAATGAAAATGGAACTATTCTTTCATCTCCTGGTTGTTCTATCATTTTAGAAAAATCAACTGTTTTTCTGTTTATTCTAGCAGGAGTTCCTGTTTTAAATCTTCTTAAAGAAATTCCATTATCTAAAAGACTTTGTGAAAGTTCATTAGCTGGCGATAACCCGTTTGGTCCTTGATTATAACTTACATCACCTATTATTATTCTACTCTTTAAATAAGTTCCACTAGTCATAACTACTGCTTTACATGGAAAATAAGCACCATTTCTAGTTAATACACCTTTAACTTTATTATCTTCAACATCAACTGCAACAACTTCTAATTGCCTTACAGTTAGATTTTCTTCTTGTTCTAAAACACTTTTCATTCTCTCTTGATATCTTTTTTTATCTGCTTGAGCTCTTAAAGAGTGAACTGCTGGCCCTTTAGATGTATTAAGCATTCTTGATTGGATAAATGTATTATCTATATTAACACCCATTTCTCCACCTAAAGAATCTATTTCTCTAACTAAATGTCCCTTAGCAGTCCCCCCTATATTAGGATTACAGGGCATCATAGCTATTGCATCTAAAGTTAATGTACAAACTAAAGTTTTACATCCCATTCTAGCTGAAGCTAAAGCTGCCTCACAACCTGCATGACCTGCTCCTATAACAACTACATCATACTCTTTTTCAATATATTTCATATTTCATCATACTCCTATTTTCCGCAACAAAACTCGGCGAATATCTTGTTAACTAAATCCTCTTCAAGCTCATCTCCAGTTATTTCTCCTAAAGCCCTTAAAGAAGATGTTACATATATTGATACTAAATCCAAAAACTCTCCGTTTTTTAATCCATCTAACCCTAAGTTTAGATTTTCCAAGGCTCTATAAAGGGCCTGTTTATGTCTTGTATTAGTAATTATAACACTTTCAGTGTCTATCTCACCATTAAAGAACATATCTATTATTTTATTCTTTAATTTATCTATTCCAAAGCCAGTTTTTGCTGATATTTCTATTATGTTATTTAAATCATCAATAAGCTCTGAATCTAATTTTCTATCTAAATCAACCTTATTTAATATAACTACATGTTTTTTACCTTTTATATAGTTTATTATTTCTTTATCTTCTTCATCTAGTTCTCTGCTAGTGTCTAGCATAAATACTATTAAATCAGCTTCATTTATTTTTTCTTTAGATTTTTCTACACCTATCTTTTCTACTACATCTTCCGTCTCTCTTATTCCAGCAGTATCAACTATTCTAATAGGTACTCCATCTAAATTTATATATTCCTCAATAACATCCCTTGTTGTTCCCGCTATTTCAGTAACTATTGCTCTTTTTTGTTTTAAAAGAGCATTTAATAATGATGACTTTCCTACATTTGGTTTTCCAACTATAACCATACTAAGTCCATCTTTTATTATCTTACCTTCATCAGCAGTTTTTAGTAAATTTTCTATCTCAACAATTAAGTCTTCAACTTGTTTTTTTACATTCACTGGAATTTCTTCATCTGGCTCTTCATCATCTTCTGTAAAATCCACAGCATATTCAATTAAAGTTAAAGCATTTAAGGCTTCTGCTCTTAATCTATTTATTTCCTTTGATAAAGTTCCTTGACTTTGGGCCATTGCAGATTTCATTGAAAGTTCTGTTTTTGCAGTTATAATATCCATAACTGCTTCTGCTTGACTTAAATCAATCCTACCATTTAAAAAAGCTCTTTTTGTAAATTCACCAGGTTCTGCAAGTCTAGCCCCTGCTTTTATAGTCTCTTGAAGTATTCTATTTGTAGCAATAACTCCACCATGACAATTTATCTCAACAGTATCCTCTGCAGTAAAGCTTCTTGGACCCTTAAAATAACTTATAACAACTTCATCTATAATTTCGCCATGGGAAACTATGTTTCCATATCTCATTGTATATGGCTTCATAGTAAAAATATCATTAATATTTTTCCCCTTAAAAATCTTATTAACTATTTCTAGAGCTTTGCTACCTGATACTCTTATAATTGAAATTCCACCTTCTCCAATTGCCGTAGCTATTGCAGAAATTGTATCAAATTCTTTCATAAAGCTCTCTCCCTTCTTTAAATATGTATAGTACACAATAATATTGATTTTACATAAGTATAAACAATAAGTCAAAATTTTAATATATATTTATTATTGCCATAAAAGCATTAATTTAAATAAAAAACTACTTTAAACAATATCTTGCTTAAAGTAGTCTTATTTATCTAATATCAACAACGACTCTTCTAAAAGGTTCTTCTCCTTCACTATAGGTCTTTACCTCATTGTTATTCTGTAAAGCCCCGTGAATCACTCGTCTTTCATAAGAATTCATTGGTTCTAGTCTTATTGGTTTTTTATACCTTTTAGCCTTATTAGCAGTTCTATCTGCTAGTAATTTCAAAGTTTCTTGTCTTTTAGCTCTATAATTTTCAGCATCTAAGAAAACTCTTTTATAAGAACTTTCATTATTCTTATTAACTACTAAACTAACTAAATACTGTAAAGAATCTAAAGTTTCACCTCTATATCCTATAATAGTCCCTATATTTTGTCCAGTTATGTTTATATGCAAATCCTTATTAACTTCATTAATTAAAATATCAGCTTTCACATTCATCTTCATTAAAATTGCTTGTAAGAATTTTTTTGCATCAAGAACCGCGTCTTTTTTTAACTTAACTGAAATCTTAACAGGTTTTACACCTATTATATTTAAGAATCCTTTACTTCCTTCATCTAAAACAGTATATTCTATTTTATCTTGTGTTGTTTTTAATTGGTTTAAAGCATTTTTTAAAGCTTCATTAATATTTTTACCAGTAGCTTCAATAAACTCCATACCTAAATTCACCACCTAAATAAAATAGATTCTATTCATCTTGTAATAATCTTTCCCTTCTTTTCTTTGGAAGTATTATTAAGAAATATGATTGTACGAATTGTATTACATTACTTATTATCCAATATAATACTAGCATTGCTGGAAATTGAAGTGACATAAATCCCATAACACCAGCCATAACAACATTCATAGTACTCATATTCATTCCTTTACCACCAGCTGCAGGTCCTGCTGCTGCAGTAGTCTTAGTTATAACATAAGATGATAAATAAGTTGTAAGTGCAGCTAATATAGGTAATATATAATATGGGTCATGCCCTGCTAAATTATTTATCCATAGAAAACTAACACCATCTAATGCCTTCAAGTTAAAGAACACATAATAAAGTGCAAATAATATTGGCATTTGAATTAATAAAGGTAAGCATCCACTCATAGGGTTTATCTTATTTTCTTTATAAAGCCTCATCATCTCTTGATTTGCTTTTTCTGGATTGCCCTTGTATTTCTTTTGAAGCTTTGCTATTTCAGGTTGAATTTCTGCCATAGCTTGCTGAGATTTCATTTGTTTAATGTTAAGTGGCAATATTAAAAGTCTAACTAAAATGGTTAAAATTAATACGGCCATTACATATCCTGCACCTATACTAAATAACCCAGTAGATGCAACAACGCCATGAATAGCATTAAATATTGCGGTAAATACAGTCGTAATAGGACTTAATATTGTGTACAAATCGTAACCTCCTGCATACATATATAGTCGTATATAGTTGTAAGTTATTCCACAGGATCATATCCCCCTTGGTGGAATGGATGGCATCTTAATATTCTCTTTATACTCATAAATCCTCCTTTTAATGCCCCATACTTTTGTATAGCATCAATTGCATATTGAGAACAAGTTGGATAATAAATACAACAAGGTCTCTTTAGAGGAGAAATATATTTTCTATAGAACTTTATCATCATTAGAAATACTTTTTTCATTTTTAAGACCAGCTCTCTTTAGTAAATTAATTAAAGATTTCTCTACATCTTTATATGGTCTATCTTTAATCTTTCCTCTAGCTATAAAAACTAAATCATATCCTTTACTTAGGTCACTACAATTTAATCTATAACTTTCAAGAATTAATCTCTTAGATCTACTTCTAACAACACTATTTCCTACTTTTTTACTAACTGAAATGCCTATTCTGTTAAATAAACATTTATCCTCATATTTATTCTTATTATTCTTAAATAAATATAAAACTAATAACTCGTTAGAAATAGATTTTCCTCTTCTATAAACAAGTCTAAATTCATTGTTCTTTTTTATCTTTTCCAACATAATTGAAATTGTCTCCTTTTTTCTGCTTATTGTGCAGAAAAAGGCCACAAATGCGGCCCTTATGCTGTTAATCTTTTTCTACCTTTTTGTCTTCTTGCTTTAAGAACATTTCTTCCTGATTTAGTTTTCATTCTTTTTCTAAATCCGTGTTCTTTGCTTCTTTGTCTTTTCTTAGGTTGGTATGTCATAAACATTAAAATACACCCCCTTAAATAAAATATTTATTTTTAATTAAATTATAGCCTGATTTCATGCTATGCATTTAGGTATTACTTTTTAATTATATATTTGAAATTAATCCATGTCAAGAAAATCAATAATTTTAAAAAATATTCTATTTTTTCGTATTATCTGTTGCAATTATTTAGAATTTAATAAATAATAGTAAAAGTTATAAACAATTTTAGTTATCCACAATTTTATTTTTTGTGGATAACTTATTGAATAAGTATATATAATTATGTTATCATGTTGATGAATTGTTAATAACTCAATGAGATATACAAGTTATCCACAAATGTTAACAACCTTGTTGATAACTTGTATATTTTATTCTATTTTTAATATTATGTTTTAATAAAACTAGGTTATAAGCCAATAAATTAGCTTTATCTATTTTTTTCCACATAATATCAAATATTTTTTTCTTTGATTCATATTAAAAAATTATCCACAATTCTATCAACATGTGGATAACTTTATCCACAAATATGTGTCTTATTTTGTTTTCTGTGCATAACTTGTGGATAACATGTGGATAACTTGAATTTTATAAACACATTATTATTAACTGGAGGATATAAAATGGATACCCAATTAAAAAATTTATGGGAACAAGCACTTAATATAGTCAAAGGTGAAATGTCCGAAATTAGCTTTAATACATGGATAAAAAGTTGTGAGCCCATTTCTTTATCTGACAATTTACTAAAACTTAGAGTTCCTAATGATTTTACAAAAGGAATTCTAGATAAACGTTATAAATCCTTTTTAATAAAAGGTTTAAAGATAGTTACATCTAAAAACTACGATATAGAATTTTTATTAGAAGCTGATTTAGAAAAACTATCTACTATAGAAGAAACTAAAGAGAAAAAGTTACCCTCAAATAAAAATTCCATAATTATAAATGATGAGATGTCTACATCACTAAATCCTAAGTATACATTCCAATCTTTTGTAATCGGAAATAGTAATAGATTTGCTCATGCAGCCTCTTTAGCTGTTGCAGAATCTCCTGCTAAAGCTTATAATCCTTTATTTATATATGGAGGAGTTGGTCTTGGGAAAACTCACTTAATGCATGCTATTGGTCATTACATATTAGAACAAAATCCTAAAGCTAAAGTTGTTTATGTATCTTCAGAGAAATTTACAAATGAACTTATAAATGCTATTAAGGATGATAAAAACGAAGAATTTAGAAACAAATATAGAAAAGTTGATGTTCTTTTAATAGATGATATTCAATTTATAGCAGGGAAAGAAAGAACTCAAGAAGAATTTTTCCATACATTTAATGCACTTCATGAGGACTGTAAACAAATAATCTTATCTTCTGATAGACCCCCAAAAGAAATTCATACACTAGAAGATAGATTGCGTTCTCGATTTGAATGGGGACTTATTGCAGATATTCAACCACCTGATTTTGAAACTAGAATGGCGATACTTAAGAAAAAAGCAGATGTAGAAGGTCTTAACGTTGCAAATGATGTTATGGTATATATTGCTACAAAAATTAAATCTAATATTAGAGAACTTGAAGGTGCTCTAATAAGAATAGTTGCTTACTCTTCTTTAACTACTAAAGCTATATCTGTAGATTTAGCCTCAGAAGCTCTTAAAGATATAATATCTAATAAAGAAGAATTACCAATAGATACAAAGATTATTCAAGAATCAGTAGCTAATTATTTTAATTTAAGAGTTGAAGATTTAAAATCTCAAAGAAGAACTAGAAATATTGCCTATCCTAGACAAATAGCAATGTATCTTAGTAGAAAGCTTACTGACATGTCCCTACCTAAAATAGGTGAAGAATTTGGAGGTAGAGATCATACAACTGTAATACATGCATATGAAAAAATTTCTGAAAATTTAAAGACCGATGAAGTATTACAAACCACTATTAATGACATTTACAGCTTATTAAATCAAAGTAATTAATAAAGTTATCAACAAATTGTTAATAATATTGTTGATAATTTGTGGATATCTATTTTTCGTTAAGTTATCCACATTTACCTGTTAATAAGTTATACATTTTTCAACAAAGTTATCAACAAGTTATTCACAGAATAAATGTAGTTATACCAATGGTTACACATACTTATCCACATATCCACAGGCCCTACTACTATTACTACTATATATTTATCTATTTATTATCTATATATAGTGTATAATTCATTGTGAATAACTTTATACACAGGAGGTATTAATTTTGATATTTACATGTAATAAAATAAAATTTCAAGAAGCTATAGCAATAGCTCAAAAAGCTATAACTGGTAAATCCACTATGCCAATTTTAGAAGGTTTATACCTAGAGGCTAAAGACAATACAATAACTTTAATTGGTTCTGATAAAGATGTTAGCATAGAAACAAGATTAGAGGCTAATGTTATAGAAAACGGAAAAGTTGTTGTAGATGCAAAAATATTTGGTGAAATCATAAGAAAATTACCAAATGACGATGTTAAAATATCAACTTCAGATGATAAAACTTTACAAATTATTTGCCAAAAATCAGTGTTTGATTTAGTTCATATGAATGCAGATGATTTTCCTAATTTAGCAAAAATAAACGAAAATATGATATTTACAATACCTCAAGGGTTATTAAAAAATATGATAAAAGGGACATCGTTTGCTATTGCTCAAGATGAAACAAGACCAATACTTCAAGGAATACTTTTTGAAATTAAAGATTCTAATTTAAATCTAGTTGCCTTAGATGGATATAGATTAGCTCTTAGAAGTGAATTTATAAATAGTGAAAATACAATAAATGCTGTTATTCCAGGAAAAACATTAAATGAAGTTGCAAAGATACTAGAAGATTCAAATAATCTTGTAAACATCACGTTTACACCAAATCATATATTATTTAATATGGGAAATACAAAAGTTATTTCCAGACTTTTAGAAGGTGAATTTATAAAATATGATACACTATTACCTAAAGAACATAAGGTTTTAGTAACTGTAAATAAACAAGATTTTCAAAATTGTATAGAAAGAGCATCCCTTATGGCTAAAGAAGGAAATAGTAATTTAGTTAAATTTGACATAAAGGATGATTCAATAGTTATAACATCAAATTCACAGTTAGGAAAAGTTAGAGAAGAAGTTTCTATAGATCTTCAAGGAGAGGATCTTCAAATAGCTTTTAACTCAAAATATTTAATTGATGTTTTAAAAAGTATGGAAGGGGATAAAATAGAGATAAAGCTAACAAGTAGTGTTTCCCCTTGCATTATAAAAAACAAAAATAATAATTCTTGTGAATATTTAGTTTTACCAGTTAGAGTAGCAAGATAGTACTATAAAAATATCCACTAAGTAAAAAACTTAGTGGATATAATAATAAAATATAGGGAAGGGAGCAAGTTTTAAAGCTTGTTTAATTAGAGTATGGAAGAAATAAAAATAAATACAGATTTTATAAAATTAGATTCATTTTTAAAGTGGTGTGGAGCTGCTGATTTAGGCTCTTATGCTAAAATGTTTATTCAAAACGGAGAAGTCAAAGTAAATGGAGAGGTCTGCCTTCAAAGAGGAAAAAAACTAAAAGTAAATGATTTAGTAGAATTTGATGGTAAAATTTATAAGTTAATATAATCAATACATAGCCTAAATTAGGTTAAAATATGTTATAATTTAAGTAACGGGTGTTTTTATGTATATTAAAAGCTTACAAACTTTAAATTTTAGAAATTATGAAAATTTAAGTTTAGATTTATGTCCAAATGTCAATGTTTTTATAGGGGATAATGCTCAGGGAAAAACCAATATTTTAGAGCTTATATACTATTGTGGTTTTGCTAAATCCCATAGAACTAATAAGGATAAAGAACTTATAAGATGGAATTGTAGTGAAACATTCATAAGATTAGACGTTTATAAAAAAAGACTAGATAAAATTATTGATATAAAGATACTAAAAGATGGAAAAAGAGCTATAAAGATAAATTCAATAAAAATAAATAAAATTGGGGAACTTATAGGTACCTTTAATGTTGTTATGTTTTCTCCAGAAGATTTAAGGATAGTTAAAGAATCTCCAGGCATAAGACGAAAGTTTATGGATATGGAGATTAGTCAGTTAAATATAAAATATTATAATAATTTAGTTAATTATAATAAAATCATCAATGAGAGAAATTCAATATTAAAATGTGCAAAAGTAGATGAATCCATGTTAGATATTTATGATATGCAATTAGCTCAGTATGGTGAATACATAATAAAAGCTAGGTTAGAATATTTAAATAGTTTAAATAAATATTCTAAGCAAATTCATAGGGATATAACTTCAGGAAAAGAAGAAATAAGTTTTGAGTATATTTCACATTTAAAAAGTTTTGAGAATATAAAAGAGTCTTTATTGAATTTATTAGGGAAAAATAGAAAAAAAGATATGGAAAAAAGAGTTACATCAATAGGACCACACAAGGATGATTTTAGTATACTTTTAAATGGCGTAGATGCAAAATCCTTTGGCTCTCAGGGTCAGCAAAGAACCTCAGTGCTTACTATAAAGTTTGCTTCTTTAAAGATAATTAAGCAGATTACAGGAGAGTATCCTGTTTTACTATTAGATGATGTATTATCAGAGTTAGATTTTAGTAGAAAGAGTTATATTTTAAAATCTATTAATAATATACAGACAATAATAACTTGTACAGGAATAGAGGATTTAACAAGATATTTAGACGAGCATTCTAAAATATTTACGGTAGAAGATGGAATTGTTAAAACATAGAAGGAGGAATGTTTATGTTTTTACATTTAGGTGAAAATATAGTTGTTCCAATTAAGGATGTAATTGGAATTTTTGATATTGATGTTGCCAGATATAGTGCAGACACAATGCAGTTTTTAAGAATGGCAGAAGATGATGGATTTGTTGAGAGAGTAACAAACGAAGAGCCGAAATCTTTTGTTATTGCAGAAGTTAATAAAATGAGTAAGATATATTATTCACCAATATCATCATCAACATTAACTAAGCGTACGGATGTTAATTATAATCCTTAAAAAAATGATTAATCTGTTTTAGACATAGGATTACATCAAGAAAATGGAGGAAATTTTATGTTAGAAGAAAATAAGATGGCTTATGATGAAAATCAGATTCAAGTGCTTGAGGGCCTTGAAGCTGTAAGAAAAAGACCTGGTATGTATATTGGAAGTACTAGTTTAAGAGGTCTTCATCATTTAGTTTATGAAATAGTTGATAATAGTATAGACGAAGCTTTAGCAGGATATTGTAAAAATATAGAAATATATATTCATGAAGATAATTCAATAACTGTAAGAGATGATGGTAGAGGTATGCCAGTTGGTATGCACCCTAAATTAAAAAAGCCAACAGTTGAAGTAATTATGACTGTATTACATGCAGGTGGAAAATTCGGTGGTGGAGGATACAAAGTATCTGGAGGACTACATGGAGTTGGAGCATCTGTTGTTAATGCATTATCTGAAGAATGTGATGTTACTGTATACAGAGAAGGAGAAATTTGGAAACAAACTTACTCAAGAGGTAATGTAACTAGTAATCTTATAAAAATAGGTACTACTAAAGAAAGTGGAACTACAGTACACTTTAAACCAGATACTACAATTTTTGAAGATATAGTTTATGATTTTGAAATCCTTTCTCAAAGGCTTAGAGAACTTGCTTTTTTAAATAAGGGAATAAATATAAGTTTAATGGATGAAAGAACTGATGAGATTGAGACTTATCACTATGAAGGTGGAATAAAATCATTTGTATCTTACCTTAATAGAAATAAGGAATCATTACATGATGAACCTATCTATGTAGAAGGGGTAAAAGATACTATAGCAGTAGAAGTAGCTCTTCAATATCATGATGGCTATAATGAGAATATATTTACTTTTGCAAATAATATAGACACAGTTGAAGGTGGAACACATCTAGTTGGATTTAAAACAGCTTTAACTAGGGTTATAAATGATTATGCTAAGAAATATGGTCATTTAAAAGAAAGTGATAAGAACCTTTCTGGGGATGATATAAGAGAAGGTTTAACAGCTGTTGTATCTGTAAAGATATCAGAGCCACAGTTTGAAGGACAAACTAAAACTAAGCTTGGAAATACTGAGGTTAGAGGGATTGTAGATTCTATAGTTGGAGAAGGTGTAGCTACATTCCTAGAAGAAAACCCAGCAGTTGGAAAGATTATAGTTGAAAAGGCATTGTTAGCATCTAGAGCGAGAGATGCAGCGAGAAAAGCTAGAGAACTTACAAGAAAATCAGTTCTTGAGAGAAACTCTCTTCCAGGAAAACTTGCAGATTGCTCCTCTAAGAATCCAGAAGAATGTGAAATATATATTGTTGAGGGAGACAGTGCAGGTGGATCAGCTAAGCAAGGAAGAAATAGAAGATTCCAAGCTATTTTACCTCTTAGAGGTAAAATAATGAATGTTGAAAAACAAAGACTAGATAAGATTTTAGGTTCTGACACTATAAGATCTTTAGTAACTGCAATAGGTGCTGGAATAGGCCCTGAATTTGATATTGAAAAAATAAGATATAGCAGAATTATAATAATGACAGATGCTGATGTTGATGGAGCTCATATAAGAACTCTTTTATTAACATTCTTCTATAGATACATGAGGGAACTAGTTGAAAAAGGCCATGTTTATATAGCACAACCACCACTATATAAAATAAGCAAGGGTAAAAAAGAACAATATGCTTATTCTGATAGAGAGTCAGAAATGATTCTAGAAGAGTTTGGTGGAAAAGATAGTAGTGTTAATATACAAAGATATAAAGGTCTTGGAGAAATGAATGCAACTCAATTATGGGATACAACAATGGATCCAGAAACTAGAATTTTATTAAGAGCAGATATCGAAGATGCCATTTTAGCAGATGAGGTATTTACTATTCTTATGGGGGATAAAGTAGAACCTAGAAGAGAATTTATACAAAAAAATGCTAAAAAGGTTAGTAATTTAGATATATAATGCTAAATATGAGGTGAAATACATGAGTTTTAATGAGGGAAAGATTATACCCATTGATATAAACAATGAAATGAAAAAATGCTATATAGATTATGCTATGAGTGTTATAGTTGGAAGAGCTTTACCTGATGTACGTGATGGATTAAAACCAGTTCATAGAAGAATACTTTATTCTATGCAAGAACTTGGGATAACTCCTGATAAAGGATATAGAAAATGTGCAAGAATAGTCGGGGAAGTTTTAGGTAAATATCATCCACATGGTGATACTTCAGTTTATGATGCTTTAGTTAGAATGGCTCAAGATTTCTCAATGAGATATATGCTTGTAGATGGCCACGGAAATTTTGGTTCTGTTGATGGAGATAGCGCAGCTGCTATGAGATATACAGAAGCTAAGATGAATAAGATTTCTGTTGAAATGCTTAGAGATATAAACAAGAACACTGTTGATTTTGTTCCAAACTTTGATGGTGAAGAACAAGAGCCAAGTGTGCTTCCATCTAGATATCCAAACTTACTTGTTAATGGATCTTCAGGTATAGCTGTAGGTATGGCCACAAACATACCACCTCATAACTTAGGAGAAATAATAGATGGAACAGTAATGCTTATTGAAAATCCTGAAGCTACTGTACTAGATTTAATGACTTATATAAAAGGGCCAGATTTCCCAACAGCAGCAACAATAATGGGTCAATCAGGAATCCGAGCTGCTTATGAAACTGGAAGAGGAAGAATTGTAATTAGGGCTAAGGCTGAAATTGAGGAAGAAAATAATAGACATAAAATAATAGTTACAGAACTTCCTTATCAAGTTAATAAAGCTAGACTTATAGAAAACATTGCAGATCTTGTTAAAGATAAAAAAATACCAGGAATATCAGATTTAAGAGATGAATCAGATAGAGAAGGTATGAGAATAGTTATAGAGTTAAAAAGAGATGCAAATGCAAATGTAACTTTAAATCTTTTATATAAGCATACAAAAATGCAAGATACATTTGGGGTTATAATGCTAGCACTTGTTGATAATCAACCACAAGTATTAAATTTAAAGGATATATTAGTTAATTATATAGACTTCCAAAAAGATGTTATAACAAGAAGAACTATATTTGAATTAAATAAAGCTAAAGATAGAGCTCACATATTAGATGGTCTTAAAATAGCTCTAGATAATATAGACGAAGTAATAAGAATTATAAGAAGTTCTAGTACATCAGAAATAGCTAGAAATACTCTTATCGAAAAGTTTGCCTTTAGTGATAAGCAAGCATCAGCAATATTAGAGATGAAGCTTAGAAGACTTACAGGATTAGAAAGAGATAAAATAGAAGAGGAACTTAAAGCGCTTATTGAATTAATGGACTATTTAAATGAGATATTAAATAATGAGCACAAACTTTTAGAAGTTATAAAAGAAGAACTTTTAGAAATAAAGGCAAAATACTCAGATGTTAGAAGAACTAGAATAGAAAAACAAGAAAATGAAATAGACATAGAGGACTTAATACAAGAAGAAGATGTAGTTATAACTTTAAGTCATGCAGGATATATAAAGAGAATATCAGTTGATACTTACTCAGCTCAAAAAAGAGGAGGAAAGGGAATACAGGCTATGACAACTAAGGAAGATGACTTTGTTGAGCATGTATTTATAACATCAACACATACAAATTTATTATTCTTTACTAATAAAGGAAAAGCATATAAGCTTAAAGCATATGAAATACCTGATGCAGGAAGAACAGCTAAGGGAATGAATTTAATAAACCTATTACCTTTAGAAGCAGATGAAATCATTCAAGCTGTTTTAACAATAAAAGAATTAGACCAAGATGGATATTTATTTATGTGTACAAAACAAGGAATTGTTAAGAAAACGCGCTTAAAGGAATTTAAGAATTTAAGAAGAAATGGTCTAATAGCTCTTAGTCTAAAAGAAGGGGATGAACTTTTAAAAGTTAAAGTAACTTATGGTGATGCTGATATCATGATAATAACTGAAAAGGGTTATTCTATAAGATTTAATGAAACAGATGTTAGAGCAATGGGAAGAACTGCAGCAGGAGTTAAGGCTATAAGTTTAAGAGATAGTGATGTAGCAGTTTGTATGGATATAGCAGTTGAAGATGAAAAAGTTCTTGTAATTAGTGAAAATGGATATGGTAAGAGAACTAATATAGATGAATATAAAGTTCAAAATAGAGGTGGTATGGGACTTATAACTTACAAACTATCAGAAAAGACTGGTAAGGTTGTAGGAGCCACTATATGTAAAGATGATGATGAACTTATGCTTATAAATAGTAATGGTGTTGCCATAAGAATAAACGTATCTGATATATCTGTAACAAGTAGATCAGCAATGGGTGTTAAGCTTATGAGAACATTAGAAGATGAGGCTGTAGTTGCTATAGCTAAAATATCAGGAACAGATAAAGAAATTGAAGATAAAAATTCATTAGAGGAAAGTGAAATAGCTAGTGAATAAATAAAAGAACACCTTTGTTATTTATTTTAACGAAGGTGTTTTTTGCTTAAAAGAATATTTTATAATACTAATATATAAGAAAATTGAAAGAGGGAAGTTAGATTTTATGAGAAATATAAAGCATTATCTTTTGAAAAGGTAATAAATTTTATTAGATGTAGACTTAGATATTAGAAGTTTGTAAGTGTTCCTTCTAATTAGTAGTAATAAACATAGTATAAACTTTACCAAGTGTATCAAAATATAAAAACAAGAGAAAATATAAGATAAATAGAGAAAATAAAGATTAACTTAATAAAAAGTTGGTGGGTATACACATATATACATATATATTATGTTAAGATAAATTACGTCGCAAAGATATATAAGAGTTAAATATATTAAATAAAAAAATATGTTGACAAGAGTATTAAAATGCGATAAACTAAGAAAGTCGCTTGAGAAAATAAAGTTTTTGAAAAATAACTTTTAAAATAAATAAAAAAAGTTGTTGACAAAGATTAAATAAAGTGATAAACTAAGAAAGTCGCTTGAGGGTGACATAAGAAAACAATGGTCTTTGAAAATTAAACAGATAAT
>JAUNBX010000077.1 GCA_030526875.1 Clostridium perfringens | reverse complement strand
TAAAATTTCTTATTCAACATAGGCCTCTCTAAATAACATAGGCCCTAAAGGTGATTTAACAAAACCTTTTATATTATCTTTAGCACAAACCACATTTGTATAATAGTATATTGGTATTATTGGCATGTCTTCCATAAGAACATCTTCTGCTTGTCTTAAAAGCTCAGTTCTTTTTTCCCCATCTTGTTCTGATTTAGCTTGAGCTATTAAAGAATCATATTCTGTATTTGAATATCCTGCATTATTTTGACCTCCATCTGTTACCCACATATCTAAAAATGTCATAGGGTCATTATAATCTCCAATCCAACCATGTCTACATATTTCATATTGAAAATTATTTCTAGTATTTTGGAATACTGCCCATTCCTCGTTTTTAAGTTCTACATCTATACCTAAATTATTTTTCCACATATCTTGAATAGCTTGTGCTATCATTTGATGGTTTGACGCTGTATTGTAGGTGAAAGTAAGCGTTGGGAAACCTTCTCCATTTGGATATCCAGCCTCTTCTAAAAGTTTTTTAGCTTCTTCTATATCAGCTGTTGTATCTATATACTCTTTATGGAATTCCTCTCCTTGGGTATCTAAAACTCCCTCTGGAACATAGCTAGTTGCTGGGTTTTCTCCCCCCATAGACACCTTTTCAGTTATTAATGTCCTATCCATTGCAAGAGATAATGCCTTTCTAACTCTTACATCTTGAAGTACATCAACAGCCTCTGATGATAATCCTTTTCCTGACATATTAACTACATAAAAATAAGTTCCAAGATAAGGATAAACCTTTGCTACACCTTCATCTAATAAGGTTTGTATTTCAGTAGTTGGTGGTGTTTCTATTATATCTAATTCACCATTTCTAAAAGCTGAAAGATAAGTTGTTTGATCATCTATAAGTCTAAAAACTAAAGTGTCTAATTTTACACTATCTGCATCCCAGTAGTTTTCATTCTTTACAAAAGTCATGCTTTCCTTGGCATTCCACTCTGTCATTTTAAAAGGTCCGTTTGATATATAAGTTTCTGGACTCAAAGCCCATTTATCACCATTTTCCTCTACTATATCTTGTCTAACTGGAAAATATACTGGCATTGCTAATAATGACAAAAAGTATGGAACTGGACTTTCTAATGTTATCTCTATAGTTTTATTATCTATAACTTTAATTCCTACATCATCAACAGAAGCTTCTCCACCATTATAAGCCTCACCACTTTTTAAATAAAATAATTGATAGGCATATTCCGCTGCTGTATCTGGATTTAATGCTCTTTTCCAAGCATAGTCAAAATCATTAGCTGTAACATCTTCTCCATCTGACCACTTTGCATTTTCCCTTATATGAAAAGTATAAACTAAACCATCTTCTGATACCTCATAACTTTCTGCTATACCATTTTCAACTTCTCCATTTTCTATTTCTCGCATCAATCCTTCAAAAGCATTGCGTAAAACCTTAGACCCGTCTACTGCCGAATTTAACTGTGGATCTATTGTTTTTGGATCAGCATCAATATTATATACTATTCTTTGCTCAGCATCCCCCGATGCTGCTGTTCCTTGTGAATCTCCACACCCTAAAAATGTCCCACCTATAAGTGCAGTTGAAAGTGTCATAGCTAAGATTCTTTTAAATTTAATTTTACTCAAATAAATTCCCCCTTAATTAACGTAACTTTTTTTATAAAACATGACATGCTACAAAATGATTACCTGAAACCTCTTTAAGTACTGGCTCCTCTTCCTTACATATTGCCTTTGAATATTTACATCTAGAACAAAATCTACATCCCTTTGCTGGATCTATTGGTGACTGAATGTCCCCTTCTAAAATAATTCTTTGTTTTGACTTTGCAATTTTAGGATTTGGTATAGGAATAGCTGATAAAAGTGCTTTAGTATATGGATGAAGTGGATTATAATATACCTCATTACTAGTTGATATTTCTACTAATTTTCCTAAATACATTATTCCAATTCTAGTTGATATATGTTTTACCATTGATAAATCATGGGCTATAAATAGATATGTTAATCCTAGTTCCTCTTGAAGGTCTTCTAACATATTTATAACTTGTGCTTGTATGGAAACATCTAAAGCTGATATTGGTTCATCACAAACTATAAATTCTGGATTAACAGCTAAAGCCCTAGCTATTCCAATTCTTTGTCTTTGTCCACCTGAAAATTCATGTGGGTATCTACCTATATGGCTTGCATTTAATCCAACTTTCTCTAAATAATGTTTAACAAGTTCTTTTTTTTCATCTCCCCTTGCTAATCTATGAATATCTATTGCTTCCCCTACAATATCCCCTACCGTAAATCTTGGATTTAATGAAGCATAGGGATCTTGAAATATCATCTGCATATGTTTTCTATATTTTATAATATCTCTATTTTTCATAGAGCTTATATCTTGCCCTTTATAAATAATTTGTCCATTTGTAGGATCATATAATTTTAATATTGTTCTACCTAAAGTACTTTTTCCACAACCAGATTCTCCAACAAGACCTAATGTCTCTCCTTTTTTTATATTAAATGAAACATTATCTACAGCTTTTAATATTCCCTTATTTTTAGAGAACATGGATCTATTTGTATGAAAGTATTTAGAAAGATTTTTTATCTCAATTAAGTTTTCCACTTTATAAATCCACCTCCTTAGATCTTACCCTTATAACCTTTGGTGCCCTTTTATCATTTAGCCAACAAGCAACCTTATGCTTCTTTGAAACATCATAAAGCTCTGGCATTTTATCTTTGCAAATTCCCATAGCAAACTTACATCTAGAATAAAAAGGACAACCCTTAGGCGGCTTTAAAAGATCAGGGGGTTGGCCAACTATTGGCTTAAGTCTTTTTCTTTCTTCTCCAACACTAGGTACACTATCTAAAAGACCCCAAGTATACGGGTGCTTTGGGCTTTCAAAGATTTCATTTATATCACCTTTTTCAACTATAAGCCCGCCATACATAACATTTACTCTATCGCAAACATCAGCAACTACTCCTAAATCATGAGTAATAAAAATTATAGATGTACCAAGTTTTTCTTTTATATCTTTCATTATTTCAAGTATTTGAGCTTGTATCGTTACATCTAGTGCTGTAGTTGGCTCATCTGCTATTATTAGCTTGGGATTACAACTAAGAGCCATTGCTATCATTACTCTTTGTCTCATTCCCCCTGAAAATTCATGAGGGTACTGTTTCATTCGCTTTTCAGGATTTGGTATATTAACAAGTTTTAAAAGCTCTACTCCTTTTTTAAAGGCCTCTTTCTTTGACAACTTTTCATGAATTACTAAAGGCTCTATTATCTGTTTCCCTATAGTAAGTAGTGGATTTAAAGATGTCATTGGGTCTTGGAATATCATTGCAATATCATTGCCCCTGATTTTTGACATTTCCTTTTCAGTAATCTTACTTATATCTTGTCCTTCAAAAAACACTCTACCATCTTTTATATGCCCGTTTTTATCTAATAATCTCATAATAGACATCATAGTTATGCTTTTCCCACAGCCAGATTCTCCAACTACCCCAACTACTTCCCCTTTAGTTAATTGAAAGGATACTCCCCTAACTGCTTGAACTTCTCCAAACTTAGTATTAAATGAAGTTTTTAAATCTCTAACATCTAATAAATTCTCCATAAGTGTCCCCCTTATTTCTTAACCTTAGGATCTAGTGCATCTCTTAAACCATCCCCAAGTAAGTTAAATGATAGTATAGTCAAACATATTGCTAAAGTTGGAAATAATAGCTGATAAGGATAAAGTCTTAGACTTTGAAGTGCATCATTAGCTAAAGTTCCCCAAGATGCAGCAGGTGGTGCTATTCCAAGACCTATAAAACTTAAAAATGCCTCTGTAAATATAGCTGTTGGTATTTGAAGAGTTAAGGTTACTATTATTGAGCCTAAGCAATTAGGAATCAAATGCTTAAATAATATTCTTTTTCCTGATGCTCCTAAAGTTCTTGCTGCTAAAACAAATTCTTGCTGTTTAAGTTGTAATATTTCACCCCTAACAATTCTAGCCATACCTATCCAATAAGAAACTGATAAAGCTATTATTATATTAAAAAGTCCACCTTTTTCAAACATAACCATTAGAAGTATTACATAGATTGTCATAGGAATTGAATTTATAACATCCACAATTCTCATCATTATATTATCTACTTTTCCACCTACAAATCCTGCAATACCTCCATAAATAATTCCAATAAAAAGATTTAAAATAGATGCCGCAAAACCTATAATTAGAGAATATCTAGCACCATACATAACCCTTACAAATATATCTCTTCCTAATTGATCTGTTCCAAACCAGTGGTTTAAAGACGGTGATTCATTTGTAGATAATAAATTATTATCTGCATATCCATACTTTGAAAATATAGGAACAAATATAGCTAGAAGTGATATTAAAACTACAAATAAAAGTCCCATTACTGCTAATTTATTGTTAAATAATTTACTAAGAGCTTCTTTCCAAAAAGGAATACTAGGTCTTGCTATTTCCTCTACTTCCTTTAAATTATCTTCTACAAAAGAAAAATCTGATTGTTTTTTTAAATTGCTACTACCATCTACTTCCATAATTCACCTCCTATTGTTTAATACCGTCTAGTTTTATTCTTGGATCTATAATTCCATATAATAAATCAACTAAGAGATTACAAATAATTAATATAGCACTATAAAATACTGTAACTCCCATTATCACTGTGTAATCTCTATTACTTATAGTATTTACAAACTCCCTACCAAGCCCTGGTATTGCAAATATCTTTTCAACTACAAAGCTTCCTGTAAGTATTCCTGCCACTAAGGGTCCAAGATATGTTATTATTGGAATAAGTGTATTTCTTAAAGCATGTTTAACTATAATCTTAAAACTACTAACTCCTTTAGCTCTAGCAGTTCTTATATAATCAGAACCTAAAGTTTCTAAAAGTTTTGACCTTGTTAACCTAGATATAAATGCTATAGAATATCCTCCTAGTGCTAGTGCAGGTAATATAAAACTTTTAGGTTCATTAAGACCTGTTACAGGCAAAATCTTATATTTAACACCAAATATATACATTAAAACACTTGCTAAAACGAAACTAGGTATTGTAACTCCTAAAGTTGCTAGAACCATACATAAGGAATCTGGCCATGTATTATATTTGAGAGCTGCAATGATACCTAAAATTATTCCAAAAACCAAAGCTATAATTATTACTACAATCCCAAGCTTTGCAGATGCTGGAAATGAATATGATATAATTTCACTTACTTCTCTTCCCGCATATTTCATGCTTTCTCCTAAATCACCTTGAAGTAAGTTTTTTAAATACAATCCATACTGCTCAGATACTGGTTTATCTAGTCCATATTTTGTTTCTAAATTTTGCATAATAGCCTCTGGTATATTTTTCTCTCCTGTAAAAGGTCCTCCTGGCAATAACCTAAGCATAAAAAATGTAATTGTTATAACTGCCCATAATGTTATGATACTTATTCCTACTCTTTTTAAAATGTATTTAACCACTCCTTCACCTCCTCTGATTTATTTGTTAAATTTTTCTATATATATACAAAAAATTATTATTTTATTCCATATTTTTTGATAAATTAACAATTTTAATCCTATTTATTTAATGTAATCGTTATTAATTAAGGATAAAAATTAATAAAAGAGTAATTTATCTTCTTTAAATTACTCTTTCTAATAAAATTTATATAAAAAAGAGCATCAAAACTTTTGATACTCTTTTCTTTACATATTTATTTCATCTGCAATAAACTTTAAACCTATCTGTTTTCTAACTTCTGTTATTATCTCATGAACCATCAATGATATTTCATGAGTATTAGTTTTAGACTCTTGCTCACCTAACTTTACGACTTTCATAAACTCATCTATTTCATAGAACATATTATCCCCTATTTGACTTCTAGTTAAATTGGTTATATGCCTACTTCTATCATATAAAGTTATTTTAGATGGAGAATTTATATCGTCTATTACTATTGTTCCATCTTCACCTTGTATCTCAGAAGGTAATGTTGTGTCAGTTATTTTCGAATGCATAAGTATTACTTCTTTATCATCATAGGATAAAATAATAGTACCTATACCATCTACACCACTTTCTAACATAACTCCATTACCATAAACCTTTTTAGGCATACCAAATAAAGTTACAGCATTAAACACACTATAAACACCAATATCCATAACTGAACCATTAGACATTTCTGGCTTAAAAGCATTTAATACTATTCCCTCTCTATAGGCATCATATCTCGAGGAGTATTTTCCATAATTAAAAATTGCTCTTCTTATTTTCCCTATATTTTTAAGATTTTCTTTTACCGCAATAAAATTAGGCATTAATGTTGGCTTCATAGCCTCCATAAGAACAACATTCTTTTCAAGAGCCTTATTTATCATAAGCTTAACTTCATAAATATTACTTGCCATAGGCTTTTCACACAAAACATGAATATTATTATCTAAAAATTCTAATGTTTGTTTGCAGTGAAGATAATTAGGTGTAGCTATATAAACTGCATCTATTATTCCCGATTTAGCCATTTCTTCATAGGAAGTAAATACTTTCTTTGCTCCATATTTTTCAGCAAATTTCCTTGCATTTTCCTCTTTTCCTGAGCAAACTGCTATTAGTTCAAAATCTTTTATATGTCTTGCTGCATCCATAAAATTATTGGATATAAAATTAGTCCCAACTATTCCAAACCTCATTAAACAAACCACCTCTATAGTCACTTATATACTTTAGTATAATTTTTTTTTGAGGTGGCTTTATTACTTTTTTATAAAAATTGTCTAGAATATTAAAAACTTTTACTTAATTAAATCTAATATCATTAATTACATCATCTAATTTATTTATCGCCCCTGTTATGGCACTTAGTTTTTCCTCTTTTGTTTTCCCTGTACCATCAACTAATATTGAATGAAAATTTTTTATCCCCATGTATTTAACTATATCCTCTACATAATTTAGTCCTCTATTAAGTATTGGTTTTAATATCCATGGAATCTTTGCTCCTGATGATTGAACATAAATAAACTCTCTATGCTTATCCTCTAAAAGAGGCTCTACTTTATCCTCTAATATTTTTATTGTCCTTCCATCTTGAACTACGCAATCTAAATACTCTTTAAGAGGTGCTGGAAATGATAAGCTCCACATTGGAACAGCTACAACATAGGCGTCTGCACCTTTAAATTGTTCACAAAGTTCTACTATTCTTTTTACCTCTGTCTTTTGCTTTTCATCTAATTTTTCTAAGGCCTCCTTGTTAACTATAGCACTTCTTTGTTCAAAATACTCATATTCAAGTCTTGGTATATGTTCTTTATATAAATCTACCTCTTGAACCTCAAAATCTTTATTGCTTGCTAAAAACTTTTCTATAAATTTTTTAGCAACTGTTCTACTAGCTGATAATTCTTCTGGTTT
>JAUNBX010000076.1:4337-7529 GCA_030526875.1 Clostridium perfringens | reverse complement strand
TAAACTTAAATCTATTAATATTAGTTCTTTGTGAGTTTTTGATATAACTAATTTTCTATTATTATCATTCATATAATTTTCACCTCAGCTTTAATTTTAACCCTTGAGCCATATAACTTTTAGGACTAAGCTCTTGAATTATATCTCCATTTTTAAACCCTATTAATTCATACTTTCCCCTGGTATTATCATAAAAAAGTATTGTGTCAAAAAGTTCTATATTATTTTCTATTTTCTTGAAGTTATTATCTTGTCCTTTACAATATATAAATACTAAGTTTATCTCATATCCCATGCCTTTTAGATATTTTATTTTTTCAAAGATTATTTTTCCTCTTAGTGTTGATTCTATTCCGAAAGACATATCTGAATAAATAAAGTTCTCTATTAGTTTATTTTTTATCTTTAACTTTTCTTTTAAAGAAGGATAGTCTAATTCTTTTAAATCTATAATATAAGTTTGAACTCCTGCTCTATTCCTTAAAGTAGTTTTTCTAACTCCATCAGCTCCACCCCAAATAGTAAAAACCTTATTTCCTTTAATCCCATTTTCAAACATGACTCTCTCTCCATTCTTAAAATTTATCTCCTAAACACACATTATTCATAAAGCTACATGCGACTCGACAACAATCATAAAATTTAGTGAAATCACTGATTCTAAGCATAGTATTTCGGTATATGTAAAAATTTTACTTTATTAAAATTGGGATGATGTTTACATAAGGTATACAATGCTTTTTTCAATGTAAACATGTAAATTCCGACACACTTTTTTATATAAATTTAAAAATATCACTTCGCTATTTATAGTACTTTTTGAAGGGTAGATAATTTCCCCGAACGACAAAAAATTTTTTTCGATATACAAATTTAGAGCAATTTTTAAAATTGAAATATTTAATTTTAGCTTGAAAATGAAATTTCCCGAATGCACCTCCGAACGCATTTCCTTTAAATTTTTAGGTTATTACTTTTTAAAATTTAAAGGAAACTCAATTACTTTAGCTAGTTTAATATTTTTCCTATCTATTTCAATCTTAGCTTCAAGCTCTTTAAGTTCTTCACTATATTTTTCTTTTTTTCTATTAACTCTTTCAATAAATATTCTTCGTATCTCTTTAATATCTTCTTCACTAATAGCAATAGATTCATATGTCTGCTTATCTAAATAAGAATAGGAATCTTCATCTACTAAAGTATACTCTATATATTCGTCAGCTAAGTCTTCACTACTCCTTAATAAATTTTCTTTCCATAGATTTCTGATATTAAAATTAATACTACCACTTATCTTTCTCCATAAATCTTTATTATTCATAATATCCTCCTCTACACTCTAAAAAGATATACAGGTTACTACGTAACCCTATAATACAAGCCGAGAAAATTTGCTACCTGTTGAATTAATATCTTTTTTATTTTATAATACAAAAGAACAAGGTTATAATATATACCTTGTTCTTTTAGAAACTTAACATCACGTTTGTATGTTTTTATAGATATATCGAGTGTTAAACATATATCTTTTATCTTTTTTTGATATCTTTAATAAAAGTAATTTAGTCATTATATATTGGATTAAATAATCCAATGGCTAAGTGCTCCATTTTCTCGTGTTCAGGTTCAACAAAATACCCTATAGTACAATTGTATTTTATATATTCTATTGCTTCTTCAACATTATTTTCATCTATACCTTTTTTTTCATTAATTTCTCCCTAAATGTTCTACCAGTACCTTTTTGCAAGTATTGCATACATCTAGTCTTTAAATTTTGTGCTTTACCTATATATACTAAATCACTATTTTCATATATAAAGTATACTCCCTGTTGTTTAGGTAAACTAGCAACATTACAAAAAGGAACAATACTAAACATACTCTTAGTAATTAACCTCTTGAGTCTACGTACTTGACCTTTTTTTATAAGATTTAAATACATTATACATCACATCTCCTAATATATATAATACATAATATATTAATAATATGCTTTATATAAAAAATATAGACATTTATATTCGATACTTTTTATATACTGCTTTTCAAAATTCTCAAATCTCCTTTTTATTTATTTTTAAACACAAAAAAGGCACCATTTAAGAGTACCTTTTTATAAATACTATATTATAATGCCATTACTTGTTCATATTTCACTATAAAATTATCAATATCTGTTTTACTATAATTTACAGTATTAAATTGCTTGCAAAGCATATGTAACCCATTAGTTATATAAATATAAGCAATATCATCCTTTGTTATATAATTATAATCCTCTAAAACTCTTATTAAAGCTAAATCAGTTGCTTGTGCATATTCCCAATTATTACTATTATTTCTTCCTATTGTATTTCTAATATTATTTAAATAATTATTGAGAGCAGATTCTCTTTTATCAAAACATTTTTTTAAGGCATAACTATAAGATATATAAATGGCTAAATATTCATTAAAAAATAAGCGAATATTATCAGGTATATCCATCCTATCTAGGTATGAAATACTTGCATGCACTATCTCATGAAAAATAGTTATCATTTCCAACTCTTTATTCTCATTACTCTTAAAAACTTTAACTACACAATGAATACAATTCTTAACTTTGTTCTTTAAATCATCGTTGCTATATGTTCCATAACAATCACCTGAATGATTTACTTCATCTTGAGATAATAATGTATCTAACTCTTCTTTGTTCGCTACTATCTTAATTGTGTCTAATGACTCTTCTATATTTTTACTTCCTAAATAATCTATAAATTTTTCTATTTCTGATTGTACTATAGTTTGATAAGTATAGTACTCCTCACAATTATTAAAATTAATATATATTAGATTGATTGTTTTCCTTTGTTCTTCCATTATTTTTCTCCTTTGTATCAGTATATTTAACATTTACTTCTACATAAATTTTCTAAATCATCTGGTAAATAAATACAAATTTCTAATATTTATTTGTAATCGTAAAAAAGATGTAGCAAAAACTACACCTATATAATATCCCCAATGGTGGGGGGAGGAATGGAGCATAGCGTAATGACTCGGGGTTAGAATATTATATACTTTTCTTTAAGGCTTACGCCCTTCCCAGCGTCAGTCACTCACTACGTTTCGTTCTTTCCTCAGGATTCACTTTTTCCGCTACGCTACAAAAGATGAATGCTTTTTTACTTATATATTTATATT
>JAUNBX010000076.1:1391-4237 GCA_030526875.1 Clostridium perfringens | reverse complement strand
TTATATTAGTTTTTGGGGGGTATTTTTAATTATTAACTATATATTCCCCTCTTTTATTACCTTTATTATTTTTAAACCAAACTTTGCACCATTGATTTTTTTCTCTAACTTTATCTATTTGTTTTCTAGTTAACCCACTACCCTCTATAATATCTTTTATCTTAACTATTTTTCCTTTATCTAGTCCTTCTAAATACTCTTTAATTATTTGAGGATTAGTCTTTTCTTTACCATTTACAGGCTTTCTATTATCAGTAGCTTCAGCTAAAAATATATCAGGTATATAGCAGCTAACTATATTTCCACCAACACTATCATTTACTCTACTAACCACATTAGAATAATTTTTAGCACAAATAATAAATATGTTACACATTTCCTCATTACTAAAATGTCTACATTTAATTCTCATTATATTTTGAATTGTATCAACAACCATATCCCTCATCATTATTTCATTCATATCTTCATCGATATACCATCCCTTATTTAGCTGTATTATATCCTCAATTTCTTTAGTAATATCTTCTTCATTCATAGTATTCCATTTATTAGCTTTATTTTTAAGTAATATGTACTTTTGTAAGTAAACACTATGAGACTTTCTATTTAGTCCAACATGAGCCATCTTATTATAGCTTTCCCAAGTATTTTTACCCTTTATATCTCCAAAATAAGCAATTTCCTTAGTCTCTAAAGCATTATAAAATTTTTGATATATACCCTTTTTCTTACCGTATGTAGCAACGAAACATTTATCACCTAATTCTTCATTTATAAATTTGCTAATAGTATCTATTTTTTCTTTATTACTATCTAACAATTTTTTTTGGCTTGTACTTGTTTGCACGTGATAAATATTAATATCTTTAACTTCTTTCTTATCATCAATATGTAAAAACTTAAAATTTTCATTTATAGTATAGTCTATATCAAACTTACTTGTTGCATCTAATATAAAACACTTACATTTATCCATATCAAATTTATCAGTATTATTATGTAACAGTACAAATTGTCTTTTATTATCTTGCTCTCTATCACTATTAGATATAAATAAGCACCCCTCAGAATAAATCTTTTTAATATCAGCTACTTTATCATAAATATCTGTAGTTACATATTTCCCTAATGCATCAAAAAAAGTTTTATCTTCTGTTTCATTAATAAGTAAAGTCCTATCTTTTTTTGATATCCACATTATTTCATATTTATTGGCATAATTATCTCTTAAAGTGTCTAAATCATTTCTTATTTTCTTCCAACAAGTAACAATATAATTTTTATCCTGACCTTTAACTATTTCTTCTAAAGCAATATTTATAGATGATAAATAAACTTCGTCAATTATAGTTGTAGCTAATATATATGGTTTTTCATCTATTATTTTTATAGCTCTTGAGCCATTTTTCCATTTATATAATATTTTTCTTTCTTCATCACTCATCTTAAAATACTTCTGAGTTGTTATTAACACTATTGGATATTCAAATTGTTTTTTTAATTGCTCTTGAAAATTGACCCTGGCATTATTTCTCTTTTCAATATCCTCTTTATCAAAACGCATAAAATAACATCTATCTGTTAATCCTTTATAATTAGCTATCTTTTCTAATCCTTCTATGGAGTCATGAATTACTATCGCACCATAACAATCTAGCTCCAATTCTCTAGAAGACCTTGTTCCAAACCTAGGATGTTTAGAATATTTATTTACTAAGTTATTTAGAAAAGCTTTAATAACCGTTGATTTACCTATTCCACACCTATTCGTATTAACTGTTATATTACTTTCATCATTATTCATAAACTCATCACAAAGCTTTCTACAAAAGTTTACTTGTTTATCATGTACATTATCCCCTATATTATTTTTATATTCATCTATAGTGCGTTCTAACTTGAATGCCTTTATTGAATCACTTATTTTCATTGTTAACTTATTTTCATCCTTTTAATTATCTATCTTATATTTATTATCAATACCACTATAACTCCTCATAAAATCTTAATTTCATTAATTAATAAGTATACATTAAACTACTGAGCCTATACCTTTAAGCTACTAAAACATTAATAGTTAAACTTACTATCAATTTTCTTCTTTATTAGTAATACTTATTTCATTTTCAACCTGCTCTATAGCTCTTTTAGCTCTATTACTTAAATTCAAAGCTTGCTCAACTAAATTATTTATATTAATTAAAGCTTTAAAAGAATCGTCAATCATGTCTTCAGTATAAAATCTATTTTTAGTCGGATATCTATTTATTATAAAATTTGTATCTAAAAGATTTAATGCCTCATAATCATCTTCACTAATTTCAGATTCTAAATCTTTTCTGATAGCATCATATATTACCTTTGTTTCATGCACTAATAATTCTATTCCATATTCTTTTATTACAAATGATTTTAGTATCCTTTCAATAGTTCCATGTATCATCTCCAATTGTCTTGGATAGGATATACCAACATCATTAGCAAGAATAGCATCCCTTAACATAACATTAGAATCAGCTTTCCAAAACTTATAATTTTCTTTTTTAACATTATTAGGCTTAAATCTTTTAAAGGTTCCAGCTTTATTAGTTCTACATTGTAAAGTAAATCTTTCAATTAAGTCATTCATATTAACCCCTTAAAAAGTCTACTAAGACACCAACTCCACATTCTTTTGCATAGTTTTCAATGTTAGTAAGTATCTTTCCTAGCTGCTTTGCTTTAGTTTCTTCTTTAACATATACATTTATAACATAATACCCATCTACCTCTTTATATCCAAACTTAGTTATTATATCTAATATACTTTTATCTAATGTTTCTTTTGCATTCTCTATAATTTT
>JAUNBX010000076.1:0-1291 GCA_030526875.1 Clostridium perfringens | reverse complement strand
TTTAATTCTTCTTTAGAAAAAGTTATATCTTCAAGAATTTCATCTTTTTTAACGATGCATTTATCTTTATAATAAAAACCTTCTTTTCTAACCTTCCAGTCTTCCTTAAGGCTTTTCTTAACTTCTTTCTCATCTTTTAAAAATGCATAGGGAATATTAAGTTTTATAGATATATCATCAACTTCAATAGTTAAATAATATATACAGTAGAACATTCTTTCTAAATCATAGCTACATTCTTTACAATGATAAATCTCCCTAAAATTATTATTTTGATATAAAAAAGATATTAAATTTGTTTTACTTTCTTCTAATGCTTTTTTATGCTTTTCACATATTTCCAAATTCATAAATTTGTGTTTAACTTTCGGCTTAAAAAACTCTACTTGTACCCTATTAGTCTTTAGAAGTAGCTTAGCTATTTTTAGCTTTAAGTCATAAAAAGTTTTAACTAATTTTAAATACTTTTCTTTAGCTTCTAAATCATCAGTTTGCCCAATCTTTTTCTTGTAATGCTCTGCACATTTAGTTAGCCAAATTGCTGTCTTAGCTAATTCTAATATTAAACTATCTTCTATATTTCCTTCTTCCTCTAATTGTTTTATTTTATTATTATATTTTTTTATAACTTTGTATTTAGCCATCTTCTATCACCTCATTAATTGCCTCTTTCGCAATTATCCTCCTCATCATAATCGCCATCATCCCAACCTAAAAGTTGCTTTTCTAGTTTATTATAGTCATATTCTCTTTGTGTAAAGTTGTCAAAGTTAGATTGTTTAGAGTTGCTATAGGTAGTATTAGTTATTTTATTTTTTTTAGGAGCAAAGTTCCCATCATCTTTATATATCTTTTCTAATAGTGCAAAATATCTACCTTCTTGCTCTCTAAATATCTCTATAGACTTTCTAAGTCTAATAACATCCCATGTTAAAGTTTTTAATACTTGATTCTTAGATAATTTTAGATGAGTGTTATTCTCTATTATTTCAACTTGATTAGAAGAGGTTAAAATATCATCATAACTAGTACTACAAGTATCTTGATACTGAAACTGAGTAGTATTTTTGTTTGTAATTTCTTTATTTGTAATTTCTTCCTGTTTAGGTTTTTCCTGTTTAGGAAAATCCGCTTTAGGTTCAACATGGCTTTCTTCCTTAATTTGAGATGTACTATATACTGTATATCTCATTCCTTGCACTTGCCCTTTTTCATTTCTCAATCTTTCTTTAGTTAGCCAACCATATTCAACTAACTCTTTTATTGCACTAGCAATTTTATCTTTTCCATT
>JAUNBX010000020.1 GCA_030526875.1 Clostridium perfringens | reverse complement strand
TAAATGCTATTATTTTAAGTATAATGTCAATGTTTTGGTTCTTTGGTGTTTTTGGAATAATAATATATTCAATAATAGTATTTAATTTAGCTAAGAAATATATGGATGATATAAATATTAAATATAACAAACTTTTAAAATCAACAAATGCCATAGCACAAGGGAATTTAAGCATAGAGATAAATGAAGATTTAGGAGTTTTAAATCCATTAAAAGAAGAGGTAGAAAAGATTCAAAGTGGATTTAAAAAAGCCGTAGAAAAGGAGGTTAAAAGTGAAAAGATGAAAACTGAGCTTATATCTAATGTATCCCATGATTTAAAAACTCCGTTGACATCTATAATTACCTATGTTGATTTATTAAAGGATGATACCTTATCTAATGAAAAGAAAAAGCAATATTTAGATGTATTAGATAGAAAATCTCAAAGTCTTCAATATTTAATAGAAGATTTGTTTGAAATAAGTAAAGTAAATAGTAAAAATATAAGCTTAAATATAACAAATGTAGATTTAGTATATCTTATGAAACAAACCATTTTAGAATTAGATCATAAAATAAAAGAAAGAGACTTAAAAATAAAAACTAATTTTAATAAAGATAAGATTCTATGTCCTTTAGATAGCCAAAGAACTTTTAGGATTTTTGAAAATTTAATAACTAATATAATAAAATATTCATTAGAGAGTTCTAGAGTTTATATAGATATCCTTGAGAGGGATAAGAATATAGAAATAACTTTAAAAAATATAGCAAAGGAAGAAATAGATTTTAATTCTAAAGATATAATAGAAAGATTTGTAAGAGGAGATAAATCAAGAAATGCAGAAGGATCAGGTCTTGGACTTGCAATAGCTAAAAGTTTTGTTGAAGTTCAAGGGGGAACTTTTCATATAGTTTTAGATGGAGATTTGTTTAAGGTTATAATAAAGTTTAGTAAATAAGATTTAAAGTAAAGGCTATATTTTAATTATAAGTGATTAAAATATAGCCTTTATAATATTAATCAAATAGTTTATTTTCAATATACTTGTCTATTATTTTTCTAGCAATAGTAAATTTAGGTGGTAAAGTAGGGAAGTTATCCTCGTTAAACCAAGCTGCAGAACCTATCTCAACACCATCAACTTTTATTTCCCCACTATCATATTCAGCTAAGAAGCCAACCATTAATGAATTTGGAAAAGGCCATGATTGGCTATTTATATATTTTATATTTTTAACCTTTATGCCAACTTCTTCAAAAACCTCTCGTCTAACACAATCTTCTAAAGTCTCATTACAATCAACGAATCCAGCAATTAAACTATACATATTATCTTTAAATCTAGTATTGTGTGCTAATAAAATTTCATGGTCTTTAACTATTGCAACTATAATTGCAGGGGAAGTTCTTGGGTAATCAACAAGATTACAATTTGGACAAATTTTAGCTCTTTCATTATCTTTATGTTCTGTTTTTGAGCCGCATCTTCCACAAAAGTTACTTTTGCTATCCCAATCAAGAATTTGAAAGGCTTTTCCAGCCATAGAGTAAGAGATTTCATCTAAGCAGCTGCCAGCTTCTCTAAGACCTATTTCTGTTAGATCATTAGGAAGAGAAAGATTAGAATTTATTTCACCGCAGAAAAATACTTTATCACCTAGAGAACCTATTGGATATTTTCTTTCTAAATGATTATAGATACTTTCTATATCAGAAAATTTAGTATGACATAAGTTATTATTATCTATATTTTTTAATAAGAGTTTATTATTTTTAAATATAAACCATATATGAGAAACATTATTTTCTTTTGGAAATAATGTGACAGGTTTGAATACTTCATAATTATTTTTCATAAAATCATAGCAATTTACACTCAAATTGCTAAAGTCACCTACCTTTAATCTTTAATATCTGATTGTATAATACCTCTTAAGGAATAAAAAGTCTATAACATTAATTACAAAATATTTAAAAAAATATGTTGCATATTTTAAATCACTATGGTATTCTTAAGAGGCAAGGAGATATCCTATGCATAATAAACATAAAAATTTAATGTAGATAACTAAATTTCTCCATAAGAGAGTTTGTTCATCGAAGTAAATTTTTAATATGGAGGAATTGAAATGGCAGATAAAACAATAGTATGCAAAGATTGCGGAAAAGACTTCGTTTTCACTGAAGGAGAACAAGCATTTTACAAAGAAAAAGGATTCGATAACGATCCAGTAAGATGCCCAGACTGTAGAAGAGCTAGAAAGCAACAAAGCAGAAGATAGTATATAAGACCATCTATTTTAGATGGTCTTTATTTATTTTTCAATTTATTTTAAATTTTAACTAAATAAATTGAAAAGTAAATAATTAAGTGTAAAACTAACTAAATTTTATTTAAAGAAGTATTATAATTTTATATAATAAATTTAATATTAATTGAGTATAAAAAATGCAAACTTATATATTATATTTTAGTAAGAAAGCATATATAATTAAAAATAAGATTATAATACATAAAATTTAGGAGGAAGTTTATGATAGTTTTTGCACATAGAGGATATAGTGGAGAGTATCCAGAAAATACGATTTTAGCTTTTGAGGAAGCATTAAAATCAGGAGTAAATGGTATAGAATTAGACGTACATAAAACTAAAGATGGAAAGTTAGCTGTTATTCATGATGAAAGCATAGAAAGAACGTTTTTAGGAGAGGGTTTAGTTAAGGATTATGATTTAAGAGACCTTAAAAAGCTTAGTAATAGAGATGAAAAGTTTAGAGATAATATAGATTCTATAATAGGTACATTAGAAGAAGTTATACTTCTTATAAGTTTTAGAGATGATTTTACATTAAATATAGAGCTTAAAACTGATGTTATTCATTATGATGGTATTGAAAGAGACGTATTAGAAATGCTAGATAGCTATGATATGATAGATACAACCATAATATCTAGTTTTAATCACGAATCATTAAGAATATGTAAGGAAATAAATAAAAATATAAGAACAGCGGCTCTTTATAGTGAACCTATAGAAGATGTTGTAGGTTATGCAAAAGATTTAGGGGTTTATGCTATACACCCAGATTATAAACTTGTTGATGAAGACTTAATTAAAGAGTGTCATGAAAATAATATATTAGTAAACACATATACAGTAAATGAAAAAGAAACAATGAGAAAACTTATAAGTGTAAGAGTAGATGGAATAATTACAGATTATCCAAACCGTGCATTAGATATTTTAAATGAATCTAAATAATCTTTAGGATTAAGGTATATTAAAATAATAGTAATTAAAGTAAAAATAAATTAATAGTAAGGAAAGGAAGACCAAGTTTTAGATTTGGTCTTTTTTTATTAGAGAGAATAGTAATTAAAGTTTTGGAGATAATAAAGAAAGGGAGTGATGAATTTGGAAAATTTAAATGTAAATTTAAGAACAAAAAAAGCAAATCATGATGCTAAGAGAGCTAGAAAAAATGGAAAAGTTCCAGGAATCATTTACGGAAAAGATATAAAAAATCTTTTATTTGAAATTGGAGAATTAGAATTAAATTCTGCTATTTTAAGTCAAGGTGAGCACGGAACTCTTAATGTAAATATAGATGGTGATAATGTAAATACTTTAATAAAAGAAGTTCAAAGAGATGCAGTCACTAAAAAAATAATACACATAGATTTAGAAAAAATAGAACAAAATAAAGAAATAACATCAAGAGTACCTATTCATTTTATTGGAGAGGAATTAGCCACTAAAAATGGTGGTATACTTCAAAAAGATAAGGATGGTATAAACGTTCAGTGTACATCTGAAAACCTTCCAAAATTCTTTAATTTAGATGTATCAGATGCAAGTATTGGAAATGTATATAAAGTAAGCGATATAGAAGTTGGAAAAGAGATATCAATTTTAGATCATTTAGATTCAGTTATAGCTTCAATAAGTTATGAGCAGAAAATACCAGAAAATATTGATGCAGAAAATAAATAAAAAAATATGTTGGAAAATTCAATAAAATGGATTTTCCAATATTTTTTTAAACTAATAGGTTTAAGTAAATGTTTTCTGATAGCGTTTTCTGAGTAAAAAAATATAATATTTGGAAAATAAATATTTTCAAGGGTTATATTTTTGTAGTATAATGTTGTAAAAGATATTATGTTATGAAAAGGGGAGAAAGAACAGTGTATAGAGAAAAATATAATGAATGGATAAATTCAGATACAATTTCAGAAGACGTAAAAGCAGAGTTAAGAGCTTTAAAAGACGAAAAAGAGATAGAAGATAGATTTTATAAAGAGTTAGAATTTGGAACAGGTGGATTAAGAGGCGTAATAGGCGCTGGAACTAATAGAATGAATGTTTACACTGTTGGAAAAGCTACTCAAGGATTTGCGGATTTTATAAACGAAACATATAAAAATGAAAAATCAGTTGCAATAGCATATGATTCAAGAAATATGTCTAAAGAGTTTGCAAAAGCTGCAGCTTTAACTCTTTGTGCAAATAATATAAAAGTATATCTTTATGAAAGTTTAAGACCAACACCTATGCTTTCTTTTGCAGTTAGACATTTAAATTGCAAAGCAGGTATAGTAATAACTGCATCACATAACCCTAAGGAGTATAACGGATACAAAGCTTATGGGGAAGATGGATGTCAGTTAACTGATGAACCAGCTAAAGAAGTAATAGGTTATGTAACTAGGGTTGAAGATTACAGTAAAATAAAGACTATGAGTGAAGAAGAAGCTCTAGAAAAAGGTCTTTTAGTTTATATAGGAGAAGATATAGATAAAGCTTACATTGAATCTTTAAAATCTTTAACTATAAGAAAAGAATTAGTAAAAGATTTTGCTAAAGATTTAAAAATAGTTTATACACCAATTCATGGTTCAGGAAATATTCCAGTTAGAAGAGTTTTAGATGAATTAGGATATGAAAATGTTCTTGTTGTTAAAGAACAAGAAATGCCAGATGGAAACTTCCCAACAGCACCATATCCAAATCCAGAAAATCCAGATGTATTTAAAATAGCTATGGAAATGGCAAATAACGTTAATGCAGATGTTATATTTGGAACAGATCCAGACTGCGATAGAATAGGCGTAGTTGTTAAAGATAATCAAGGTGAATTTAAAGTGTTAACTGGAAACCAAACAGGAATGCTTTTAGTTAACTATGTATTAAGTTCATTAAAAGAACTTAATAAACTTCCAAAAAACGGAGCAGTAATAAAAACAATAGTTACAACTGAATCAGTAAGAAAAATGGCAGAAGCTTATGGTGTTGAACTTATTGATGTTTTAACTGGATTTAAATATATTGGAGAAAAAATTAGAGAGTTTGAAGAAACAGGTTCTAATGAATACTTAATAGGATTTGAAGAAAGTTATGGATATTTAGTTGGAACATTTGCAAGAGATAAAGATGCAGTTGTAGCATCAATGCTTATAGCAGAGATGACTCTGTACTACAAACAACAAGGGAAAACTTTATATGATGCTTTAGTAGAAATATATGAAGAGTATGGATACTTTAAAGAATCTCTAGTATCAGTAGAGCTTAAGGGAAAAGAAGGCCAAGAAAAAATTGGAAGATGCTTAGATCTTTTAAGAGAAGATGAAATAACAAAGGTTAATAATGTTAAAGTTGTGAAATCTTTTGATTATAAATTAAGCGTAGAAAAAGATAATGTTTCAAATACAACTTCAGAAATAAACCTTCCAAAATCAAATGTTTTAAAATATATTTTAGAAGATGATTCATGGTTTGTTGTAAGACCATCAGGAACAGAACCTAAAATGAAAGTTTATTTAGCTGTTAAAGGAAATAGTTTAGAAGATGCTAATAATAAAACTGAAGAATTTAAATCTTCTGTAATGGCTATAGTAAATAAAAAATTAAACTAAGTATTATTCTTTATAAATATTTTGATATAATTTGACCTATGGGGTTTCCCATAGGTTTTTTTAATACACTACTTTTCATAGAAAATATTTTTATACTTTTTAAAAGTAAAGTAGTACTTTAGATAAGTAATTTATTATAGAATATATTTTATTTTACATAAATAATAGTTTATAATGCCATATGTAGGTTAGTTTAATATAATAATTTTGCTTAACCTAATAAATATAAAGAAATGGAGAAATATTTATGGAATTTCATGTGTTATGCAAAGAAAAACTTTCTAAATTATTATTTTTAGAAATTGATGGAGATAAATTTATAAAAATTCTTGGGGAGGATTCAGAAAATCTTAATATAAAGGAACTATATATTCCTATAAATCCAAAGTATATATCAAAGGATGTCGAAAGTGGATATAGTTTAGATAAACTTCCTATAAATTATTTAATTGAAGGGATGTTTTTTGCTTTAGGTGCTGATGAAAACTTAAAATTTAATAAGGAATATAAGAAAATAATACCTCTTATAAAAGATTCTGTTTTATGTATTAAAAGCATTATATCAGACAAAATAAAGGAAGAAAGTTTAATAGATGCTTTAATTCTTTTAAAAGGATTAAGTGAAGTTGTAAAAGATGAAGAGGTTTATTCAAAACTGTTACTTATTTGTGAAAGTATAAGGGAAAAGAATAAAAATTATAACACTATTCAGTTAAATTTAGCTGAAAAATATAAAGAAAGTGTTCCTAAAAGCCCTATGCCATACATTTATGCTTCTTTAGCCTATAATGATTTAGAAAACTATGATAAGGCTTATTTAGAAATAAATGAATATTTATCTAAAGGTGGAGAAAAAACTGAGGAAGTTAAAGCTTTATATGATGAAATAAAGGATTCACTAGATTATGAAAAGGGAAAAGATGAACTTTTAGAAGAGCCTGAGGTTGCACTTAGAAGACTTTTACCCCTTTCAGATAAGTTTCCAGAAAACGCAATAATAAAATATTATATAGCAACAGCTTATAGAAGATTAGAAAATTTTGAGAAAGCTATATATTATCTAAATGAGAGTATAGCTCTTGATAACAATATGGTAGAGCCTATAAATGAACTTGGAATTAATTATGCTTATTTAGGAGATTATGAAAATGCTTTAAAATGTTTTAGAAAAGCCTTTGAAGCTACAAGGGATATAGAGATATGTACAAATATAATAATGTGTTATCTAAATTTAAATAATTTAGAAGAAGCAAAAAAACATTTAAATATAGCAAAAACAATGAATAAAGATGATGAAGTTTTAGGAGATATAGAAAGGTATATGGAGACCTTAAGTAAGCAATCTTAGAAAAGGAGGGCTTATGTATAGAAAATTATTAGATTACAATGTCTTTTCAGGAGATAAAGCTGAGCTTATGGATGAAATATTAAAAAAACCAAAGGTAAATATAATATCAGGTAATCCAGAAGTATTATATAATGGTTTAAATAATAGTATATTAAGAAAAAGCTATAGTTCTAAAGATAGCATAATAATACCAGATGGGGTTGGCACTATAATAGCATCTAAGATATATGGAGAAAAAATAGAAAAAAGGATTCCAGGAATAGAAGTTATGGATATGTTAATAGACTATTGTGAAAAAAACAAAAAATCTATTTACCTTTTAGGAGCTAAAAATTATGTTGTAGATAAATGCACAGACAACATAAAAAAATTACATCCTAAGATAAATATTCTAGGGCATAGTCATGGATTTTTTGATATGGAAAGTTGTGAAGATATATTAAAGGATATAAATGATTTAAAACCCTATGCATTATTTGTGGCTATGGGAACTCCAAGACAAGAGCTTTTTATAGAAAAATATAAAGATATTTTACCATGTTCAATTTTTATGGGAGTTGGAGGAAGCTTTGATATTTTAGCAAGAGTTAGTAAAAGAGCTCCAAAATGGATAATAGATATTGGTATGGAGTGGTTTTATAGAGTATATAAAGACCCTAAAAGGATAAAAAGATTAAAGTCTATATCTAAATTTATATTTTTATCCTGGCAAGGGAAAAAAACATTATGAAAATATTGTTTGTTGCTTGCTATTCTCCATTTATAAATAACTCAGCTTCAATAGAAACTTTAATGTATTTAAACAACATTTCTAAAGAAAATGAAGTTCATCTTTTAACAGTTGATTTTCCTAAGGAATCTATATATTACGATGAAGAAGTCTTATCTCTTTTAGATGAGAATATTATTATTTATAAAATAGGTATGGGAAAAGTTTTCAATAAGTTAATGCCTAAAAAGGAAAAAAGTAATAATTTAAATACTAGTAAAAACATATTTTTATTAAAAAGAGTGAAAAATAAAGTGATATTTCCTGATATATATTATTATTGGAGTATAAAGTCTTCTAACTTTGGAAAAAGACTTATGAGAAAAGAAAAGTTCAATTTAATTTTTTCTATGCATGAACCACCATCTAGTCATCTTTGTGCTTTAAGGATAAAAAAATCCTTTAAAAATATTCCATGGATTCTTTATTGGAGTGACCCATGGATTAAAGATATATCTAGAAAAAATATAGGAATTATAAGAAAATATATAGAAAAAAAACAAGAAAAATTAGTAGTTAATTTAGGTGATAAGCATATATTTGTTACAAAGGAGAATAAAGAGTATTTTAAAAATCAATATAATTTAGAGGAAAAAAATCTTTTTTTAATAAATAGGGGCTATGATGAAGAGCTATATAAAAGACTAAGAGAAGAAGATAAACCAAAGCTTTTAAAAAAAGATAAAATAAATATTGTTTATACTGGGGATATAATAGAAAAGATTAGAGATATAAAACCTTTTATAGAAGGACTTAAAATATTGAAAAATACTAATATTGAGTTATTTAATAAATTAAATATATTATTTTTTGGAAATATAGATGGTAACTCTATAAAAGAAGAACTTAGATCTTTTGAAAATGTTAAATTTAGTAAAAGAATAGATTTTAAAGAGGCTCTAAAGTATATTATACATAGTGATATTTTATTAGTTTTTGGAAATAAAACATCTATGCAAATACCAGCTAAAATATATGACTATTTAGGGTCTTTTAGTCCTATACTTATAATTAAAGGAAATGAGCATGATAAAATAGAGGAATTAGTTAAAGGTATAGAGAAGTGTTTTATTACAAAAAATAATTCTTATGAAATTATAAAGTCTTTAGAAGAAGTGGTGAAAGTAATAAATACAGGGAAAAAATTTAAATCTGAAGAAAAATACAGTTGTAATAATATTTATAAAAAATTAAATAATATTTTTATTTTATAAGAATGGAGATGGGAATAATGGAAGAAAATATTCAAAAACAATTAACGGGGGATACAAAAATAATTGATTTTATAGAAGATTTAGCTTCTAGTTCACCAGCCCCAGGTGGAGGTGCAGTGGCAGCTTTATCGGGGGGACTTGCAGTTGCACTAACTTCTATGATATACAATCTTACTATAGGTAAGAAAATTTATAATAATTTAGAGGAAAGTATAAGGCTTAAGTTAGATAAGAATTTAGATGAATGTAAGCACCTTTATAAAGAAATGTTATTGTACATGGATAAAGATAAAGAAGCTTTTTTAAATTTAATGGCTTGTTATAAAATGCCTAAAGAAACAGAAGAACATGTGAGTTTAAGAGAAGCTACTATGGAAAAATGTACTTTAGAGGCTATGAATGTACCTTTAAATTTAGCTAAGCTATCTATAAAGTTTTATGATAATATATATTTTGCAGTAAAATACGGAAATAAGAATCTTGTATCAGATGCTAAAATAGCTGCAATAATGTTAAATGCTTGTATAGAAAGTTCCATAGTAAATGTAGAAGTTAATTTAAACTTCTTAAAAAATAAAGAGATTATAGAAAGGGTGAAAAAAGATATAGAAGAACTAAATATTATAAATAACAGTTTAAAAAAAGATATAATGAATATTCATTATTATTAAAAATAATACCATATGATAAATTCCTAGAGTACTTTCTCTAGGAATTTTTATTAGGGTTAACACTAAAATCATTTAATGATTTAAATTCATAGCCTTGATTTTTAAGCTCTTTTAGGACATTATCTAGGATTGCTAAGTTAGTATCAGAAACAGCGTGAAGAAGCATTATTTCACCGTTATGTGCTTTTTCTAGGATTTTCTTTTTACCATCTTCCTTTGATGGTTGATTATCTAAAAGCCAATCCTTATAAGCAAAACTCCAAAATACAGAAGTATAACCTAAGTCATCAGTGTATTTTAAGGATAAATCACTGTATTTCCCCATAGGAGGTCTAAAAAATTTAGGCATTTCTTTATTTGTAACTTTAGTATATTCCTCCTCAACATCAGTAAATTCTTTGTTGAATTTCTCTTGGTCTAAAATTGATGCCATGGATGGATGATGAGAGGTATGATTGCAAACTAGATGTCCTTCATTTTCCATTCTTAAAATTAAATCTGGATAGTCAACTATATATGGTCTTGTAACAAAAAAAGCTGCTGGAACATTATTTTCTTTTAATATATCTAATATTTTAGAAGTATTTCCATTTTCATAGCCTTCATCAAAGGTTAAAAAGATTTCTTGTTTTGATTGGTCTCCGACAAAAAATACATTGTGATTATTTATAAAAGGAGTTTCTTTAGGACCTGTTGCTTCTTTAGTTTCTTTGTTGAACATATAATACCAATTGAACTCTTTACTATCACATTGTTCCTCATTAGTTAAGGAAAAAAATGTAGGTTTATCTATAAAATTTAATAACCCTAAGATAGGATTAATTAACATAGATGATGATAGTAAAAAAGCTATTAGCCCATTAAACATAAAATATCACCTCAAGGTTATTATGCCAATAAAGTTATAATAAATTTATATAATTTTATGGATTAATAGTAAATAAAATGAAAATCAGTTGAAATAAATATTAACCTAGAGTATAATTTTAAACGTGTAAAATTAGAGATAATTAGTTTATGAAAGAGAGGAATTTACATATATGAAGCTTGGAATAGTTGGTTTACCTAATGTTGGGAAAAGTACATTATTTAATGCTATAACTAAAGCTGGGGCAGAATCAGCAAATTACCCATTCTGTACAATAGAACCTAACGTTGGAGTTGTTAGCGTACCTGACAAAAGATTAGACGTTTTAGAAAAGATATATCAAACAAAGAAAAAGATTTATACAGCAATAGAATTTTATGATATAGCAGGTCTTGTAAAAGGAGCTAGCAAAGGAGAAGGTTTAGGAAATAAATTCTTATCTCATATAAGAGAAGTTGAGGCAATAGTTCATGTTGTAAGATGCTTTAATGATGAAAATGTAGTTCATGTTGAAGGTTCAGTAGATCCTATTCGTGATATAGAAACAATAAATTTAGAACTTATATTTGCAGACCTTGAAGTTTTAGAAAGAAGAATGGAAAAGTCAGCTAAACTTGCAAGATCTGGTGATAAGGTTGCTAAATTTGAGTACGGTGTAATGGAAAAAATAAAGGCACAATTAGAGGCTAATAAACCTGTTAGAACTTTAGAATTTACAGAAGATGAAGAAAAATTTGTAAGAACATTATTCTTAATAACATCAAAGAAAGTTTTATATGCTTGTAATATATCAGAAGATGATATGGTATCTGGAAATTTAGAAAATGAATTTGTAAAGAAAGTTCAAGAATATGCTAAAGAAGAAAATTCAGGATGCATGATAGTTTGTGCAAAGCTTGAAGAAGAATTATCAGGATTAGATGAGGAAGAAAAGGCTGAAATGTTAGAAGAGTACGGTTTAGAAGAATCAGGTCTTGATAAACTTATACAAGCAAGTTATACTCTTTTAGGTCTTATGAGTTTCTTAACAGCAGGAGTACAAGAAGTTAGAGCTTGGACTATAAAACAAGGAACAAAAGCACCACAAGCTGCAGGAAAGATTCATACAGATATAGAACGTGGATTTATAAGAGCTGAAGTTGTAAGTTATGATGATTTAATAGAATGTGGCTCAGAAGCTGCGGCAAAAGAAAAAGGTCTTTACAGATTAGAAGGTAAAGAGTATGTAATGAAAGATGGGGATATTGTTAACTTTAGATTTAATGTATAACAAAATCTTTTAAAATACTCTATTAGTTATATAAAGAGAGATTTTTCCACAATATATTGAATTTATAAAATTAAGAAAACTTCAATATGTTGTGGTTTTTTTATATTAAATAACTAAATATCTATAAAAATAAAAAAGTAAAATTATATTTAGACAAAATAAAATAAATTTCATAAAAAGCAACGATAAAAATGTACTATTTAGGCAGTATAAGATTATATATGTTGTAATTTATTTAAATTTGGTTAAATATTTATATAAAAATATCTTAATATAATAAAGGTTTTAGTTTATAAAAAATAGAATTATTTATATAACTTAAATGTTATGATTAAGTAGCATAATATATGCTATAAAAACTAATGATTTAAATTTAAGGAGAAAAAAATATGGAATTTAAACATATTTCAGTTTTATTAAATGAGTGCATAGAAGCTTTAAATATAAAAGAAGATGGAATATATGTAGATGGAACATTAGGTGGGGCAGGTCATTCAAGTGAAATTATAAAAAACCTTAGTGAAAAAGGAAGACTTATAGGAATAGACCAAGATACAGATGCCTTAAAGGCTGCTAAGGAAAAATTAAAGGAATACAACAATGTAACATTTGTTCACAGCAATTTCCATAATATTTATGATATATTAAAAGGATTAGATATTGAAGGCGTTGATGGAATACTTATGGATTTAGGAGTATCTTCTTATCAATTAGATAATGGTGAAAGAGGATTTAGTTATATGCAAGATGCGCCACTTGATATGAGAATGAACAGAGAAAATTCATTATCAGCCTTTGAAGTTATTAATTCTTATTCAGAAGAAGAGTTATTTAGAGTAATAAAAGAATATGGAGAAGAAAAATTTGCTAAAAGAATAGCAAATTTTATAGTAAATAGAAGAAAAGAAAAGAATATAGAATCAACTTTAGAACTAGTTGATATAATAAAAGCAGCTATTCCTGCAAAAGCAAGACGTGAAGGGCCACATCCTGCTAAAAGAACTTTCCAAGCAATAAGAATAGAAGTTAATAGAGAACTTGATATTATAGAAAAAACTATAAGAGATGGTGTAGAGAAATTAAATGTTGGAGGAAGAATGGCTATAATAACATTCCATTCTTTAGAAGATAGAATAGTTAAGACTGTTTATAAGGACTTAGCAAATCCTTGTACTTGTCCAAGTAGTTTTCCAATATGTATTTGCAATAAAAAGCCTTCAGTTAAACTTATTACTAGAAAACCAATAGAAGCATCAGAGGAAGAGTTAGAATATAACCCAAGAAGCAGAAGTGCAAAGCTTAGAGTAATAGAAAAGATTTGATAAAATAAATAAGTTAGGGGGAAACTTATATGATTTTTAAAGATTATGATTATAGTAGTGAAAGTTACGCTTTAGATATTAAAAGTAATACAGTAGAAGTAGAGAGAGAATATAATAGTGATTTAAGTAAAAGTAAGAAAGTAAATCCTAATATAAGAAATAAAAATAAAAAGAAAAATAGAGGATTAATTAGATTTTTAGTAAAGAATAATATGATGCTAATGATAGGAATGGTATTTATTTTAGGTTTTACCATAATATCAAGAGATGGTAAGGTTTATCAAATGCAAGAGGAATTGTCACTAGTTAATAAAAGTATATCCAGTATGAAAAGTGAAAATGAAGCTTTAGAGGTTAAACTTTTAAAGGCTATATCATTAGACGATATTGCAAGCATTGCTAAGGATAAACTAAATATGATATTTCCCACTAAAGAAAATATTATAAAATTAGAAAGTTAAAATTAAATATCATTTTATTATTGAACTTAACATATTAATTAGGGATAGTGTATTAAACTAATCCCTAATTTTTTTTGTGGAGGTTACAATTTATGAAAAGAAGCTATACAGATAGTGCTAAAGTAAAAAAAAGAATGTATATAACTTTATGTGCAGTATTTTTTCTGCTTTTAGTATTAACCATTAGACTTTCTTACATAATGATATTTAAAAGTGATGAATATTCAGAACTTGCGGTAGAACAATGGACAAGTGAAGTTAAAATATCAGCTAAGAGAGGGAAAATCCTAGATAAAAATGGAGAAGAGCTTGCAATAAGTGCTAATGTATACAGAGTAGACTTTGATTTAAATGCTATAAGAGATTATAACAAGGAAAATGGAACAACTAATGAAGAGTTAGCAAGTAAAATATCACAGGCCCTTGGAGCTGAATATGATGCAGTTTTAAAAAAGTTAGAGTATAGACTTCCTTCAGGAAAGGCAGCAGGGGCAGCTATAATGTCAAGAAGAATAGAAAAGGAGTATGCAGATAATGTTAATGCATTAAACATAACAGGAGTGATAGTTTCACCAGATACTAAAAGATATTATCCAAATGGCTCATTTTTATCCCATGTTTTAGGGACAACAAACTCAGATGGTGTTGGATTAAATGGCGTAGAACTTCAATATGATTCAATATTATCTGGAACAGCAGGAGTTAGAATTACGGAAATTGCAGACAGTAATAATGAGACTACAAGTATTATTTCAAGATTTACAGCACCTATAGATGGAAAAGATGTTGTTTTAACAATTGATAGTACAATTCAGTATTTTGCGGAGAAAATAGCAGAAATTGCTCTTAAAGAACATAATGCAGATGCTGTAACTATTTTAGTTACAAATCCTAATAATGGGGAAGTATTAGCTATGGCAAATATGCCAGACTTTAATCCCAATACTCCTTATGAAGGTTCAGATAATTATAATGGTGAAACAGTAGCTGAAAAGGTGCAAAAAATGTGGAGAAATAGAAGTGTTTCAGATTCTTTTGAGCCAGGATCTATATTTAAAATAGTTACAGCGTCAGCTGCTCTTGAGGAAGGCCTTGCTGGGGGAAATGAAACCTATGAATGTAGTGGAGGTCTTCATATTGCAGATAGATATGTTAAGTGTTGGAAGCATGGGGGACACGGTACACAAACCTTTGATGAGATTCTTCAAAATTCTTGTAATGTTGCCTTTATGCAACTTGGGGAAAAGCTTGGAGCTGAAAAACTAAATGAATATATTAAAAAATTTGGACTTGGTTCTAAATCAGGAGTTGACCTTCCAGGGGAAGCATCAGGAATAATTAAAAAGACAGAAAAGATAACAGAACTTGATTTAGCAACTATAGCCTTTGGCCAAACTAATACAGTAAATTGTATTCAGTTTTTAACAGCAGTTAATACTGTAGCAAATGGGGGAAGTGTCATTCAACCACATCTAGTCAAAGAGATAACATATATAGATTCAGCTGGTAACACTGTTGTAGATGAAGTCTTTGAACCTAGTGTAAGAAGTGGTTTTTTAAGTGAAACAACTATAAATAGAATGCGAAGTGTTTTAGAAAAGACAGTTCATTACGGGTCACCAAAAGCAACTTATATGGAGGGCTATGGAATTGCAGGAAAAACAGGAACAGCACAAAAGGTAAATTCAGAGACAGGTGGATATGGAGCAGGATATATAGCCTCTTTTGTTGGGTTTGCGCCTTATGATAATCCTCAGATATCAGTTTTGATATCAGTAGATAATCCTAAAAATGGGGAGTATTACGGAGGAAGGGTTGCAGCGCCTCTTGCAAATATGTTATTTACAGAATTATTTAATTATATTGATTTAACAGAATTTCACCTAGATGAATCTTTAAAGATCGAAAGGGTAGTTGTTCCTGAAATTCGAGGCCTTGATTTTAATGAGGCTAGGCAAGTTTTAGTAGATGCAGGATTTGAAATTGAATTAGAAGAGAATGAGGGTGGTGACTTAGGTTCTACTGTTATAGATATGCTACCAAAACCAGGATATTCAGTAAGTTTAGGTACTAAGATAACACTTTACACAGGTAGTGGTTCAACATATAATAAAGATATTATAGTACCAGATTTTACAGGATACTCTAAGGTAGAAACTGAAGAAATATTAACATCTCTTGGAATTAAAGGGGAATTTCAAGGGACAGGTAATGTTGTGATAAAACAGGATGTAGAATTTGGAGAAATAGTAAAGGCAGGAGATACAATAAACTTTACTTTAGGGAAATTATAAGAAACATTTATGATAAATAAGGGGTTAAAATTAAATGGAATTAGTGTCAAAAACCAAAAAGAAAAATATAAAAAAAACAAATAAAAAGTATAAAAATAGAAGAAAAAACAAAAATATAAAAAATAGGCGTATAGCTGTAATATTGGTTAGTTGTATATTAACATCAAGTGCCCTTATTGTTAGATTAGGTTACATTATGACAGCAAAACAAAAAGTTTATGCCTCTATGGCCAATGAACAGTGGACAAGTGAAGTAAAGATAAGTGCAAAAAGAGGTAGGATTTTAGATTCAGAAGGTAATGAACTTGCAGTAAGTACTAATGTTTATAGAGTAGATTTAGACTTAAATACTTTAAGAAGATATATGACAACAATGAAATTAAATAGTGATTATGTGGCTAACGTTTTAAGTGAAGCCTTAGATATGAGTTATGATGATATTTTAAAAAAAATAGAGTTAAAACTTTCAAGTGGAATTCCAGCAAACTCAGCAACTTTAGCAAGACAGATAGAAAAAGAAAAGGCAGATAAAGTTAAAGAACTTTCATTAACAGGAGTTGTGGTATCATCAGATGTAAAAAGATATTATCCAAATAATAGTTTACTATCTAAGGTTTTAGGAGTTGTAAATTCAGAAGGTGTAGGAATAACAGGGATTGAATCTTACTATAATACCTATTTGTCAGGTACACCAGGGATTTTAATAACTCAAGTAGATAAAATAAATAATGAAATACCCTATGAAAGTTCTAAAGTTACAGAGGCTATAGATGGAAAAGATATAAGTCTTACTATAAATAGTAAGATACAATATATTTGTGAAGAAATTGCAATGGATACTATAAAAGAACAAAATGCAGATGGAGTAACAATTATAGTTACAAATCCTAATAACGGTGAAATAATAGCTATGGCAAATAAACCAGACTTTGATTCAAATAGTCCTTATGAGATAAGTGGAAGTTTTCGGGGAGCAACTGAATCTGAAATGATTCAAAATATGTGGAGTAATGATTCAATATCTTTTTCCTTTGAGCCAGGCTCTATATTTAAAAGTTTATTAGGGGCTGCAGCCATAGAAGAGGGGATTATAGGAGAGAATGAAACATATACTTGTAATGGTGGTTTAAACATAGGGGGAACCTATGTTAAGTGCTGGAAAGAGGGAGGACATGGAATACAAACCTATGCACAGACTCTTCAGAATTCCTGTAATGTAGCTACTATGGAAATTGCAAGCAGTCTTGGAAGTGAAACTTTAAATAATTATTTAAAGAAATTTGGATTAGGAACCTTATCAGGCATTGATTTACCAGGGGAAGTTTCAGGTGTTATAAAAGATACAGATAAAATTAGCAATCTTGATTTAGGAACAATATCTTTTGGACAAACTAATACTGTAAATCCAATACAGTTTATGACAGCCTTAAATTCTGTTATAAATGGAGGCAATTTAATTAAGCCACATATTATGAAGAATATAGGGCATGTAGATGAGGCTAGTGGTATTTCTGTTATTGATAAAGAGTTTGAACTAGAGATTGAAGAAGATATAATAAGTGAAGAAACATCTCAAAAAATGAAGGAATATTTAAGAAGTGTAGTAACAGAGGGTTCTTCAAAGGGAGTAGAAGTTTCAGGTCTTGAAATTGCAGGAAAGACAGGTACAGCAGAAAAAATAGATGAGAGTACAGGAACTTATGGGGGAGGGTATGTATCTTCCTTTGTAGGTTTTGCTCCTTATGATAATCCAGTAGTATCAATAATGGTAATGATAGATAATCCAAAATCTGGTGAGCATTTTGGGGGGGTAATAGCAACGCCAGTTGCTAAAAAGGTCTTTGAAACCATGTCAGATTACATTGAAAACACTGTATTAAATAGTAAAAATAGTGTTAATTATGTTATAATGCCTAATATTATAGGGAAGAATGTGGAAAAGGCTAAGAAAATTTTAGAAGATTTAAATATTCAATTTACAGTTGAAGGAGATGGTGGTAAGATTGGTAATGTGAGTCCTAAGCCAGGCTCTCTTATAAGCTCAGATTCTAAAATAATTGTAGAAACAACCAATAGTTTAAGCTATAACAATTCTGTAGTTATGCCTGATTTAACAGGTTATTCTAAGGAAGAAGCTAAAAACATTTTATCATCATTAGGCTTAAGGTCTTACTTTAAAGGTGGTAAGACTGGAATCATAAAGGAGCAAAATATTGCATCTGGTGAATATTTAGATACTAACTCATATGTGAAATTAACATTAGAATAAAAATATATAGTAGCATGTGCTTAAATTAGTCACATGCTAGTATTTTGATTAAAGATTTTACTTTACTATACTTTAAGGAGTGATTAAATGATTTTAAAGAACATATTAGAAGGACTAGATTATTCTGTATTAAAGGGTGACTTAAATAGGGGAATAAATAAGATATGTTATGATAATAGAAAAATAGAATTAAATGATGTATTTGTATGTATTAAAGGCTTTAAAGTAGATGGACATACATTTATAGATGATGCAATAAAAAAAGGAGCTAAAGCTATTATAGTTCAAGATGATGTAGAGATAGACTCTGATATTACAGTTATAAAAGTTAAAGACACTAGAAAGGCATTAGCTATAGTTGGTTCAAACTTTTATGATAATCCAAAGGATAAATTAAAAATAATTGGAATAACAGGAACTAATGGAAAGACTACATCAGCTTTTATAATAAAATCAATATTAGAAAAAGCAGGGTATAAAACAGGGCTTATAGGAACTATAGCAAACTACATAGGGGATGAAAAAGTAGATGCAGTAAGAACAACACCTGAGTCTTTAGAACTTCATGAGTTATTTAATGAAATGGTCGAAAAAGGTGTAAAATATTGCGTTATGGAAGTATCTTCTCATTCTTTAGATCTTGATAGAGTTTATGGAGTTGAGTTTGTATCAGGAATATTTACAAATCTTACAAGGGATCATTTAGATTTCCATAAAACTTTTGAAAATTATTATAAAGCAAAGGCTAAACTTTTTGATAGATCTAAATACTCAATAGTAAATATAGATGATTCTTATGGAATGAAACTTATACAAGATATTAAAGATAAAAATATAGATACTATAGTAAAGACATTTTCTATAGAAAATAAAGCTGATTTTAAGGCTTTTAATATAAATGGAGATTCTTTAGGTTCTAGGTTTAAAATAGATATAGAAGGCAATATTTATGATATGGAGATAAATATTCCTGGACTTTATAATATTCATAATGTATTAGGATGTATTGCTTGTGCTAAAGCTTTAGAAATATCCATAGATATTATAAAGGAAGCTGTTTTAGATATAATAGTTCCAGGAAGATGTGAAATGGTTGCAAAAAATAGAAACCTTCCATATACAATAATAGTGGATTATGCACATACTCCTGATGGCTTAGAAAATATACTAAATACTATAAAAGGATTTGTTAAAGGAAAGATAATCACAGTATTTGGATGCGGGGGAGATAGGGATAAGGTTAAAAGACCTCAAATGGGTGAAATTGCTTGTAAATTGTCAGATATAGCAGTTATAACATCTGATAATCCAAGAAGTGAAGAACCAATATCTATTATAAGTGATATAAAAGACGGTCTATCTTATGATAACTTCATTGTTGAGGAAAATAGAGCAAAAGCTATAGAAAAGGCTATAGATATGGCAAAAAAAGATGATGTAATATTAATTGCAGGAAAAGGTCATGAAACATATCAAATACTTAAAGATAAAACAATACACTTTGATGAAAGAGAAGTTGTTATTGATATATTAAATAAAAAAGAAAAATAGAGGTGTTTACAAATGTTAGAATTAAATCTAGAGGAAGTAGTTAAGGCAGTAAAAGGTGATTTAATAAAATCGCCAAAAAATTATACAGCTAAAAAAGTTTCAACAGATACAAGAGAAATAGAAAAAGATACACTTTTTATAGCTTTAAAAGGAGCTAATTTTAATGGAAATACTTATGTAAAAGAAGCTTGTACAAAGGGAGCAAATCTTTGTATAGTTGATGAGTTACTTTTTGATTTAAAGGAAATACCAGAAGAATCTGGAATAATAAAAGTAGAAGATACAAGAAAAGCTCTTATGAACCTTGCTAAGTTTTACAGAGAAAAATTAGGATTAAAAGTTATAGGAGTAACTGGTTCTGTTGGTAAAACATCAACTAAAGACCTTTTAGCGGCACTTTTAAGTAGTAAATATAAAGTATTTAAAACTAAAGGGAACTTTAATAATGATATAGGTCTTCCACTTATGGTTTTAGAGCTTGATAAAAGCTATGATATTGCTATTTTAGAAATGGGAATGAGTGCCTTAGGTGAAATTGAAAGATTAGTTGAAATAGCAAAGCCTGATATGGCAGTAATAAGTAACATAGGAATATGTCATATAGAACATTTAAAAACAAGAGAAAATATATTAAAGGCAAAACTTGAAATTACAACTTTCTTTAATGAAAAAAATGTCTTAGCTGTAAATGGAAATGATGATATGCTTTGTAGTGTTTCAAGTGATAAGTTTAAAGTAATAAAGACAGGTATAGGAGAAGGTTTTGAAGTTTATGCAAAAGATATAACCGTAAATAAATTATCTTCAGACTTTACAGTTGTGACTCCAGAAGGAAGTATAGGGCTTCATTTAGATATGCCAGGAAAACACAATATTGAAAATATAATGCCAGATATTGTAATTGCAAGGGAACTTGGACTTACTTTAGAAGATATGAAAGAGGGCCTTAACAATTTAGAGGCTACTTCTATGAGATTTGAAATTATAGATATGAAGGATTATAAAGTAGTAGATGACTCCTATAATTCAAGTCCTGCTGCATTTAGAACATCAGCTGATGTTATGATAAATCTTGAAAGTGAAAGAAAGATTTGTGTTTTAGGAACAATGAAACAATTAGGTGATGAATCTGAAAAAGAACATAGAGGAATTGGAGAATATGCTAAAGAAAAAGGAATTGATTTAGTTTTATGTTGTGGCGATTTCTCAGAAAATATAGCAGAAGGATTTGGTGAAAACTGTAAAGTTTATAATGACAAATTGTCCTTAATAAATGATTTAAAGACTATTATAAAAAAAGGTGATTTAATACTAGTTAAAGCATCTAGAGGAATGCATTTTGAAGATATTGTTAAGGAAATATGTAATAAATAAATTTTACAAAGGAGGTGGAGCTACTACTTAAAGTAGCCTTTAAAGTTATGGAACACTTAAAATCAATAATAGACCCTAATATAGTAATAGCACTTGTAGTAAGTTTTATTATAGCTTCAATAATTGCACCAATTTTAATACCAGTGCTACATAAACTTAAATTTGGACAAAACATAAGAGAAGAGGGCCCAAAAAGCCATCAAAAAAAATCAGGAACTCCGAGTATAGGAGGAATAATCTTTATAGGTGCAACAGCTATAACTATGATTATAATGACATTTGTTATGAGAAAAACTTTTGGTAGTGAGGCTATGGTGGCCTTATATGCATTTATAGCATTTAGTATTATAGGATTTTTAGATGACCTTTTAAAGATAATAAAGAAGAAAAACGAAGGTTTAACATCAAAACAAAAAATGTTATTACTTCTTATAGTTTCAGTTATATTAGCAATTTATTGTTACATTCAATTTGGAGGAACAATAAGTATACCATTTATAAGTTATAAGTTACATTTAGGATGGCTTTATATACCTTGTGTAATAATATACTTTGCAGGAGTAACTAATGCAGTTAACTTAACAGATGGATTAGATGGTCTTGCAACATCTGTTACAGTTTTAGTAGTTACATTTTTAGCAATAGTGGCTTATAGTATGGGACATATAGAACTTGCAGTATTTTGTGTAGCAATAGCAGGAGCACTTTTAGCATTCTTAAGATTTAATGCATTTCCAGCTAGGGTATTTATGGGGGATACTGGTTCTTTAGGACTTGGTGGTGCTATAGCAATAGTTGCTTTAATGCTTAAGATGCCTTTAATACTTGTTATAATAGGAATAATCTATGTAATAGAAACTTTATCTGTAATATTACAAGTTTGGTCCTTTAAAACAAGAAAGAAAAGAATATTTAAAATGGCACCAATACATCATCATTTTGAAGCTTGTGGATGGAAAGAAACAAAGGTTGTAGCAATATTTTCAATAGTTACAGTAATCTTTTGCTTTATAGGGTTTGCATCTATTTAAAATGTATTTATAGGAGGCGTTACGTAATTAATGAGAAGAAAAAGGGGTAAAGAGGGTTCCGTAGATATTTGTTTAGTGTATTCTATAATGTTACTTTTATCAGTAGGAGTTATTATGGTTTATAGTGCAAGTTCCTATGTAGATATGGTTAAACAAAATAATAGCGCATACACATTTACAAGACAATTAGTATTTGCAGTTTTAGGTTGCATAGCTATGTATTTTATGTCTAGATATGACTACCACAAACTAAAGAACAAAAGATTAGTGTTTATCCTTATGGTAATAACAGTAATACTACTTTTTGCAGTATTTTTATTTCCAGGAGTAAATGGAGCTAAGAGATGGATAATGGTGGGGCCATTTTCCTTTCAGCCATCAGAGCTTGCAAAATATGTAGTTGTAATATATTTAGCTATGGCTTTAACAAATAATATAAAAAACATTCAAAGCTTTTGGAGAGGAATAGTTCCTGCTCTTATGGTAGGGGGAATGTTTGCAGCTATTATACTTAGTCAGAAAAATTTAAGTATAGCAAGTGTAACATTAATAGTTACTTTTATTATGTTATTTGTAGCAGGAGGTAGCAAGAAGCATTTATTTGGAATTGTAGCTCCTGCAATGTTTGCAGCTGCAGCTACATTTACATTAATAGAACCTTACAGAAAAGCTAGGCTTTTAAATTTTATAAACCCATGGAAAGATGCAACGGGAAATGGATATCAGCTTATTCAATCCTTTTATGCATTAGGAGCTGGAGGATTAACAGGTCTTGGCCTTGGTCAGTCGAGGCAAAAAACTTTATATATGCCAGAGCCACATAATGATTTTATATTTGCAATAATAGGAGAAGAGCTAGGTCTTGTAGGATGTGTTGGGATAATTGCATTATTTATATTCTTTATTGTAACAGGAATAAGAATAGCTATGAGAGCAAGGGATAATTATGGAACACTTTTAGCTATTGGAATAACTTCAATAATAGCAATTCAGGCAATTATAAATATTGCTGTTGTAACAGGCTCGATGCCGGTTACAGGAGTTCCTCTTCCCTTTATAAGTTATGGAGGTTCATCCCTTGTTGTAAATTTAATGGCAATGGGTATACTTATGAATATATCAAGGCAAATTGATAAAAAACCAAAAAAAGGTGCTATATAGCATCTTTTTTTTATATAAATAATAAAAAATATAATGCAAAAAATGTAAAAAAATGATATTATTTAATTACAACTAAAACAATTTTTAAGAAAGGTTCTAGAAAATGGGAATAACACCTAAGGAATATGTAAAAAGAAATAAAGCAAGAAAAAACAAAAGAAATATATTAATATTAGGTATTTTTATAATTTCTATAGGGGCTTTTGCTCTTTTGAAAGCGGAACTTTTTAATATAGTAGAAGTTACCGTTAAAAATAATAATATTCTTTCAAAGGGAGAAGTATTAGATGAAGCTGAAATTTTAGGTAATAATATATTTTTAGTAAAATTAAATGAATTAGAAAATAAAATACTTCTAAACCCTTATATTGAAGATGTAGATATAAAAAGAAATATTCCAAATAAAATATCTGTAATAGTAAATGAGCGTGTAGCTTCTTACAAAGTTATTGATGAGGATAAGAGTTATATATTAAATGATAACCTTGTAATAATGGAAAAAAGAGATGATTTAGAATCTATAATATTACCTATTTTAGAAGGTATAGAAATTCAAGGTAAAGACCTTGGGGAAAGTATAACTTCTAACAAGGAAAAGATAGATTTTTTAAAGAAACTAAAAGTAGCCTCTAATGATTATTCTGATATGAAAATTGAAAGTGTTGATATTTCCGATATAAACAATATAAATATATATTTAGATAAATGTAAGATAATATTAGGTAATAATGAGGATATAGATAAAAAACTAGCTAAGGCAATAAATATACTAAAAAGTGATAAGGTAAATATAGAAAATGGTTATATAGATATAAGCTTTGGTGGAAATCCAGTGGTTTATGAAGGGGAAAGTAGTAAAAATTAATTTTATAAAATAAATTATAGCTTGAGAACTAGTGATGATAATGATATTATAAATTAGTAAACGAATTAAATTAAGTATCATATAAATAACAAAAAAATATTATATAATTTATTAATTATTTATTTATATATGTATATATATGTAAATTAAATTGCAATAAAGTAATGATTAAAATTTCCCTTATATAGAGAAAATGTTATATAGGTTAAAATAAAGAGGATGTGATAAATTTGGATATTGATATAAAGAAAAAAGTAGAACTTATAAATAGCCAAGTGCCAAAGGGGGTACAGGTTATTGCAGTATCTAAAACTAAACCTATAGAGGATATGGAAGTTGCATATAGCCTTGGAGTAAGAGATTTTGGTGAAAATAAGGTTCAAGAGATTCTATCAAAATATGATAATTTTCATAAAGATGTTAGATGGCATCTTATAGGACATCTTCAAACTAATAAGGTTAAATATATTGTTGGCAAAGTTCATCTTATACAATCTTTAGATAGCATAAATCTTTTAAATAAAATAAATAAGGTATATGAGGAACATGGAGTTATAGCTAATGTACTTATACAGATAAATATAGGTCGTGAACCACAAAAGTATGGAATATTAGAAGAAGAGTTACATGAACTTTTATTAGAAATAGAAAAATGTAGCTTTGTAAAGGCAAAGGGACTTATGGCAATAATACCTAAAGGAAATACAGAGGAAAATAGAATATATTTTAAAAAGATATATGATATATATAATAAACTAAAAAAAGAATCTTATAAAAATATTGTTATGGAAGTACTTTCTATGGGAATGTCTAATGATTATAAAATTGCTATAGAAGAAGGTAGTAATATGGTAAGAATTGGTCAAGGGATTTTTGGAGAAAGAAATTATAATAACTAGGAGGATAAAATATGTTTGAAAGAATTAAAGGATTTTTAGGGTTTAATGATGCTATGGATGATGAAAATGAGGAAATTATAGAAGAATCTATAGTAGAAGAAAAAGAACATCATCATGTTCAAACATCTAGCAATATAGTTCCACAACAAAGTCAACCTATAAAAAAACAACCTAAGGTTGTAAATATTCATAGCACAAGCCAAGCTAAACTTACAATAACTAAGCCATTAAAATATGATGATGCTACAGAAATATGTACAGCTTTAAAAAATAGAAAGATAGTAGTTGTAAATACAACATCACTAGAGCTTAGGGTAGCACAAAGACTTATAGACTTTATAAGTGGTGCATGCTATGCATTAGAAGGGGATTTTCAAGAAGTTGAAAAGGGAGTATTTATAGTAACTCCATCAAATATTGATGTAAGCAATGAATTTAAAAATGAATTAACAAATAAGGGTTTATTTAATTGGTCTAAGTAGTTATGAAAAAGGAAGAATTTTTAAGTTTATTAAAAAATAATTTAGATGATTTTAGCTTGTTAAAACTATATAACAAAATGCAATTAGCTCTTTCAAAAGAAATAACAGTTTTTACAGATGAGTTTTATACTCCAGATATTTGGGGAACATTAGAAGAAAGATTAAAGGGTACTATTAATATTGAAAGTTATGGTATATTTTCAGATAGCGATAGAAGAATTATAGCATTTAATAAAGAAGAATATGAGGATTTTCCAATTAAATTAGTAGAAATAAAATGTAATACTAAATTCTCTAATTTAGCTCATAAAGATTATTTAGGTGCATTAATGTCTCTTGGAATAAATAGAAACAAAATAGGTGAAGTTATTTTAGATAGTGATAAGGCATATGTCGCAGTTTCTTTAGATATGATAGATTTCATTATAAGTAGTTTAGATAAAGTTAAGAATTTGCCATGTGTGTGCACTGTTATAGAAGACTATGATAATCTTCCAAAGGTAAATTATGAAGAAAAAACAGTAATATCAACATCTAATAGATTAGATTCCATAGTTTCTGCTATTTCAAATATATCAAGAAGTAAAGCTTGTGAGTATATACAGAATCAAAAAGTTTTAGTAAATTACGTTACTATTAAAGAAAAAAATTTTATAGTTAAAGAAAATGTGAAAGTAACTATAAAAGGCATTGGGAAATTTAAAATATGTGAAATTTCTGGTACAACTAAAAGTGGTAGATTAAAAATTAATATATATAAATACACATAGGAGTGAGGGGAACTTATGAGACTAATGGCAAGAGAAATAACCAATAAAGAATTTAAAAAAGTAGTAAGAGGATATGATATAGAAGCTGTTGATGAACATTTAAGAGAAGTTGAAGATAGCTATCAAGGTTTATTTAGAGAAAATCAAGATTTAACTAAAAGAGTTGAGATTTTAAATGAAAAACTAGAGCATTATGTAAAAATAGAAGATACTATACAAAGTGCGCTTATACTAGCTCAAGACACAGCAAAACAAGTAAAAATAAGTGCAGAAAAAGAAGCGGAATATATAGTGAAAAATGCTAATGATTCAGCTCAAAGAATTTTAGATAAGGCTCAAGAAGATATAATAAAATTAAAATATGAGTATGATAAGGTAAAGCAGGAGTTTAATGTATTTAGAGCAAAATATAGAGGATTTATGAATATTCAAATGGAGTCTTTTAATGACCTAGAAAAAGATTTTTACAAAGATTTTAGTATATCAAAACCAGAAGATGCAGAGTTACTTCAAGGTATTCATTTAGTTGAACCACCAAATAAAACAATAGTTGAAGAAAATAATGATGTATATATAAAAGATATATTAGATGATGAATATAGTGATGTAGATGAAATAAAAAGTTTCTTTGCAGAAGGCTAAAGATTAAAAATCTCACTTAAATATTTGTAGTGAGATTTTATTATTTTTTATTGCAAAAATTGTAATCTTTATATAATATAAAGAAAGATAGAAGTTTTAATTTCGTATAAATATTATTTTAATGTTAATAGTCTTAAAATAAGATAATTATCTTAGATTGGAGAAATTTATAGTAATGGCTGTTGAAACAAAAGAAATCATAATAGAAGATAGATATAATGGCCTTAGGGCAGATAAAGCTTTATCCCTTATCTTTGAGGATTTATCTAGAAGCTTCATTCAAAATTTATTTGAGAAAGATAAAGTTTTAATAAATGGGAAGGTTTCAAAGGGAAAAGTAAAGTTAGTAAGTGGGGATAGTATTAAGATAGATATTCCAGAACCTGAAGAATTAAAGGTTCAAGGAGAAAATATTCCCCTTGAAATAATTTATGAGGATAAGGATGTAATAATCGTAAATAAACCAAAAGATATGGTTGTTCACCCAGCACCGGGAAATTATAATGGAACCTTAGTAAATGCACTTCTTTATCATTGTTCTGATTTATCAGGAATAAATGGTGTTATAAGACCTGGAATAGTACATAGAATAGACAAAGATACATCAGGTATATTAGTTATTGCTAAAAACGATTTAGCACATAATGATTTAGCAGCTCAATTTAAAGAGCACAGTATAAAAAGAGAGTATTACGCTTTAGTTGAAGGTAGAATAAAAAAGGATGAGGGAACAATAGATGCTCCAATAGGAAGACATCCTAATAATAGATTAAAGTTTGCCGTAAGTGACGGAGGAAAAAGAGCTGTAACTCATTATAAAGTTTTAGAAGTTTTTAACTCATGTACTTTAGTAAAATGCACCTTAGAAACAGGAAGAACTCATCAAATAAGGGTGCATATGGCTTTTATAGGTCATCCTTTAGTTGGAGATACAGTATATGGTCTTAAAAAGCAAAAGTTAACTAATAGTGGGCAAGTATTACATGCAAAAACTTTAGGATTTATACATCCAAGTACCAAGGAATATGTTGAATTTAATTCAAATCTCCCAAAAGAATATAAAGAAATTTTAAGAAAGTTAGGAGGAAAAGAAGATTATGAAACTTAAAGCCATGTTATTAGATGATAATTCCATAAGAAGAGCTTTAGTTAGAATATCTCATGAAATTATAGAAAAAAATAAAGGCGTTGAAGACATAGTTTTAGTTGGAATAAAGAGAAGAGGTTATCCTCTTGCTAAAAGAATAGCAAGTCAAATAGAAAAAATAGAAAATGTGAAGGTACCTGTAACTTGTGTTGATATAACACTATATAGGGATGATTTAACAAGTCTTAGTGATTTACCAAATGTAAATCACTCAGAATTAGATATTTCTATAAAAAATAAGAAGGTAATATTAGTAGATGATGTTTTATACACTTGTAGAACTGTAAGGGCGGCAATAGAAGCTATTATAGATCAAGGAAGACCACAGTTTATACAATTAGCTGTATTAGTTGATAGAGGGCATAAGGAACTTCCTATAAGAGCAGATTTTGTTGGAAAAAATGTACCAACATCAAAGGATGAAATAGTAAGTGTTATGATTACAGAAATTGATGGCGAAGATTCCGTTAAAATATATGAAAAATAAACTTAAGGAGAAGCTTTAATGAATTACAAGTTAATTGCTACAACAACTTTTGGTATAGAGGCTGTTGCAGCTAAAGAGTTAAAAAAATTAGGTTATGAAAATTTAAAAATTGAAAATGGTAGAGTTGAGTATGAAGGGGATGAAATGGATATTGCTATTTCAAATATTTGGCTTAGAACTGCAGAGAGGGTTTTAATAAAAGTTGCTGAATTTAAAGCTGAGAGCTTTGAAGAATTATTTAATGGAACTAAAAGTGTAGATTGGGGAAAATATATCCCTGTTAATGGTAAAATGCATGTTATAGGTAAATCAGTAAAATCAAAGCTTTATAGTGTTCCAGATTGTCAATCAATAGTAAAAAGAGCAGTAGTTAAAAGTATGGAAGAAACTTATAATAGAGATTGGTTTTCAGAGGATGGTCCAGTCTATAAAATAGAGGTAGGTATATTAAAAGATATAGTTACATTAACAATAGATACATCAGGAGAAGGGCTACATAAAAGAGGATATAGACAAAATTCAGGGGTTGCGCCTCTTAAAGAAACACTAGCTGCGGCAATGGTTTTATTATCTAGGTGGAATGATGAAAGAACTCTTATAGATCCATTTTGTGGTTCAGGAACTATTTTAGTAGAGGCAGCACTTATTGCAAATAATATAGCTCCAGGATTAAAAAGAAGATTTGTTTCAGAAACATGGCCTTCAATGAGCAAAACTATGTGGATGCAAGTTAGAGAAGGAGCTATTAAAGCAGTTAAAAAAAGTCCAGCTAAGTTTATAGGATACGATATAGATGATTGGGTTTTAAAAACAGCTAGAAATAATGCAATAAAGGCTAGTGTAGGGAATTTTATTGAGTTTCATAAATTAGATTTTAATGAATTCTCTTCAAGTAAGAAAAATGCGGTTATAATAACTAATCCACCTTATGGTGAACGTTTAGGAGAAAAGGAACAAATAGAAAAGCTTACTGAAAAAATGGGTGATGTTATAAATAGTTTGAATACATTCGATATAAATGTTTTAACAGCTTATACAGATTTTCAAAAAGTATGTAAAATAAAAGCCTCTAAGAATAGAAAATTATATAATGGAAGATTATTATGTTATTATTATCAATATTTAGCTAATAAAGACAAATAATTAATAAGGATATCTTATTTCTTTATAGATTCATAGGATATCCTGTTTTTATGGTATAGATAGCTAAATATTTACTAAAGGAGAATAATTATGATATGCACATACTGTGGTAAAGAGATAATAGATTTAGAAAATTTAAAGACAATAGAATACGAAGAGGATAAAGTTTTAGTTTGTTCTGATAAGTGTGCCAATGATTTTAGAGAATATAAAAGAACTAGTAGAAGAAATAAAAATAAGTTTTTAGGGGTAACAGTTTTAAATTCAGTTATCGCAGTAATTTTATATATATTTGGATTTGTATATAACAATATTTTAGATGTTATAGCTACGTTATATATATTTGAAACTGTTGGAATAGCAACACTTAAATATCCATATATATCTGTAAACAGTGTTAAAAATTATGGCATTTTAAGGGGGACAAGCAATTATAAAAAAAGAGGTTTTATTTTATTAGTTTTAGGCTTTATCGTTTCTATTGGTGTTTTTTTCTTTATAAAAGAGTTGAAATTAATGAGATAAATGACTTTTTAAGAAATAATTTAAATTTTAAATTATTCAAATCAAGGAGTATAATAGTATAATAATAGTTAATTAAAATCATTATTAAAAGTTAAGTATTTTACTAAGGGAGAAGAAATCTATGAGTAACAATAATAAGAAAATAGATCCATATAAGAGAAGAAGAGTTTTATTAACAAGACTTATCGGAGTTTTTTTAATTGTAGCAATGACGGCATTATTTACAGCTGGTATAATGCTTGGAGGAAATTAATATTTTTAATAAAATATTTTAAGGTATGCTTAAGTTTTAAGTTTACCTTTTATTTATGTCTTTAATATTTCAAAAATCTAGGATGAAAAAGTTTTATTATTATTTTTTATTAATTATTTCACTTTAATCTAAAAAGTAGTAGAATAATAGTTAAGCAGTTAAAATAAAAATAAGGGAGTGTAATAATGAAGAGTTATAATAAGAAAAGAATAATATCAGAAGGTCTTTTTGCAGTACTATTTATAATAGTTTTATTAGGGGCTAGGGGAAAAGAGGATATTATTAATGTAGCTATAATTGGCCTTATTATATCATTTGTAATCTCAGGATGGTACATATTTAAAGAAGCTAAAAGAAAAAAGGTTACACAATAATTTATAATAAATATATAGATTATACTTAAAATAACTATGTTTGAGGGTGATGGTACTAAGAATAGAGAGGATTAGAGGATTTTTAATTTGGGAAATGAAACTTAGAAAGTGTTAATTATAGATATAAAGAATGATAAAAGAAGCAAATGTATCTGTTTCTTTTATCATTTTTTTTATTTTTCTTGAGTTAATGTTATATTTTCAGGGGGATCTATATACATAGTTTTATTTGTAGAGTAAATTACCATTCCAGGTTTAGCACCTGATGGTTTTTTAACGTTTTTAACTAAAGTGTAGTCAACAGGAACTTTAGTTGAATTTTTTCCTTTGCTATAAAAGGCTGCCAAAGTTGCTGCTTCTAAAAGAGTACTCTCTGGAATCTCTCTGCCCTTTATTATTACGTGGGACCCTGGAATAACTTTTGTATGAAGCCAGGTATCTGTTTTTTCAGCAAATTTTAAGGTTAAATAATCATTTTGAATATTGTTTTTTCCTACATAAATATCTATACCATCAGTGGATATAAAGTGCAGGGGTTTATTTGTTTTTCCTTTAGATTTATTTTTTTCTTTTCTAAATCTAACATAACCAGTTTCTATAAGTTCTTTTTTTATCTCTTCTATATCATCATAATTATCAGCAGTTTCAAGACTTGTTAATACAGAGTTTAAATAGTTAAGTTCATCTTCATTTATTGAAAGTTGATTTAACGCAGCTTCTTCAGCATTTTTAAGTTTATTATATTTTTTAAAATAGAATTGAATATTTTCAGAAGGTGTTTTATTCTCATCTAAAGAAATATTCATGTATTCTTCATTTTCACTGTAATAGTTTAAAATAGAAACATCCTTGTCACCTTTTTTAAACCCATATATATAAGATGTTAAGAGCTCACCTTTTATTTTATAGTCATCTTTAGTTTCACATTCTTTTAAAGTTTTATTTAGAATTTTAATCTTTTTTAAGCACCTATCAATATTTGTATTTATAAGCCTTTGAATATCTAGACCTTTACTGTGAAGTCTATCTTGTTTATCTTTAGTTGCATAAAAGTTATCTAAGGCATCTCCATGAGTTTCAAAATATTCTTTATTACAATCATGAAAAGCATATAGATCTTTAAAATAAAAATCAATAATTTTTCCATCTCTAAAAAATAGTATATTTTTTTGATTATTTAATATATTTTTAAAATAATCATCTATAAATGAAGCTAAGTCGTTAATAGTAAGATCATTAAATTTATTTTTATAATCTATAAATAAGTCTTTTGAAAGATTTTTTCCAACACCAGTAATTATTTTAGAGAATGTACTATCATTAAATTCACCATTTTCTTTTAATAAATCTTTAAGCTCTTCTTTAGTAAAAGAGAATGGGTTTAATTTGTTAGATAAAGGAGGCATTATAAAATTAGTACCAGGGTATAAGACCCTATAGCTATTTTTGTTAGAGTGGATATGTTTTATAGACTCCATAATTTTATTATCTCTTCTTCTAACTAAGGTAATATTACTATGCCTTGCCATTATTTCTATTATTAAAGAGTATTGACTATCAAAACCAAGTTCATCCTTGTTTTCAATGTCTATTGTAACTATTCTATCTGTTGAACATTGAGTGATATCAATGATTCTACCACCTATTAAATATTTTCTAAGGACCATACAAAAGACAGGTGCCTTTAATGGATTAATTTTATTTATTGTAGTAAAATGTAATCTAGGATAGTTTGAACTTGAGGAAATTAAAAGTTTTTTTGTTCCTTTACCTCTAAGTGTTAATATTATTTCATCCTTTTCAGGTTGATTTACTTTATCTATTTTAGAGTTTATAGCAAAATCTTTAAGTTCATCTATTAAACTGTATAGGTAAATTCCATCTAAAGCCATATATAATCTTCCTTTCTATATGTTAAGCTAAAGATAGTATAACATTTTAAGGGAAAGTCTATCAACAAATATAATTTTAGAGGTGATATTATGAATTTTGTTAAAATGCATGGGAATGGTAATGATTTTATAGTAATTGAAGATTTAAATAATGAATTAAAGGGAAAAGAAGGCTTATTAGCAAAAAAAATATGCCATAGAAGATATGGAGTGGGCGCAGATGGAATACTTTTAGTTAGAAAACAAAATGAAACAATTGAAATGGTAATAATAAATTCAGATGGTTCCTATGCTGCTATGTGTGGTAATGGAATAAGATGTTTTGCTAAATATGTTTACGATAACTCTTTAGTAAAAGATAAGGAATTTGATGTAATAACAGGGGCGGGGATAAAGAAAATATCTCTAACAGTAGATGAAAATAATAAAGCCCTTGAAATAAAGGTTAATATGGGATTTCCAGAGTTTAAACCAGAGTCAATTCCATGTACAATCCAAGGAAAAGATGTTATAGGAAAAGTAATAAAAGCAAATAATAAAGAGTATAAGATAAACTCACTTCTTATGAATATTCCTCATACTGTAATTTTTGAAGATGATGAAACTTTAATAGATGAAGGAAATGGAATAGAGCACCATGAAATATTTCCAGAGAGAACAAATGTTAATTTTTGTAAAGTACTAAATGAAGATACAGTAAGAGTTAGAACATGGGAAAGAGGAGCAGGAGCTACTTTAGCCTGTGGTACAGGAAACTGTGCATCAACAGTTATTGCTAATAAATTAGGTTTTGTGGGAAATAGGGTAAATGTTATAGTTCCAGGTGGAAAACTTAAAGTTTATATAGAAAATGATGGTGTATATATGATTGGAAGTGCAGAATATATATGCAAAGGAACTTATGATTTTAATTAGTAGCTTAAATTAAGATAATTATATAAAGTATATATAAAAAAAGAGTATTTGTTTTATAAATACTCTTTTTCTTTATAGTTATATTTTAGGAATAACACTCTCTTTAAAAGATAGTAAAATATATTTTAAATAAGCCCTATGACCTTTAAGGTAAAACCTCTAGTGTTTAAGTTATATACATATTAGCTATTTTTTTTATTAAATTTTCTAAGATGAATTTCAGTAAGTAAAATGGGACCACAAATAATTAATAGTATTATAGGAATGTAAATAATATTAATTATTTTTGAATCTAAAAAATTAGTTAATATAGTAAACAATAAAGAAAATATTAGAGATATTATGCTGAATTTAAAAAAATAATTATTTGCCTCTAGCCATGTATCTTTATCTTTCATGGCATACTTTGTTCTATAACCAATTGCAAGCCCAGGATGATATCTGTAATCATCATGAAAATATTTACAAATAACCCCAGATGCAAATATAATTAATCCCATAAATACTATTACCATAAGTACTCTCCTTAAAGTTTTATTTCATGAATCTATTCCCGGTATTTAAGTAAATTACAGTGAAGAGGATTAAAATCCAAAATAGTATAAGTGATATGTTAAACATTGATTTTAGTTGAAGTATATGGCTTAAAACAAAAAGAGTCATGCAAAAGGCGAGTATAAACATTACCTTACCCATGAATTTGCAAAGACTTAAAACATCGTATTTACTCTTTTCTTCCTTTGACATTGTATTAAATCCTGCAATTAAAAAAGAACATTTTCCAAGAGAAAGTAATATTCCAAACAAAATAAAAAGAGTAACCAATAATATTTGTAAAATCATAAAATCCTCCCATCAACTAAATTTTTATAATATAGAATTTGTTATATTATATTACATAATGAGTTATTATATAACCTATTATAAAGTAAAAAATATACAAAAACAATAGTTAATACATAATTTGTAAAAAAATAAATAAAATTAAATTAGTTAGGCTGATTAATAAATAAATTATAAGGATATAATTTTTTTTATAGAGGGAGGTGCTTTGTGAGAATTAATTTGTCAGATATTGATTTATCATTTATGAAGAGTATAACAAAAGATATGGCGGAGGATATGAGCATAATATCAATAAAAAGTGAAGGGGATAAAATATATTTTTATACTGATAAGGAAACAGAAAGAAAGAGAAGTTATTTGTCTCTTTTATTTGATAAAAAGATAGAGTTTATAAAGGGGGATAAGGATAAAATATTATATCTTATAAATAAGTGTTATAGCATAGATAGTTCAAAAAATATAAAAGAGGATAATTTCTATGTTTTGATAGAAGAGGCTATAAAAAGTAGAGCCAGTGACATTCATATTGAACCTAAAAGTCAGTGGACTAATATTAGATTTAGAATAGATGGTATTTTAAATTTAAGAAATAAGATTCAAAAAAATGAATATGAGATTTTAGTAAATAAAATAAAAGTAAAAGGAAATATGGATATATCAGATAAACTAAAAGCTCAAGATGGGAAAATTTCCTTTTGTACTAAAGAAAATTTTAATTATGATTTAAGGATCTCATCTCTTCCAACAGTTTATGGTGAAAAGATAGTTATAAGAATTCTTTATAAAAGAGAAGATCTTTTGTCTATCCATAAGTTAAATTTTACCTCTTATCAAAAAGAAAAAATAAAAAGAATTTTGTCTATGAAAAATGGTATGGTCATTATAAATGGTCCTACAGGGAGTGGAAAATCTACAACTCTTTATGCTCTTTTAAACTCTATGGATAAAGATGGAATAAATATAAGTACCATAGAAGATCCTGTGGAGTTTCAATTAGATGGTGTAACACAGACTAATGTAAATGAAAAGGTAAATTTAACTTTTTCTAATGGACTAAAATATATATTAAGACAAGATCCTGATGTAATTTTAATTGGAGAAATACGGGATGAAGAAACGGCTAAAATTGCAGTGAGAGCATCTATAACAGGGCATAAGGTATACTCAACTATTCATGCAAATAATGGTTCTAATATTTTTAGCCGTCTTTTGGATATAGGGGTTGAAAAGTATTTATTAGATGAAGCATTAAAAGGTGTTATTACCCAAAGATTAGTTAGAACTCTATGTGAAAATTGTAAAGAAAAAGTTTATATAGATAGTAATAAGTATTCCTTTTTAAAAGGAGAAACTATATTTAAAGCTAAAGGATGTAAGGTTTGTGGTTATACAGGGGTTAAGGGAAGAACTATGGTGTCTAAAATAACAATAAATGATAAAAGGTTAGGAGAAAATTTAAAAAATAATGAAAATGAACTTTTAGAAAGTTGTAGAAATCTTCTTTTACAGGGGAAAATATCATTAGAAGAATATATTTTATTTAAGGAAAGTGAGATGTTAAATGAAGAAGTTTTTTCTTGATAATAGTTTAGTTATATTTTGCTCAAATCTTAACAGCTATATATCATCAGGTATACCTATGAAAAAAGCCTTAAGTCTTGTAAAACTTTCTCTTAAGAATAAAGTTTATAAAGAGTCAATAGATAGAATTATAGATGATATAAATAATGGCAAGACATTGTCTGAAAGTATTAAAAGTGAAGATGATATATATGATGATATCTTAAGTGATTTAATAAGTATTGGTGAAGAAAGTGGGAACTTAGACACTGTTTTAGAAAAGCTTAGTAATCATTACATTAGAAGAAAAGAATTTACTAGTAAGTTAATAAAAATTTTGATATACCCAATATTTCTAATATCCATTGTAGCATTTATTGTTATATTTTATTTATTAATAATATTGCCAAGCTTTAAAAGTCTTTATGATGATTTACAGGGGAAAACTTCTAAAATTATAAATATAATAATCAACTATTTAAATTTTATAGAAGATGTTAAATACTCTAGATTGATAGTCTTAATTTATGGAATTATATTTTTAATATTTATATATCTCATTTTTAGTTTTATAAGGGAAAGAAGATTTATAAAAAACAATATGATTTTGAAACTTTACTATGAGAACAATCTTATTTTTATAATTGAACTTATAGTAACAAGTGGAGTTTCACTTAATAAATCATTAGATGTTTTAAGTGAAAATTTAAAATCTAGTTATTTAAAAGAAAATATTCAGTTATTAGGGGATGGAATAAGTAGTGGTAAAAGTTTAAGTGAAGCTTTAAAAACTTTAGATTGTATGTCAGATATAGCAATAAGTTTTATATTTAGTGGAGAAGAGTCAGGAAGATTAGAAGAAAATATAAAGACTTTAAGCAAGATATTGGAAAAAGAGTTTGATGAGAAGATAAGTATGATTACAAAATTATTAGAACCTATGGTAATGATTATCTTAGGGGGAATTGTAGTTTTTATGATGGTGTTAATATTTATTCCTATCTATGGATGTATTAAGTATGTATAAAAAGAAAAAAGGATTTACTCTAGTGGAAGTAAGTGTATATTTAAGTGTTTTATCTATAGTAATAGTAATTTTTATTCAAGGCTTTAGTTTTTTAAAAGTTATTAAAGATAACATAATTATAGAAAAAGATATAAATAAAATACATTCATTTTTAACTCTTGGAAAATCTATGTCAAAGGAAAAGGGAGTAAAGGGGAAGATTAGTTATGACAAAGAGGAAAATATCTTATTATATGGAATAATATATCCTTTAAATGAAAACATTGAAGAGATAATTTTATCTGAAAGTTTAGAAAATGTAAAGATAGAGAGTATAAATGGGAAGGCTAATTCTTTGTTAATAAATGAAAATGGTTCAATTACAACTCCATGTACTATAGCCATTAAAGATAGTAGAGAAGTAGAACATAAAATAACTATTAATATAGGAGGTGGAACTATTGACATTAAAGAGTAAAGGTTACCTTTTAGTAGATTTATCAATAGCTTTAACTATCTTTTCTATATTATCTTTAGGTATTTTTACATTTTATAAAACTTATAAAAAAATAGATACTGAAAATAAAAGAAAGATAGAATATTTAAATTGCATAAATTATATTTCTATGAATTTAAAGTATAACTTAACCTTTGATGAAGTTTTAGAATTAATATTAGATAAAGAATATACTTTTGATATGAAAAATGAGTTGAGTATAGATGAATTAAACTCAAGCGATAAATGGTTAAGTGGAAATATTTATGAGGTGAATAAAATAATAAAAAATAATAATAAGTTAAATGGATACTATATATCACTTAGTTCAGCTTATGAAAGTGATAAGACTGAGAGTATTAATAAGGATATACTAAGTATTAAGATTAAATTTATGAAAAATAGTGAACAATGTCTCTATGAAAATATTATAACCAAATATAGGTATATATTATGAAGAGAAAAGGGTATTTCTTAGTTGAATGCGCTTTATATATTTGGTTTTGTGTAATATTTAGTACAATAATATTAAGTATTTTTTTACCTTATATAAAGGAGTTTAAAAATGAAATAAAGGTTTCAACTAACTATAATTATATGTTATCTGCATCTATGTATATAGAAAATGCTATGTTTAATGAAAGTGTATATTGTATTTTAGTAGATAATAATGAACTTAAGATATATAGTGATAATGAGAATTTACAGATGGATATAATAAAGGAAAAGAATATAAATAAAAGTAATAAACTTGTAGTTGAACATTATAGGTTAGACAGTGATAAATATGATTTTAATAATGAAGATTACAATTTTTATGATGGAGACTCTAGTTTAAATAATAAAGTTTATAAAAGAGTGGCAACTAATACTATTCTAAAAGATATAGAAGATTTTAGAATAGTGGAAAAGGGGAATATTATTTATATTACATTAAAACAATTAGGGGGAGATGAGAGGATTTTTAGCTATGAAAATAAATATAAAGAATAGGAAAAGGGGATATGCATCTTTAGAAGTTATAGCTATGTCTCTAATAGGTTTTACCTTAGTACTAGCTCTTTTAAGTATTGCTGTTAATAAAAGAGTGCTTATAGAAAATGAGATGAGGGTATATGAAAAAAGATTAAATAAAGACAACCATAGAAACAAATTTTTAGCAGAAAGGTTATATATTATTAATAATAAGCAAGAAAGAGGAAATATAGAAAATGGATTTGATATTTTTGAAAATGAAGAGTTGCTTATTTTAGATAATATGGAAAGTCAAGATGTTTTAGATGCTAAAGAAAAAGTTATTTCAAATAATAAAGAGTTTCTAGATAAATTAAGTCTTTTAGAAATAGAAAGTAATAAATTTAAAATTTATTTAAATAAAGAAGAAAATGTTTTTATTTTAGAAGAAAATTTAGATGAAAGTAATACAAAAATTTATTATTATGATTATGAGTTTAGGAATGAAAATATATATTTAAAAGAAAGGAGAAATTTTTATGTTAAATAGGAAGACTATTTATATATGTAGAGATAATGATAATGGGTTAATGTCAAAGACAAAAGGAAAGCTTAAAATAATATTATTAAAAGAAGATATTTTTATAAGAATAATAAAAATAAACAAAAAAGATAGTGTGAGAGGACTTATAAAGGAAAATATAAACAGTACTTTTAGGTATTATGATGGTTTAACTCATTACGAGAAAGTAAAATTTAAGGATGAAACATATCTTATAATATATTTTATAAAATATTATAATGCTTTAAAAGAAATTATAGCTAAAAGCAACGATATATATATAAAGCCTTATGAATTCACAAAAGAATTTAAAAATAAAAGTAAAGGTTTAAATATAAATATAAGAAGATTTAGAGAAAATATATATTTAGTTACATCTATAAATAAAACTGTAGTATATACTAAATCTTTTAATATCGAGGAAGATATAAATTGTTATATTTTAGAATGTTTAGAATATCTAAAAGAAATATTTGTTGTGGATGATTTTGTATTATTTATTGAGGGAAGTCTTTATAATAATGCTCTTAATAAACTAACTAAAAATATAAAATTTATTAAAGGTAAGGTGAGTTAACATAATATATTTAAAGTATAATAAAAACTTTCTACCTAAAGAGTATATAGAGAGGAAGAATAAACAAACCAAAAAACTTATAAATCTATTAATAATTATATTTATTATAGGAAATTTATTTTTACTTTGTGAGAATTTGAAAAGTAAGAGTGCTTTAGGAGATAAAAGCAGTATAGAAATTATAGAATCAGATAGTAGTGATTATGAAAGTGAAGAAATATTTAAAAATATTGAAAATATACTAAATCTAGCTTACTTTCCAGGTACTTATAGTTTAGAAGTTTTTAATAATGAAATAAATTTAACTTTAAACAGAGAGTATTTTAAATATGTTTTAGATGAGCTAAAAGAAATAATAGATATTTCTTCTATAGAATATTTAGATGATAAATTTGTTGTTGTGGAAGGAATTATAAAATGAAAAGGTTAAGAGGTTTAATTATATTATTAGTATTATTTATTGCATATATATGGCAAGGTGGAACTCTACTTATAAATAATAAAGAGATTAAATTAAAAAATAGAAATTTTTTACTTGAAAATAATTATGAGAGAAATTGTGATATAGATTTAGAGGAAGTCTTAAACAATATTAGTAGTATAGGACTTAATGTAGATAATTTAAAAAAAGATGATAATAAAGTAAGTGTTAGTGCATTTATAAGTTCTTCAAAAGAAGATATTATTGATTCTTTAGAAAGACTTAAAGATTATAAGTGGCTAATAGAAACTTATAATATAACTAAATATGATGATATAGATGTAAGATTTAATCTTAAAATACCGTGATATAAGGATTTAGATTAAATTAATTGCATTTATCATTATGTTTTGATAAAAT
>JAUNBX010000075.1 GCA_030526875.1 Clostridium perfringens | reverse complement strand
TATATTTTTGAAAAACTTAAACCTCATAGCAGTGTTATTTACGAGATAATTTATAAATAACACCCCACTTATAAGTTAAAAATAAAACTGTATCAAAGTTTATCTAACTTTGATACAGTATACTATTATATTAATATCTCTTACTTTATATTTACTATAATAAAACCTGCCTTTTTAAATTTATATTCTTAGCAAAAATTAAATTTACATTTAATTTAATGCCTCAATATAAACATCTATTAATTCTTTTGTAACTTTACCTATTTCAAATACTTCCCTACTTTTATCATATATATCGTATATATCTTTATCTAGGTTTGGTTTTTCTAAATAGTATTTTTTCATATCTTCATATAAATATTTTGCATCATTTTTTACTTTAAAATCATGATCTCCAAAATAGGTCTTCCATGCTTCATCAAAATTTTCACTTGTCACTAATCCAAAATATCCTGAGTTTCCAGCAGCAATAACCTTTCTAAATGCTGCCATTGCTTCAATTGCAACTCTACCAGTTCCAAGGACACAGTCACTTGCTAAATAATACCTATTTACATTTATCTGATTTCCTGTAAAATGAATTATCTCCCTCTTTAATGCTTTATTAGTTTCATCACCTAAAGCCTTTAATTCATTGTATCCAGGACCATCTCCAACTATTATAGCTTCATATTTTATATTTTCATTTTTTCTTAAATCCTTAACTACTGTGATTAAATTTTTACAAACATTTATTTTTTCCCAAGCCATTCTACTACAATAAGTTATACACATTGTATCCCTAAGAATATTGTATCTTCTTCTTAAGAAATACTCTGTTTTGTTAGTATAATTCTTATAAGGAACTCCATTTGGAACTACTACTGAACTAATACCAAATTTCATTAACCATTTGTAAACTGGGATACTAACACTTATAACTTTACTTGCCTGTTTTAAGGTATTACCTAATATATCATAATAATACATTCCGTGAATTGTAAATATACTAGGTATATTTACTTTTTTAGCAGCTTCAACTATAAGATTTCCAGATGATGATTGATGTGCATGAACTACATTAATGCCTTCTAACTCAAAAATTTCATATATCTTCTCTAAAAAATTTGCTCTTTTCAAACTATCTTTTTCTATTGAAATTGGGAAATCTATATTATAGATTTTACATCTTAATTTTTTAAACTCTGATGCTAATGGACCATCACTAGCTACTACAGTTACTTTTGCTCCTTCATTTATTAATTGTTTAGTAAGGGTTAGTACATGAGTCTCTGTTCCCCCAATATTAAACTTATCTAAAGCTATCAAAATACTCAATGATTTTTTATTTATTGCAACTTTTTTAACATTATTATTAGAATAATATTCTCTTGATCTTTGTCCTTCATGAGATCTATAAAAATATAATGCTCTTTTTATATTATCTATTCCATAAACAACAGATTTTTGTATAAAATCATAATCTTCTGCCCCTGCTAGTTTTCTTGTTAAACCGCCAACTTCATCAAATATTTTTCCATTAAAAAGTATGGTTCCAAAAGAAACTGGACTCTGTCCATTTGCAAAAGCTTCTAAGATATTATCTTTTCCATATACGATAAAATTAGGTTTAATTTTAGCATCTTTTAAATAATCCTCAAAAACATAATAGTTAGATCCAACCATCATTATATCTGTATTCTCTTGTAAATATTTAACCTGAATTTCTATTCTGTTATTATGTGAAACATCATCACCATCTTGCATTGCTATATATTCACCTCTAGCCATATACATTCCAATAGTAACAGCTCCTGAGAATCCCATATTTTTAGACATTTTTAAAAACTTTATTCTACTTTTATCATAATGATTTCTTTTATTTATCCATGATTGTATAATGTTTACACTATTATCTGTTGAGCAGTCATCAACTATAATTATCTCAATATCTTTATAAGATTGATTTATCAATGAATTCAAACACTCTTGAATATATTTTTCATTATTATAATTCGAAACAACAATACTTACTAGATCTTTTATTCTGTTATTACTCATAAGTTTCCTCCTAATATTCGCTATCAATATACATAATATGCCACTTATGTATTATTTGTTTTGTTTTTTTAACATTTTTTCGAAAAAATCATATATTAAATATGTATAAAAAAACAAAATCACCGTAACTTATAAAGGAGATTATGAAATGCAAAGAACTTATAATACTGGAATTATAAATTGTTCTAAGGGCAGTAATGCCTTATACATTAGACTTACAAATACTTCTTCTCACTCTAATGCTATCGCTTTAACTATTTATGATTACTCTAATCCTACTCCAAGAGTTGCTTATAACAGTATACTGTATGTAAATCCAAAATCAATAAAATCACTAACCTTGCCATTAATGACACGAAATTATGAGGATTGTTTTAATATAGAGGCTTATGGAATATCATATATCACGCCAAACCATTTTATACATCTATCATATAAAGAACTCTATATTGGCTAATCTAATGAACAAGCTAAGTATAATTTTAATTGCACTTAACAATGATGATATTTCTGATACCCTAGATGATATATTTAAGCAAAACTACGCTAACTTAGAAGTTTTTATAATAACATCTAAAAAATATTTTAATATATCTAAATATAATAAATATAAATGTTGTGTACTAGAGGTTAATGATACTGATTCTGTTTTTAACAAATTAATTTCACTATCTACATCACTTTCTGGAGATTTTATTACCTTTATGAACAGTTTAGATATAAATGCTCCTAAAAGATTTGAAAAACAAATATTATTTATGAATTCAAATAACGTTAATATTTGTTCTTGTCTTGAAATGCCTATTGATGATGATACATGTAAAAATGAAGCTTTAAGTGAATCTAATAACTTTGTAACTAGTGATGATATTAATTTTGTTATTTCTGCCTCCTATTTACCATTAGATTTATACACTTTTGTATTCAGAAAAAATTTTCTTAATAAAATATTACATTACTCAAGTTACTACTTTTTTACTTCTGAAATTGATTTAATACTATACTTTTTACGTTTTGAAAATATAAGCAAAGTACCTGAGATACTTTATTATGTAAAAAAATCTAGAATCCCTTATGATGAATGTTTAAACTACTATTTAGGACCAGATACCAAAAATAAATTGGCACTATTTAATAAAAATAATATTTTAAATAGTCAATATTATTTTAATGAAATACTGTGCTCAAAAAGAAAATATCAGAAATATAAGAAAGACTACAAATACACCATTATAACTATCCTTGGTAGTTGCAACATTGGTGGAACTGAAAGCTATGTTATAAACCTTGCAAATAAACTAAGAGAAGAAAATATTAATTTATGTATATTAACAAATGAATGCTTTAACAAAGAATTATTTATCTTTTACAACATAGAACTACATGTGTTAAATTTAAACAATAAGAATGAATTTATAAATACTATTTCAAGTATTAACAATATAAAACTTTTTCAAATCCATATGAATGATGATATTTATTTGTGCCCTGTAATTAAATCAATAATGGACGTTCCAATAATACTAACTATTCACGGTATATATTATTCTGAAAAAATACTTAATAATTTTTTATCTTATATAGATAAGATTATTTTTGTAAGTGACTATGCAAAGAAATATTATAATAATTTAATAAACAAATTACCCTTTGATAAATATACAGCTATTCCTAATGGCATAGAAAATCCTATTAAAAATTTAAAGCAGAAAGATATATTAAGAAAGTCCTTAGGAATCCCTAAAGATTCAATAATTATTTTATATTGCAGTAGGCTTTCCTATAATAAATCAAACTTAGCTAGACTTTTTTTAGAAAGCTTTAAAAAAGTAAAGTCTAAAAATAAAGAAATACTTGCTGTTATTATTGGTGATGGAAACTATTCTAAATTTGTTAAAGATTTAGCCTATAAAATCAACTCAGAATTAGGACAAAATAGGATATTTATTTTAGGAAACAGATTCAATATTTTTGATTATTATAATGATAGTGATTTAATTATAGGTACCGGAAGGGTTGCCCTAGAAGCTATGAGCCTTGGTAAACCTGTTATTTCATTTGGCTTAAATGGCTATGTTAATATTATAAATAATACCACTATTTTAGAAATGATTCACTCAAACTTTGGGGACCATTGTTCTTCATCACCAAACCTAAATGATGAATTAATTATCAATGAATTAAGTACATTTATTAATTCTTTAATTGACTCTAATAAAAAACTTAAAGAACTAGGAATTTGGAATAAATCCTATGTAAAAAAATATCTTTCTTTAGATAAAATAGCTACATTTTATATTAATGCCTGTGAGAATGAAAATTCTAATGAATAAAATATTAAAAATATACAAAGTAGGAATGAGTAGAAATTAAATAAAATATATCTAATTTCTACTCTATTTATATAAATATACTACTATCTTAATCTACTAAAGTTTCAATTACATATGGCAACTTTTCAATAATATGAGAAGCATTAACACAAAACATATTTTTTGATAGCATATCACCAGTATATCCATGAATATACGCACTTAATATTGTAGCTTTTAAAAGTTCATACCCTTGCCCTATAAAAGAAGCAATAATTCCTGTAAGGGTATCTCCCATTCCACCTGATGCCATTTTACTGTTTCCTGTGGAATTTACATAAACCTCTTCTCCGTTAGTTATTATGGTGTTATATCCTTTTAACAATACAATTACTCCATACTTTTTAGCAAAGTCCACAGCAATATCTATTCTGTTTTCAATTATGTCCTTACTAGGAACACCTATAAGTCTAGACATTTCTCCCATATGAGGTGTTATTACAATTTGCCTTTTACTATTTTTTAATATCTCTAAATTATCTTTTAACACATTTAATCCATCAGCATCTATAACTACAGGACACCCTTCTTTAGATAAAATATCTTTTACAAGATTAAAAATAGTTTCACTATTTCCCATACCAGGACCTATTGCAATGCTATCACTATTATCTATAATTTTTTCAAATCCACTATCTTCATAAGACATTGTCATAGCTTCTGCCATTTTACTTTGCAAAATATTAACTATAGCTTTGTTAGTGCAAAGAGTGACAAGACCTGCTCCACTTTTTACAGCTCCTTGTGATGCAAGGTAAGCTGCACCAGTGTATTTTTCAGACCCTGCTATAACAGCTACTCTACCAAAATCACCTTTATGAGAGTATTTATTTCTCTTTTTTATAATACTTTTTATATCATTTATTTCTATTAAATATTCTTTTAAGTGAAACTTATCAACTACATATTCAGGCACGCCAATATTTTCAATTATTATCTCCCCTGCATACCTTTCACTTTCATAATCTAAAAAACCTTTTTTATAAACTTCAAAAGAAACAGTTTTATTTGCTTCAACACAAGTTCCTAAAATTCCAAAGCTATCACACATCATCCCTGATGGAATATCTATAGAAAGTGTATAAGTGCTGTATCTATTCATAACCTTAATAACCTCATCATATATGCCCTCTATATTTCTCTTTAAACCAATTCCAAAAATCCCATCAATGGTTATATCATTTTCACATAAGGATTCCTTTAACTTTTTTATATCTTCATCTTTTGTAATATGCTCTATACAAATCCCCATGTTTTTTAAAATATTATAATTAACAGAACAATCACTACTCATAGGGTGTTCCCCTATAATAAACACATTAACTTTCATATTCATACTAAAAAGTTGACGGGCAACCACAAGACCATCTCCACCGTTATTTCCAGTTCCACATACTATAGTAAAAGATTTAAACCTTTGAAAATCTATATTTTTAATAACCCTTAATGCAGCATTCTCCATAAGAACCATTGAAGGAATGCCTAACTTATTTATACAATAATTATCTATGCTTCTTATTAATTTTGAATTTCCTATTTTCATTGTATTCTTTACCTTTCTTCCAATATTTATTGATTCTTTGATATTAAACTGTATTTTATCAAATTTTTATTTTATACTATAATTATAACCTTTTATTTAATATCACATTTAAATGTCTTATTTTAAACTTTCACTAAGAATATTAAAGGCATTAATTTTATATTATATAGTAGGTTTTTATATTATTAAAAATGTATGTTGCAATAAAAAGTTAATATCCTTATTTTTAACTGACATAGTACATATTATTAACTATCTATGCACCATATAATAATAAAAGAAAGAAGGAGTTTAATTTGAAAAGTAGAGCGGCTGTTGCCTTTAAACCAGGAGAACCTTTAAAGATTGTAGAAATCGATGTACAAGAACCAAAAGCAAAAGAAGTATTAGTAAAAATTCTTTATACATCAGTTTGTCACACTGATGCTTTTACATTATCAGGGAAAGACTCTGAAGGAGTATTTCCAGTAGTTTTAGGTCATGAAGGAGCCGGAGTTGTTGTTGCAGTAGGTGAAGGAGTTACTTCAGTAAAACCTGGAGACCATGTTATTCCACTATACAATGCTGAATGTGGAGAATGTGAATTCTGTCGTTCTGGGAAAACAAATCTTTGTAGTTCAGTAAGAGAAACTCAAGGAAAAGGATTAATGCCAGATGGAACAACTCGTTTCTCTTATAACGGAGAACCTGTTTATCATTACATGGGAACAAGCACATTTAGTGAATACACAGTTGTTGCAGAAGTATCACTTGTAAAAATCCAACCAGATGCACCACTAGATAAGGTTTGCTTATTTGGATGTGGAGTTACTACAGGAATTGGTGCTGTACATAACACAGCTAAAGTTGAAGAAGGAGCGGTAACTGCTGTATTTGGTTTAGGAGCTATTGGTTTAGCTGCTGTTCAAGGGCTAGCACAAGCAAAAGCTGGTAGAATTATTGCTATAGATATAAACGAAGATAAGTTTGAATTAGCTAAAAAAATGGGAGCAACAGACTTTGTAAACCCAACTAAATTTGATAAACCAATACAAGATGTAATAATTGAGATGACTAATGGTGGTGTAGACTACAGCTTTGAATGTATTGGAAATGTTGAAGTTATGAAATCTGCTCTTGAATGTTGCCATAAGGGTTGGGGAGAAAGTATTATTATAGGTGTTGCAGGTGCTGGTGAAGAAATCCATACTCGTCCATTCCAATTAGTAACAGGTAGAGTTTGGCGTGGTTCTGCCTTTGGTGGAGTTAAAGGAAAAACTCAGCTTCCAGGAATGATTGAAGATTATATGGAAGGTAAAATTGATTTAGATTCATTTATTACACATCATTTAGACTTTAAAGATATTAACGAAGCCTTTGATTTACTTCATAAAGGTGAATCAATTCGTACAATCTTAACATATGGTGATTCTAATGATGAAGCTTAAAGAAATTGAAAGACACTTTTCCTTTAACGGTGAACAATATAAATATAGTCATTATTCAGAAGTTTTAGATTGTGATATGACCTTTAGTATCTACTTGCCTTCTAATAAAGATGGTAAGAAAATTCCTCTTATTTGGTGGTTATCAGGTTTAACTTGTACAGATGATAATTTCACTCAAAAAAGTGGATTTCAAAGACTGGCTGAAAAACATCAAGTGGCAGTAATTATGCCAGACAC
>JAUNBX010000074.1 GCA_030526875.1 Clostridium perfringens | reverse complement strand
AAGAAGTTATAAAAAGAGCAAACCAAAAGATTTGTTTTTCAAAGATGACATTTCCTCACCAACTGTTTAGAGTAATGCTACTTGAACAGATTTATAGAGGATTTAGAATAATGAAGAATGAACCTTATCACAAATAAATGATATTTATAATATAGAGTAAAAAATTTATTAAGGGCGTAATTATACACAAGTACTTAAAAATATGAAGGATAATTTAAAAAGGTTTAAGGAACAAGGAATTGAAGCTATTAATGAATAGAACTATAATATTTTGATGAAGATGAAGTGTCTATAATAGGTGCTTCGTCTTTTTTGTATTAATAAAAATTATATTTGGGGCTGTAGATTTTCGCTAAATAATTTAAAGAAAAGTTTATAGTTTTATTTAATGGTAAAAACATGCAGTTAAGAGTAGTTTAAAAAGATGTTGATGAAAAGTTAGATGCAATCACTTTAGAGTAACCCTTTGTGCCTAACTTTGCAAAGAAAGCAGCTATTACCTTTGCATGGAGTACAACACCTTATAGGTCAGAGTGGAAGTATGATATATCAGCACATAAAAAGATATTAATAGATGTGGGGCATATCTGCCAAAACCTTTATCTAGCAGGTGAATCTTTGAACATGGGAGTTTGTGCAATTGGAATATATGATCAAGAAACTATAGATAATCTTTTAGGGTTAGATGGAGAAGAAGAATTTATAGTATACCTTGCAGCTACAGGTAAAAAGAGAAGTGAATAAGCTAATAGTTATGAAGCTATAAAGTAAATAATGATTTTAATTTTACTTTTTCTGTTTAAATAGTAAATTATAAGTTTTATAATGGTATAAAGATATAATTTATTAGGGGGAGATAAAATGGAATTTAAAGAGATAATAGAAAGACAATACAGTGGAAAGTTATATTATTGTAGTGATGAAGAACTACTAAAAGAACAAGGAAAATATGCAGATTTATTATATGATTTTAATCAAACACGCCCATCAGAACAAGAAAAGAGAAGTAAATTATTAAAAGAGATGTTTAATGAAATAGGTGAAAACTGTTATATAGAACCTCCATTTAGAGCCAATTGGGGAGGAAAAAATGTTCACTTTGGTAATGGTGTTTATGCAAACTTTAACCTTACTTTAGTTGATGATGGAGAAATATTTGTTGGAAACAACGTTATGTTTGCTCCAAATGTAATCATAGCAACAGCAGGACACCCAATACACCCAGAACTAAGAAGAAAACAAGCCCAATTTAACTTACCAGTACACATTGGAAATAATGTTTGGATTGGTGCAGGTGCAATAGTCCTTCCAGGTGTAAAAATAGGAGATAACACTGTAATAGGTGCAGGAAGCGTAGTGACAAAGGATATTCCATCAAATGTAGTAGCTGTTGGTAACCCATGTAGAGTTTTAAGAGAAATTAATGAGAGGGATATGGAGTATTATTATAAGGGGATGAGGATTGATGTTGAGTAGTTTTCTGGACTTGTTTATATAGTTTTGATTATTGAAAGTAAAGAATTTATAAAGGGTAGGATGTATATAAGTCTATTCAGCCTTTTTGCATATTAAAATTATGATGATTAATATTTATTTTTATATAGTAGGTAAAGGCTTGAATATGAAGGTTTATGCCATTATATATATGATTAAAAAATTATAGATAAGCTCTTACAGAAAACCTCTTAGGTAGAGAGAATTCTTTAATTAAAAAGAAAGATCATAATAAATTATATATAAAATAAATTGTTGTGATTTTTAAAATAGTATGGTAAATATATGATTTTAAAAAAGAAGGAGTATTAAATTTCCTATGTAAATGTGCTAATATATAGAGAGAGAGCTGATTTAGGAGATAAAATTATGATATTAAGTGATAAAGAAATAAGAGATATGGTTAAAAATTACAAAAATTATGAGTTAGAAAGACCTTTTATAGAGCCATTTAATGAAGAAAGACTTCAAGGAGCATCTTATGATGTATCAATGGAAAATATAATTCATATATATAAAAATGAATTTAAGACTATAGATTTAAAAAATCAAAATCAAATAGATAGTATTTATGATGAAGTTATAATTGATAATGGATATGAAATAGGACCTAAGGAATATATATTAGTGACATTAAATGAAGTTATCAATTTACCTAATAATATAATAGCACATGTAAGACCAAGAACTAAATTTACCAGATTAGGTTTAATATTAAGCGATCAGCATTGTAATCAAACTTATTGCGGGAAGTTACAATTAGGAATTTTCAACGCTACTAATTGTGCAATGAGAATATATCCGGATTTAAAAATAGGACAGCTTGTATTTGAAGAGTTAAAGTCTATACCAAGTGAAAATAAATGGTATAAAAATCATAAGGATTCAGTTTATAATAATGAAGAAAATTTTATAGGTTCAAAGGTAAGTTATGAAATAAAGCAAAAAGCAGATTTAGAGTATAAAAATATATTAAAGAAGTTATTAGAAAGCGAAGATAAGTAATAATGGATTGTAAAATAACAAAGAAAATGATAGAGGCTTATATAAATAGTCAAAGAATTTCACAAGGTGATACAGATAGTGAAATAGAATATATAAAAGAATCCGCTAAAAAAAAATTGTTTGAAGATATAAAAAAAGAAATAATTGAATTAGAAAAAGAAAGAATATTAAAAGAAGCAGAAGAAAAAATTAAAAAATTAGAACAACAAAGAAGAATAAAGGAAATAAGAGTATTAATGTATGAAGGATTTATTATAGCCTTTGTGGTTGGATTAATAGTGAATCAAGCTACAGATTTACTTAATATTTCGAAGGGGATTACAACTAATGTAGTATTAACTTTATTGTGGATAGCAGTATTGGGGATTATGGCATTATTAGTATATAATAATAAATTTTTAGGAGATATTGCAAATATAATTAAAGAAAAATTCAATAATGATTAAAGTTTACTATTAGAAGGTGAGGAACTAAATATGGGAGTATTATATGAAATAAATTGGTATTTAGTAGCATCAAGCAAAAAAGATATTGTAAAAATTAATGATAATAAATACATACTAGAAAAATCAGAAAAAAGAATTTACCCAATAGATTCAGAAATACCTCTTATAGTGAAAAATGTTGGGTGCATAGCAATAATAAAGATAAATAAACTTATAGTTGATAAGAAAAATACCAGTATAGAATTTTTTATCATTAAAGAATTTAATATAGATAGTGAAATTTCAAAGCATTATTATGAAATGTATATAAATATGAAGAATAAATAAAGTAATATCACTGCTATTTTGAATATACCTCTATTAAGAAGTATTTAATATAGTAGGTTTCTATGAAGTAACTTTTCTATTATATTAATTTTTTTATTTTTTTAAGTAATTAAAGATAATGTGTAATTGATTGTGTAAACCTAAATATGGATATAATTCAGATATATTTAGTTTAGGACGCACAATCAATTTTATTTAATCTATAAATATACTTTGTATTTAATTTATTATAATCTATTCTAGATTTTCAGTTGGTTAATTTAAAAAATCTAGTATACTATTCTAACAATCTGCTAGAATAAATTCCTTCCATGTAGTTATATTATAAAAGTTATAATAATAAATTTTAGATTTTTTGGTGTATATTTCTATAATTTTTGATACATACTATTCTCGAAATAAATAAAGAACTAGAATTTATAAGTGGGGTAACACCTGTAAAGTCAACAGATAATTCCATTATCTGAGAAAGCTAAAATCAATGACCTTTTGGTATTATAGACTATTAGTATAAATTTTATATCTAGTGTTAGTCTTATATAATTATTTTGCTAGAATTTATGATATAAGAGTCTTTTTTTAGAACTTTAGATCATTAATATGAGCTAAATGATTTTTTAGTTAGACTTTTTTATGTGCAAATTTATAAAGAAGATAATTTAAAATTTTCAATATGGTTCTCCTAAAATTCTGACATCAAAGAGGTAGGATTCTTCGATGTCAGAGTTTTAGGATGCCTATTTTTTAGAAATAATAGATAAAAAAATAAAAACTAAATTTTATATAAAATAATCATTATCAAAAATATATGTTTAAGTTATTAATTTGATAACAACTAAAAATACATAGTTATATAAGTATAATAATGATAAAATATTAATATATAAAAATATGTATAATAAGTTGATATATGTTGAAAGGGGTATAAAAATGTCAGAACAAACAATTCAAAATGAATTATATTCATATAATGTAAGTATTTTAGATAAATATGAATGTCTAAGTCTAGGAGCAACAACCGTTAAGAATCTTATTGCAACCAAAAAAATAAAAAAAATTAATATAAAAGATAAATTAGGGGATAAAAAACCTGATGTTCTAATAATAGATAAAATAGGACAAGTAATCATTTATCAAGAACAAAAGGTACCAAATAAATTTAAGTCTGAAAAGGATATTAAAGCTGCTATTGATCAAGAAATAGATGTGGCTAAAGCTCTTAATGCAAAGATATACATTGTATCGGATGGAGAGCAATTTATTTGGATTAATCCATTAACAGGGAAAAAAATACTTGATGTAGAGGGAAATCCTATTAATATTCAAGTAAAACCAAAAGAGAATGCAAGAGTATTGATAAAATTGATAAATGATATAGGATTATCTATTGATAAGAAGAATAATCAAATATTAGAAAAAGAATATTTAGATCCAACAGATTTAGCACAAAAGATAAATGGAATACTAAAAAATCTAACATTCGCATCAGCAAAAATGGCATTATATACATTTGTAGAAGTATTCCTATTTAAGTATTTATCAGATATAGGAATTTTGACAGATGATAACTCATTTGAATATATATTTAATCTTTATAGTAATAAAAATTCAACTGATGCTAAGGTATTGGGAAAATATTTAGAGGGTCCTAGAGAAACAATGAAAACACTTTTTCCAAGTGGAAATGATTCAACAACTATTATTAATGGAAAAGTATTTCATGCGGAAAAAGATAATTTTAATAATTATGTAAGCAATGATAATACAGATATGATATTTAAACAAGTAATATTAGAGTTTAAAAAATATGAAGATAAAAAAGGAAAGTTCATAAATATAAGTAAAGATTTTAAATCAAAGTTGTTTGAAACATTTATGAAAAACAGTGACGATAAGACTGATATGGGACAATTCTTTACACCATTAAAGGTGGTTAAAGAAATGGTAAATATGGTTGATATAAATGAAGGAATAAAGATTTGTGACCCAGCATGTGGAGTTGGTAAATTTTTATTAGAAGCTATTGAAGAGAAAATGGATGAGTTTTATTATATTGATGAAAATAACAAGTTAGTGGAAAAGATTAAACTTGTAGGATATGATAAAATGATGTCAGAAGGTGACAATATAACTATAGTATTAGCGAAGGCGAATATGTTAATTTATTTTTCTAAATTATTCAAAGAAAATAATACATTAACAGATGTTCAGTATTTAGCTAATAAATTATTAAATAAAACTTACGATTTAAGTAAAACAATGTTAGGGACTTTAGATAATATTGAGAGCAATAAGTATGATTTAATTTTAGCTAATCCTCCATATTATCAATCAAAACAAATGAAAGATGAAGCGAATAAAACAGGACAATATAAGTTAGGTGGGGCAGGAGTAGAAGGTCTATTTTTAGAGTGGATTTTAAAATCACTTAATTATGGGGGAGTTGCAAATATTGTTTTACCAGATGGTATATTATCTAATATAAAAAATAGTAAGTTGAAAGATTATATATTAAAATATTGTTATTTAGAAAGTATAATATCGTTACCTGTCAATACTTTTTTTAACACACCGAAGAAGACATATATTTTAACAATAAAGAAAAAAACAAAGATAGAGATTGAGAATAATAAAATGCAATCTAATCCAGTATTCGCCTATATATGTACATCTATAGGAGAAAGTTTAGATGCTAATAGATTTGATATTGATGATAATGATCTACATGAAGCTGTATGTAAATATAATAATTTTAAAAATTTAGTTGATAAAACAAGTTTAATTGAACCTTTCAAGTCATATTTTGAAACTGATTTGAAGTTTAAAAGTATTAGCATAGAAGATTTTAAAAAAGATAATAGTTGGATAATAGAAAATTGGTGGAGTGAAGATGAGAAGGTGAAAATTGGATTAAAAAAAGCCAAAGAAACTTCATCAATTGAGGATTTTAAAAATCTTATAGATGAAACTATAGATGATTTAAAGAAATTTAAGGAGGAGTTGGAGTGTCTAAAATAAAGTTTAAAAATGTTAAGTTTAATGACATGTTCAACCTAAAAAGAGGTCAGGTAATTTCAAAAGAGTATATGAATAAAAATTCAGGTAAATATCCTGTTTATTCGACTCAAGTAGATGATGCGTTTGGATATATTGATACCTATATGTATGATGGAAAGTTCTTAATTTGGAATACAGATGGTATTGCTGGATATGTTAGAGTAATAAATGGTAAGTTTTCAATTACCAATATTGTCGGAATGCTTACTTTTAAAGAAACATTTAATGGGGCAAATATAAGTTTAGAATATATAAAAAATATAATAGAGCCAATATTTAGAGTGAATATTAAGGGGAGAATAGGTGAAAATGGGAAGAATGAGTATACTAAATTAAATAGTACTATGATTAAAAAATTAGATATACTAATACCTATTCCAATAAGGGATAATGGAGAATATGATTTAGAAATTCAAGAAGATATAGCGTTAAAGTATGAGAAGATTAACATTAAAAAAAATATATTACTTGAGAAAAAAAGAAAAATAGAAGAGATAGAAATTACATTTTTAGAGGGGCTAAATACAAAAGAGGTAAAAATAATAGAATTATTTACTCCAGTACTTGGAAATGGAAAGTATACAAAGGAATTTTGTATGAATAATAAAGGAATTTATCCTGTTTATTCTGGAAATACTGTTGGAAGTTTTAATAATATTAATGAATATACCTATGAAGGCGAATATTTGACTTGGGCTAAAGATGGGCTCGCTGGGTATCTTATGTATCATAATGAAAAATTTTCTATTACTAATCATAGGGGACTATTAGTACCTACAGAATTGTGTACTAATATTGATTTAGAATATATAAAAATTATTTTAGAGCCAATATTTAGGAAGAGTATAAAGGGGCGTTTAGGGCTTGAAGGTAAAAATGAATATACAACATTAAGTAAAGATATGATTAATAAAATTGAAGATAAGATGTTAATTCCCATAAATGCTGAAGGAAGTTTTGATTTAGAGAAGCAAAAGGAAATTGCACAAAAATATAATAATGTAAAATATATAAAAAATAATATAATAATGAAAATAGAGGAAATTATTAATAAGGAATTAATCTTTTAAGTAAGGCTAGTTTATGATTAATAATAACTATTTTAATTACATGATTCAGCAAATAAATATATATCATTAATAAAATAATGTATAAGAAAAAGATAAAAGTAAGTTATACTTCATATTGAGAGGTAAAGTTGGATAAGAAAATAATTTATTTATCAGTTTCAGTGTATATTCTCTCTATTTTTAACTAACAATATTCTCAAAAGTAAATAAAGCCCTAGATTTTATAGGTGCGGCTAACACCTATAAATTCAACAGATATGCGTAGTATCTGAGGAATCTAAAATCAAGGACTTCTTTTGTATTATAGACTGTTAGTATAAACTTTATACCTA